>NC_019908.1:319444-638889 GCF_000325665.1 Brachyspira pilosicoli P43/6/78
AAAAGAATTAATGAGCTTACAGATTTATTTGAACTTGATGCTAATAGAAAAATAAAAAGTATGTCAAAAGGTACAAAACAAAAAATAGCTATAGTATGTGCTTTTATGAATGAGCCTGAAGTTGTTATACTAGATGAGCCTACGAGCGGACTTGACCCTTTGATGCAAAAAAAGTTTATTGAATTGATTTTAGAAGAGAAAAAAAAGGTACTACTATTTTTATGTCATCGCATATATTTGAAGAAGTTGAAAAAACATGCGACAGAACTGCTATATTAAAAGACGGCAAACTTATAGCTATAGAGAATATGGAAGAATTAAAATCTAAAAAGAATAAAAATTTTGAAGTGGTTTTTAAAACAAATGAAGAAGCGTTAAATTTTAAAAATAAAATTAGTTTTAAATCAGAGCTAAATAATAATATTGTAAAGCTTTCTATTATCAATAATGAAATTAATAATTTTATAAAAGAACTTAGCAATTATGATATATTAGATATTAATTCTTCAACTCAGACATTGGAGGAGTTATTTTTGCATTTTTACAGTAATTGATTTTTATTATAATAGGAGTTTGTATGTTTAATTTAGTTTTATTAAAAAAAGAATTCAAATCAAATTTTCAAATATTATTAATATTTGCTTTGGTATTAACTATGTATGGAGCAATTATAGTTTCTATGTTTGACCCTAAACTTGTTGATAGTTTAAACTCTATGGTTGAGAGTATGCCTCAGATGTTTGCTTTATTTGGAATGAATAATTTTTCTAGTAATTTAACTGACTTTTTAATTGATTATTTATATTCTTTTTTGCTTATTATTTTTCCATTAGTTTTTATTGTTTTGCTTGTTAATAGACTTGTTATAAGATACATTGATAAAGGAAGCATTGCATATTTATTTGCAACACCTAATTCAAGAATAAAGATAATATCTACACAAATATTAAGTGCTGTTTTAGAAATATTTATATTAAACCTATATATCACTATACTCCTTATAATTACAAGTGAGATGATGTTTAAAGGAGAACTTGATATAACAAAACTTATTATTATAAATATTGCTCTTTATGGTTTATGGCTTTCTTTTTTGGGAATATGTTTTTTAAGCTCCGTTAGTTTTTCTTCCACATCAATTTCTCTTTGGGCGGGTGCTGGACTTTGTATATTATTCATGCTTTTTCAAATGATATCAAGGGTAGGAGAGAAGGCAGAGTTTTTTAAATATTTAAGTATTATAACATTATTTGCACCATCTAAATATAGTAGTGATTTTAATACATTTTTAATATGTGCTATATGTTTATTTATTATTGGAATAGTTACTAATATACTAGCTATAATTATTTTTAATAAGAGAGATATAAGAGCATAATTTTTTATGATATACTTAAACATCTATATTTTGTCAACATAAATTTATATTTTTGTTTTTATATTTGGGGCTTTGCCCCATACCCCAGTTCTTTTACGACCGAAGGAAGTGCCTGTGGTATTGGTATAAAAGAACCAAAAGAACTGCATTTTTATAGGTTATACCCTATATTTAATAGCATGTTTTTAATATAAAGTTCTAGCAATTGCATTTTCGCGAAGCGTGCCTGTGGCATCTATTTTGACTAAGTCCGCAGAGCGTGTGCACAAAAAAGTAGATAACATTTACATAAAGTCCATTAGTTGACAAAGTTAAAAAAATCCAGTATATATAAACCTGCTTCATAATGTAAAAAATATCATTATGAAGCAAATCTATTATCTTTATCCTATACACTCAGAAAGTATTGAAACGGCTTTTTCTAATTCTTTATCAGTTATTGTGAGAGGAGGAAGAAGTCTTATTTTATTTTTAGCAGTCAAAGGAATTACTCCTTTTGATATACATTTTTCTACTATTTCTCTAGCATTTAATCCTTCTTTTAATCCTATTCCAAGCATTAAACCTATTCCGTCCACACTTACAACATTATTAAGTTTTGTTAATTTACTTTTTATATATTTAGATTTTTTTTCAACTTCTTTTAAAAGGCTTTTGTCTATAATGTTTAATACTTCCAAAGCTCCAGCAGCGACAACAGGATTAGCTCCAAATGTAGAAGCATGGTCTCCAGGAACAAATACATCAGAGCATTTTTTATTCATAAGTATAGCCCCTATAGGAAGCCCGCCTCCTAAACCTTTTGCTAATGTAGTGATGTCTGGTTTAATTCCAAAATGTTCAGAGCATAAAAACTTTCCTGTTCTTCCAACACCAGTTTGAACTTCATCTACTATAAAGAGTATGTCATTTTCTTCGCAGTATTTTTTTATCTTTTGTACATATTCTTTATCAAGAGGTATTACTCCTCCTTCACCCTGTATAAGTTCCATCATTATAGCACATGCATTGTCTTTTAATTTTTCTATAGTGTCTTCATAATTATTAGCTTCTGCAAATGAAAAGCCTTCCAAAAATGGAAAAAAGTAATTGTGAAAAACTTCCTGACCTGTAGCTGAAATTGTACAGATAGTTCTTCCATGAAAAGAGTTTTTTAATGTTACAATTTTGTTTCTTTTATAATTTTTATCATTATTGGCATATTTATTAAAAGAATACTTTCTTGCACATTTAATAGCAGCTTCATTTGATTCGGCACCAGAGTTGCAGAAAAATACTTTATCATATTTTGTTATAGAGCATAATTTTTTTGCCAAATCAATATAAGGTTTTGTGTAGAAAAGATTTGAAGTATGCTGAAGTGTTTTTGCTTGATTTACTACAGCATTAATCCAATTTTTATTTCCATAACCAATGCTATTAACTCCAATACCGCTTCCTAAATCAATATACTCTTTTCCTTCTATATCTTTTAATTTAGTATCTTTAGCAGACTCTAAAACTAAATCGAATCTTGCATAAGTGTTAGCAACATATTTTTTGCTGTTATTAATATATTCTTTTTTTAACTTTGATTTTTCATTATTTTGATTATTATTATTTTTTTTGCATGCCATGTTTTTACCCTCATTATTTAATTTATATTTATTAATCTTTATAAAACATTGTTCCTATACCTTCATCAGTAAACATCTCTATCAATAATGAATGGCATAGTCTTCCGTCTATTATAAATACTTTTGATACTCCATTTTGTACTGCATTAATACAGTGCTGAACTTTAGGTATCATTCCTCCAGATATAGTACCGTCTTTTATAAGATTATCTATCTCTTTAATATTTATTTTGCTTATTAAAGTGCTTTCATCATCTTTATCTTTTAAAAGCCCTGGTGTGTCTGTCATATATATTAATGTTTCAGCCTTTAAACTTTCTGCTATTTTGGCAGCAGCAGTATCAGCATTAATATTATAAACATTTCCTTCTTTATCACAGCCTATAGTAGCAACTATTGGAATATATTCGTTTGTTATTATAGTATTAAGCAAATGAGTATCAACATCATCTACATCTCCAACAAATCCTAAATCAATATCCCCTTTATATTTGCTCACTTTAAACATGTTGCCGTCAATACCGCATATACCTAAACATTTACCTCCAGAGTTTTCAAGAGAAGCCACCAACTCTTTATTAACTTTTCCAGCAAGAACCATTTTTACTATTTCAGCAGTTTCGCTGTCAGTGTATCTTAAGCCATTTATAAACTTTGATTCTTTTCCTATTTTGTTAAGCATAGCAGTAATATCTTTTCCTCCGCCATGAACCACTATAACATTTATTCCCACAGTAGAAAGCAAAGCAACATCGCTCATCACTTTCTTTTTTAACTCAGGATTTTCCATAGCACTTCCGCCATATTTTATTACAACGGTTTTCCCTGTGTATTTTTGTATATATGGAAGTGCCTGATTAAGTATTAGTGCCTTATCTCTATTTGAAATATTTTCCATTTTTATTTCCTTGTATCTATATTGCTTTATATAAGATTTTAGCTTCTGTATGAGCCGTTAATTTTTACATAATCATAAGTTAAATCACAGCCCCAAGCTACAGCTTTACTATTGCCAGAGTTCATATCTATTGTAATTTTTATCTCATCTTCTTTTAATATTTTTAAAGCTTCATCTTCATTAAACTCCACACCATATCCCTCTTTATAAACATTCATCTCTCCATATTTTGAACCAACATTTATAGAAACTTTATTTATATCAAAGTCAGCATCAGTATAACCTATAGCACATGAAATTCTTCCCCAGTTCATATCACACCCAAACATAGCAGCCTTAACTAAATTTGATGTTATTACAGATTTTGCTATTTTTCTTGCTAATTTTATATCACTAGCATTCATTACTTCGCATTCAATTAACTTTGTAGCTCCTTCTCCGTCTTTAGCTATTGCTTTGGATAAATAAGTATTAGTCATATTTAATGCCTTGCAAAATATTTTATAATTATCATCTTCTTTATCTATCAAAGTATTTTTAGCTTCACCATTAGCAAGAACAACACACATATCGTTTGTAGAAGTATCTCCATCAACACTAACCATATTATATGTAGATTTTGTATCTTCACTTAAAGCCTTCTGAAGCATTTCGCTTGATATATTGCAGTCTGTTGTGATAAATGCAAGCATTGTAGCCATATTAGGGTGAATCATTCCGCTTCCTTTTGCAGTACCTCCAATATGCACTTTTTTACCATCAATTTCAAACTCATATGCTATTTCTTTCATAAATGTGTCAGTTGTCATTATTGCACTTGCTGCATTTTTAGCATGCTCATGAGAGTGGTTGGCATTGTCTATAAGCTCTTTTATATTTTTTTCTATAGGCTCAATTGGAAGAGGTACTCCTATAACTCCAGTAGAAGCAACAGCTACTTCTTTTTCATCAATACCAAGTACATCAGCAGTAAGTTTGCACATCTCTTTTGCTACTTCCACTCCGTTTTTATTACAAGTATTAGCATTGCCAGAATTGCATATAATAGCTTTTGCTTTTCCATCTTTTAAATGTTCTTTACTTACTGTGATGTTTGCTCCGCATGCTTTGTTTTGAGTATATACTGCAGCAGCAGAACATTGACTTTTACTATAAATTATTGCTAAATCTTTTTTTTCTTTATTTTTCTTTATTCCAGCATGTATTCCATTTGCGAAGAAACCTTCAGAAGCACATACACCGCCTTCAATTTGTTTAATATCTATCATTTTATTCTCCTATTGTTGTTTAATAAAAATTGTGTAAAAATATATATTTATAATTATTAAAAAGCTGGAGGTATTATATTTAACCCTTCATCTTCTTTAAAGCCTAAAGCTATATTCATGTTTTGTATTGCCTGTCCTGCTGCTCCTTTTACCATATTGTCTATTGTTGATACTATTATTAATTTGTTTGTTCTCTCGTCCATATGCAAAGATATATCACAATAATTTGAGTATTTAACATATTTTAAATTTGCTATCTCTCCAATATTTAATACTCTTACAAATGCTGAATCTTTATAAAACTCTTTGTAAATGTTATGTATATCTTCTAATTTAAGATTTTTATTTTCTAATTTAGCATATATTGTTGAAACTATTCCTCTGTTTAATGGAAGCAAATGAGGAACAAAAGTAACTTTTATATCTTCACCGTATATGTTTGATAATGTTTGCTCTATTTCTGGGGTATGTCTATGTTCAGCAATTTTGTATGGAGCAAATGCTTCATTACATTCAGTATAATGAGTATTTAATTTTAATTCTCTTCCTGCACCAGTAGCTCCAGATTTTGAATCAATTATAATATCATCTTTTTGTATTAATTTGTTTACTAAAGATGGTGCTAATGCCAAACCTATAGAAGTAGGGTAGCAGCCTGGGTTTCCTATAATTTTTGCATTCTTTAATTGTTTTTTACCATATACATTATCATACTTAATTATTTCAGGTATTGAATAAATAGCCTCTTTATGAAGATTTTTATATTTATATTCTTTGCCGTACCAATTTTTATAATCTTCTTCATCGTCCAATCTAAAATCAGCACCCAAATCTATAAATAAAATATTTTTTTCAAAGCATTTATTTGCAATCTCATCGCTTAAACCAGCAGGAAGTGATGCAAATACAACATCAGAGTTTTCAAATATTTCATTTTCATCTATTAATAATTTATCTAAGTTTTTATTTAAGTTAGGATATATTTCGTTTATATTTTTCCCAACAAAACTTTTTGAAGAAATGTTATTTAATTCTACTTTAGTATGAGATAATAGCAGTCTAATTAATTCTGCACCTGCATATCCTGTTGCACCTATAACGGATACTTTTATCATATAAAACGCTCCTATAATGATTTAAAATAATATTATAAAGAATAATATTTAATTGTTTTTAAAAAAATTTATTTTTAGATTAGAAGAAATAAAATAGAGGCTTAACGCCTTGAGAAATTATTTTTGATGTAAGAGATTATATTATACATTTTTATTTTTCCTAAAAACTGTTTAATATTTGCCTTTAATTATACTATTAATAACATAAAAGTCAAGTATTTATAACAATTTTATGATTAAAATATTAATTATTTTATAGCCATAAATATTTGGCAATAAAAAATATTAAGATATTTTAATAAAAAATTATCAATATGGCTTGAAAAATGATATTTGTATTGTAGAATATGTTCGATTTGTTGTGTATAATTTAATATAGTTTTGAATAATGATGCTTTGCTATTTTTTTAATTATCAAAAATATATTTATGGTTTCTATTTTTATGAAAAAGAAATTTAATAAAAAACTATACTTAATATTTGTTTTATTAATTCTTGTTATAGTGTTAATTATATCTTGCGAAAAGTTTAATATATTAGGTCCAACCTATATACCGCCTGAAACAGATTTTAGATTTCCGGAAGAAACAATACCCGGACATATTGATGTTAATCCAGTGCCTGCCAAAGATGGTGAAGTATTTGGAGCCTTTAGAAGGAAGTTTAGATATCAAGGCAAATGGTATATATTAGCTGATTATATGTATGAGTATAAACCTGAAACTAAAACATTAACTCAAATAGATAGACGTGTAATTTTACAAATAGATGATAATGCAAATATAATGATTTATGATAAAAACAGTAAAGGCTACAGTGATTGTTATTATATGAATGTAATAGAAGAAGATAGAGTTTTGTATGAATATTATGATTATGGAACTTATTCGTATTCTTCACGTTCCTTTACTACTACAGACTGTAAAGGCGAAGAAGATTATCATTCATTTATTACAGGAATAACTTTTGATAATAGGATAAGAACATCATCAGATTTAATAAATTGGAAATTTGAAGGGGCTAGCAATAATATTTATAAAACTTTTCCTTCAGTAAGTACAGACCCTAATGCTAGTTTTCAAGGAAGATTCGGAGCCAGTGGCTATAGAACTGTTGAGTTTAAAGATTATATATATTTAATAGGTTTAAAAGAAGATTTTTCTGAGCAAAATCCAAGCGGATGCAGAAGTACAGATTTAGGATCATTTACAGTAAGTAAGGATGTATATTATAGAGTATATAAAAATAAAGATACCTCGGTTGGGGCTAATTGGGAAAAAATAACTACACCTTGGGGACAAAGAAGCAGTCTTACTATTCGCTATGATAAAAATAAAATATATATTACAAAAGGTTTAAGAGCATATTATAAATGGATAAAATCACCTTATTGGGATTATGAAATTGAATCTTTTGAAAATGATAATACTATATGGTCAACTACCGATGGCGTAACTTGGCAGAAAGAGCCTAATTCTTCAGCTTATGACAAGGCAAATGAAATAGATTCTTATTTATCACTTGGCGGAAATTTACCTTATATACAAAATAGAATAAAAACGCCTGAAGAGCCTAATTGGATAAAGCTAAATAACGGCAGATATTATAAATCAGACAATTCTTATGAAACTTATATAATAAATAAGAAAACTTATTATGTGCCTATACCTCCTTATGAAGAAATAAAAGCAGCTTATGACAGCGGGCAGGAATATTTTACTATTACAGAAGAACATATAAAAACAGCGGGGCTTAATCAATTTTTAACCAAAGATAAAGAGCCGAATAAAGATGAATATTGGACAGTCATCACTCCTATAGATTATACAGATAAATTAATGGTATGGCAAAGCGGAGGCAAGAAAGTGATGCTTAATATTAATAATAAAGCAGTTCAGCTTGTGGATTATCAACAAATAGAATATATGTATAATACTATTAAAGATTATTCTATTGTAATAAATGATTTGAGAAAGACAGCAAAAGAATTGAGAGATGGAACTCATTGGAGTGATATTGTCAATAATGGACAAGGAGGATATGTAAAAGATGTACTTCTTGGTATGCATTATGATGCTAGGGCTGATATGCTTGAGCTTATGAAAAGTAACAGAGACTACATTATGCCTCATGATGCTATTACGCATTATACTGTGGAGTTTAAATATTAATTTCTTTTCAATTATTTTACAAGCTAAAATATGTTTTGTTTTTATATAGAAAATTATATTAAGGATAAAAAAAATGAAAGCAATTTTTTTAACAGCATTATGTACTTTATTTATTTTTGTTTCATGCGGTAATTCAAATAATACCAAACAAGAAACAGTAACAGATAATAATACAGCAGAAATCACACCATTACAACTTAGCGAAAATGAAAAAGCTAATAATTATGATGTTGTATATTTGGTTTCTGATACAGGAGAATATATTAACTCTGAGATAGCACAAAATGAAAACGGTAATTTTGGAGTTATATATTACAGAGATATTAATCAAAACTTAAACACATTTAATGTTACAAAAGCAGGCGAGCTTGATGAAGGAAATATTTCAGCTGTTTCTTATGACAATAAAACATTAGAAGGAAATTTTCCAAGCATAGCATATCCATTTGTTGCCAAAATAGATGGTAAAGAAATGACTTTCAAAGCACCAAAAACTCCTGTAACAGGTGCTAAAATAATAGAATATACTTATTCAAATGTTTCTCCTGAATCATCAACTAATGGTCAAAGAGTTTTTCAATTCAAAACAGCAATATTTGCTCTAAACAATGACAGCAAATCTGCAAACATAGATAAAATTAATTTAGACATAAATAAAGATTTTGGCATTACTGATGTAAGCACTTTCAATGACCCAACAAAATTATTAACAGCTCAAAGTTTAATAAGCAACAAAATGACTCCTATATATGATGAATGGGTAAAATCTGATTATATATCACATATAGAAAATTATTCTTCACAATTTGGCATAGATTATTTGAGTGAAAAAGTTGTATCTATTAATCAATTAGTTTATGAATATACAGGCGGAGCACATGGAAACTATGCTACAGTAAATAGCGTGTATTCATTAGAAAATGGAAACAAGTTAAAAATAGAAGATTTAATAATAGACTTAAAAAGTGCTGACTTAATTAAATTAATAGTAGATAAACTAGTAAAAATAGAAGGCAGAGATGCTAATTCATATTTCGGATTAGATGAGATTTCATTAGAAAACAACAATTTCTATTTGACATCAAAAGGTTTAGTATTTACTTGGGGAATATATGAAATAGGACCTTATGCAATAGGTGAGACTAGGGTATTAATACCAACAGAAGAAATCAAACCTTATTTGAAAGACGAATACAAAACTATATTTGAGTAATAAAAATATTTGTGTAATTTTAATAAGAGGGTAGTTATTAATTTAACTATCCTCTTTATTTTTTATATAGTATTTGTTTACATGATTTAAAATTTATTAATTAAATATATTTCCAAGTGTAGCCTTTTTTCATCTCCAGAATTTCTTCAACAGTACCTTTTGCAATGATTTCTCCTCCATTAGTGCCGCCTTCTAAACCTAAATCGATTATATAGTCGGCAGCTTTTATAACATCAGGATTATGCTCTATTATTATAACGCTATGTCCTTTCTCTACTAATTTATTTAAAGCTATGAGAAGTTTATTAACATCATCAAAATGAAGCCCTGTAGTAGGTTCATCTAAAATGTATACTATATGCTCATCACCTTGTTTTTTAGCTAACTCTGTTGCAAGTTTCAAACGCTGTAATTCACCGCCTGAGAAAGTATCAAGCCTTTGAGAGAGTTTTATATAACCAAGCCCAACCTCACTCATTATAGAAAGTGTTTTAGTAATTGATTTGTCAAAGTCAAAAAACTCTATTGCCTCATCAACTGTAAGTTCTAATACTTCTGCTATGTTTAGAGATTTGAATCTTACAGACAAAGTTTCATCGTTATATCTTTTACCACCGCAAGCCTCACAAACTATTTCCATATCGGATAAGAAGTGCATTGCAATTTTTCTTATTCCTTTACCTTCACATATATTGCATCTTCCTTCTTTGCCGTTGTATGAGAAACGTCCTGCTGCAAATGCCTTTGCTTTTGCTGTAGGAGTTTTAGCAAATATATTTCTTATTTTATCAAATACTTTACTATAGCTTACCAATGTACTTCTAATAGAGCCCACTATTGAAATTTGATCAACTAATATAGTATCCGAAATAATCTCAGGTATTTCAACACTTTCAAATTTTGAGTATTGATTGAGTCTGCGTTTTTTTAGAGCAGGGTAGAGAGTGTCTATTATTAATGATGACTTACCGCTTCCAGATACTCCTGTAACTACTACTATTTTTTTAAGCGGTATATCAACATCAATATTTTTTAAATTGTTTGTTGAAACATTTTTTAATTTTATGCATTCAGTCTCTTCATTTCTTACAGCAGTTTTTTCAAATACTTTTTTTCTCTCGCTTAAATAATTTCCTGTAAGTGAATCATTATCTTTTAATATATCATCATATTTACCTTGGAAAACTACTTCACCTCCAAAAGCACCGGCATAAGGTCCCATATCTACAATATTGTCAGCTGCCTTCATAGTATCTCTGTCATGCTCTACTATTACAAGAGTATTTTTTAAATCTCTTAATTCTTTTAAAGTATCAAGCAAATGGTTGGTATCTCTTGGGTGAAGTCCTACAGTAGGCTCATCTAATACATAAAGCACCCCTGTAAGTTTAGAACCTAATTGACTGGCAAGCCTTATTCTCTGTGCCTCACCGCCTGAAAGAGTTGCATATTTCCTGCTTAAAAATAAATATCCAAGTCCTACTTTATCTAAGAAACTTAATCTTGTTCTAATTTCTTTTATTGCTTCTTTTGATATAGTATTTTCTCTTTCAGTTAAAAGAGTTGGAAGTTCATCAAAAAAGTTAATGGCTTCTTCAACTGTCATTGCACATACTTGGCTTATGTTTTTATTTTGTATAGTGTATGACCTTATTATCTCGTTTAATCTCTCTCCATGACAAGAGCTACATTCCTCATCAATAAAGAATTTACCAAGTGATTTATCTTTCCATTCTGAATAGTCTTCACTTGTAACATCGTTGTTAGAATGCCACTCAGTAATAACATTTCCTACAGAATAATCGCCTCCAAAGAAAAATGTATCAATAACTTTTTTGTCAAGTTCATTAAAAGGAGTTTCATACAAATCCTTTTTTGTTATGCCGTTTCTTTTTAAAAATCTCATTAAAGAATCTGTATAATATTTTCCTGGAGTAGAAAACATATTATGAATAGCAGTATCTAATGCCCCGTCAAATAAGGGTTTTGTGCTGTCTTTTATAGCTAAATCTATACTAAATGTAGGTTTGCTTCCAAGCCCTTTACATTCCTCACAATATCCCCAATGCGAGTTAAATGAAAAATGTCTTGGTGTCACTTCAAAATCAAATAAAATTCCATGAAGTAAACAAGCTGGGAATTTTGTGTGGAAACTTTCTTTTACAATTATTCCTTGAGTGGCTTTTATATGTGCTACTCCGTTTGATAAATCCATTGCTTTTTCAAGAGCATCTGCAATTCTTGCCCTTTTATCTTTTCCAACAACAACTCTATCAATTACAATACCAACAGAATATATTTCTTCTTTTGATAATTCTTTAATATCTTCTTCTGTAATATCATCTATAACATAGTCATTATTGTTAATCTGCATTCTCACATATCCAGCTTCTCTTGTTTTCTCTATAATCTTTTTAATATCTTTTGCATCATTGTCATTAAAAGTAAATCTATGATTAAATGAGCTATGATATAGAGGAGAAATTATTACAAGTTTATTCTGCTCCATAGTGTCAACAATTTCAGTAGCAAGTATTGAAGGAGTTTCGGCTTTTAGAGTATCTTTATCAGAACAATGCGGGCAATGAGGTTTAGCAAGCCTTGCAAAAATTAATCTGAAATAGTCATAAATCTCTGTAACAGTAGCCACAGTTGAGCGAGGATTTCTGCTTACATTTTTTTGGTCTATTGCAATTGCTGGTGCTAAGCCTTCAATTTTTTCAACATTAGCATCTTCAAATCTTCCTAAAAATCTTCTTGCATAAGTAGAAAGCGATTCAACAAATCTTCTTTGACCTTCTTTAAATATAGTGTCGAATGCAAGAGAAGTTTTTCCGCTTCCTGATACTCCTGTAATAACGTTGATTTGGTTTTTTGGGAGTGTCAAGCTTATATTTTTAAGATTATGTTTATTAGCTCCTTTTATGATGAGAGATGTATTTTCTTCTTTTTTTGTTTGTTCTGTTTTGATATTTTCTTTTTTCTTTTTTGAAGGCTTTAATATTTCTTTAAGTTCCTTTGCTGTGAGAGATTCTTTTACTTTTATTATATCTTCAGGCTTACCCTCAGCAACAACTCTTCCGCCTTTATCTCCGCTTAAAGGCCCCATATCTATAATATAATCAGCACATTTAATAACGTCTAAATTATGCTCTACAACTAAAACAGTATTTCCTTTTTCAACAAGTCCGTCTAATGCTTTTAATAATTTCTTTATATCCTCAAAATGAAGTCCTGTAGTAGGCTCATCTAATATATATAAAGTGTTTCCTGTAGATACTTTATGAAGCTCGCTTGCTAATTTTATTCTTTGAGCTTCTCCTCCTGAAAGTGTAGTTGAAGGCTGACCTAATTTTATATATCCAAGTCCTATATCTTCCATTATTTTTAATATTCTTGTAATAGAAGTGATGCCATCAAAAAATTCTATTGCTTCAGATACACTCATTTCAAGAACATCATAAATAGTTTTGTCTTTATATTTAACGTCTAGAGTTTCTGCATTAAATCTCTTTCCACCGCATTCTTCGCAAGGCACTAACACATTTGAAAGAAATTGCATTTCAAGTTCTATAACTCCAGCACCTTCACAAGTAGGACATCTTCCTATTTTTACATTGAATGAAAATCTGCCTTTATCATATCCTCTCATTTTAGCAAGTTTAGTAGCTGCAAATAAATCTCTTATAGGCGATAAAACTTTTGTATAAGTTGCCGGGTTGCTTCTCGGTGTTCTTCCTATAGGTGACTGATCAACTTCTATAACCTTGTCAATATTTTCAAGCCCTTCTATTTTTTTATGGCTTCCAGGATTTAAACTCTTACCATAAAAATGATTATGCAATGCACGCATTAAAATATTTTCAACTAAAGTAGATTTACCGCTTCCAGAAAGTCCTGTAACTACAATAAATAAACCCAAAGGAAACTCAACATCTATGTTTTTAAGATTAAATTGATTAGCTCCAATTACTTTTAAAAATTTTCCGTTTCCTTCACGTCTTTGTTTAGGAATCTCTATATCATCATCGCCGCGTAAATATTTGGCAGTATATGATTTATCAGATTTTATAAACTCTTCATAATCACCAATGCCAACAACTTCACCGCCATTAACTCCAGCATTAGGACCTATATCGATTAAATAATCCGACTCTTCCATTGTCTCTTTATCATGCTCTACAACTATGACGGTATTATTTTTATCTCTTAATGTTTTTAATGATTCAATTAATTTTTTATTGTCTGATTGATGAAGTCCTATTGAAGGCTCGTCAAGTACATATAATACACCTTCAAGTCCGCTTCCTATTTGTGATGCTAATCTTATCCTTTGAGATTCTCCGCCTGAAAGAGTAGGGGAAGAACGTTCTACTGTTAAATAAGTAAGTCCAACTTTCACCAAAAATGTTAATCTATAAATAATTTCTTTTACTATAGGAGCACCAATTACTTCTTCATTTGGTTTTAATTTTAATTTAGTGAAATAATCATATAAATCTTCTATAGTCATTGAAGAGAAATCTGCTATAGTTTTGCCGTTAAACTTTACTGACAAAGCATCTTCATTAATTCTCTTACCCTTACATTTAGGGCATTCAACTTCGTCCATAAAATTAGCATAATAACTATTTTTATAAGTTTCATAATCGTATTTTAATCTGTCTAAAATTCCAGGAACTCTCTCTTCTACCATTTTGCTATGATACCAAAATCTTTTTCTCCATTTTACTTCTTTATCAGTACCATAAAGTAAATATTTCTTTTCTGTTTTAGTTAAATCTTTCCAAGGCTTTTTTAAATCTATTTTGTAAGTTTTGGCAATAACTTCTAGTTCATCAGTACCATACTCCATATCAAAACCTATATGGTCATCTACAAAACAAGATAAAGCCCCTTCATAAATATTTAAATTCTCATCTTTTACAATATGTTTTTCAGTGAATACATGTTCAACTCCAAGTCCACCGCAAACAGTGCATGCTCCCATAGGGTTATTAAATGAAAATAAATTAGGCTCAATATCAGCAATAGAGTGCCCGCAGTTTGCACAAGACCTTTCAGTTGTATAGAGTTTATAATACTTATCTATCTCAAACTGCTTGCTCATTTTTTATTTTTTTCTTTTTTGTTTTTGTATCTTCTTCAGCATTTTCTGGAGTTTCTGTTTCTAATACTTCTTCACTTTTTTCATGTTCTTCATAGAATGCTACTAAGCCTTTTGTTATTCTTATGGCTCTCTCAATATCATCAGTGATTCTTGACAAGTATTTATCTTCTACTTTTATCCTGTCAATAACTATTTCTAATGTATGCTTCTCATATCTTTTAAGTTCTGGTATTTCATCTTCATCAAATTTATAAACTATATTATCTATTCTTATTCTAGGATATCCTGCAAGTTTTACTTCTTCAATTTCTTTTCTATACTCTCCCTTTCTATCTCTTACAATAGGGGCGAGAACTAAAATTCTTTTTTGAGCAAACTCTCTCAAAACACTTTGTGCAATTTGGTCTTCACTTTGCTTAGAGATTTTATGTCCGCATTTAGAGCAATATGGTACTCCAAGCCTTGCAAAAAGAAGCCTAAAAAAGTCATAGATTTCTGTAACAGTGCCAACAGTAGAACGAGGATTTTTATTTACGCTTTTTTGGTCTATAGAAATAGTAGGAGATAATCCTTCAATATGTTCAACATCAGCCTTAGCCATAACACCCAAAAACTGTCTTGCATAAGCTGACAATGATTCTAAATATCTTCTCTGTCCCTCTTTAAAAATAGTATCGAATGCAAGAGAGCTTTTCCCGCTTCCTGATACTCCTGTCAAAGTAGTGAGGGTTTTATGAGGTATTGAAAGTGATATATTTTTAAGGTTATGCTCTTTAGCACCTCTTATTTCTATAGAATTATTAGCCATTAATTTATCCTTATAAAAAAGTTAAACCATTATAACATAATTTCTATATAAAAAAAGCCTTTATTGATATTAAATATTAATAAATAATTTTTATTACATTCCCCGCCCTTTTATATTTATTGCTTAAATTTGAACATAAAATTTTATTATTCTTCAAAATCACAAAAGAAAAAGCATACCCGCCCAAGCTGTTTTTTAATTTAGAATTTTTACTATAAAACTAAATTTAAAATTTATCTATCGCACGCTGAATAAACTCAAAAAATATAGTTAGTTTATAATTCAAATTTTATAAAGTTATAATAATAAACTAACCGTGCGTTAATATAGATTATAAATTTGATTAACACTAGGGTGGGGGTGCTTTTTCTAATTAAACAGTAAGAAATAGTTAAGTAAAAAATTCAAAATAAAACAATAAATATAATAGGGCGGGGTGTGTGAATAAAGTTAAAAAAGGCTTTATAATATATTTCTATACTATAAAGCCAATAGGGAATTATGAATTGTATTATATGTCTAAAGCAGCATGATAGCCCCAATAAACCGCATTTGTTATTGTAGCAACTTTTGCAGCATCACCAATCACTCTTACAAATGGAGCTGTGTCTCTTAATTTTTCAACAGTATCAGTACAAGATTTCTGCCCTAATGCACATATCACACTAGTTCCTTTAACCAATACTTCTTTATTGTCTTTATCTACGCATAATATTCCATCTTTTCTCACTTCTATTCCTTTGTATCCAGTATGAACTGTAACATATTTGTCAACTTCTTTTAAAAGTAAAGGTCTGTGTCTTACATTGGCATCAGGTGCAAGTTCATCTCTCATTTCTACAAGATGTACTTTTTTGCCTTCCATTCCTAAATGTATAGCACATTCACAGCCTGCTAAACCGCCTCCAAATACAACAACATTATCAGTTACTTTATCTTTTTCTTTGTAGTAGTTATTTACTATTACAACATTGTCTCCATCTAAACCTTTTATAGGAGGAACTAAAGGAGTAGAACCTACTGCGATTATTAATGCATAAGGATTTTCTTTTTCAACTAACTCTTTTGTTACTTCTGTATTAGTACGAATTTCTACACCAGCTTTTTTTGCAAGTAATTCATAAGTATGAGATAAATCATACATTTCTTTTTTGAAAGGAAGAGCCTGTTCGCTTTTTAATATACCGCCAACTTCTGATTCTTTTTCACATAATATAACTTTATGTCCTCTTCTAGCAGCAGTGTAAGCCGCATATAATCCTCCGGGACCAGCACCTGCAACTAACACTTTTTTGCTTTCTCTAGCAGGCATAATCTCAACTCCGTCAAGCTCTCTTCCTATTAGAGGATTAACAGTACATCTTCTTGTAGCAGTAGCAGCACGTTCAGCCATACAAGTAAAACATCTTAAACAATGTACTATCTCTTCATCTCTATTTTCCATTACTTTTCTAGGAAGTTCATGGTCAGCAAGCAAAGCACGAGCCATATAAACAATATCAGCCTTTCCAGAAGCAATAATCTCTTCCATTTGTTCAGGACTATTTAAAGCTCCTATAGTTGATACAGGTACAGAAACATGTTTTTTTATAGCCTCTGCTAAATATACATTACAACCATGTTCTTTAAACATAGAAGGGTGAGTGTCTCCAAAACCTCTTTGATAAGTACCAGCAGAAACATGAAGTAAGTCCACATAAGGAGATATCTGTTTAGCTATCTCTATTCCTTCGTCTAAATCATAACCGCCGTCAAATAATTCTGAGCCGCTGAACCTAAACTCTATTGGGAATTTTTCTCCAACAGCTTTACGTACAGATTGTAATACTTCTATTGCTAAACGGCATCTATTTTCTAAACTTCCGCCGTATTCGTCTTTTCTTTTATTGAAATAAGGAGAGAAAAATTGATTTAATAACCAGCCATGTCCGCCATGTATTAAAAGCATTTCAAAACCAGCTCTCTTAGCAAGTGAAGCAACATTACCGTAAGCATCAACAATATCTTTAATCATTTCTTTTGTTAAAGATTTTACTTCTATACCGTCAGGACGAACAGTGTCAGAAGGACCCCATTGAGCCATACTTTGTTTTTTGCTTTTGTCTGTCATATATGTACCAGCATACATACCAGAGTGAGATAATTCTAAACTTGCTATTGAACCATGTCTGCGTATAGCGTCAGCAGTATAAGTAGCGGCAGCAAGTGAGTTTAATATTTTTGTATCTAAATGATAAGCATGAGAACCGTCTGTGTCAGGATGCACCATACATTCACTCACTGTAACAGCACCAGCACCGCCTCTTGCTCTTAATTCATAAAATGCAGTAGATTTAGGTCCTATACAGCCATCATTAGTTATATCAGTTCCGCCCATTGGAGCTGAAAACATTCTATTTTGAAAAGTAACGCCTGCTATTGTTATAGGTTTACATAGATTAGGATATTTATGTTTCATATTTTACACTCCTTAGATTTATTTAATTTCATTATTATTAATATGTTTTGTAAAAAATAGTTTTTTAATTTTAGTTATTTGCGGGGACTAGCCCCCGCACCCCCAGTTCTTTTATTGGTATAAAAGAACCAAAAGAACTAAATTTTTGATACTATATTAAGCTAAATTAAAATATAATTATTTATTAATTAAGAATTAGCTCTCTTCTCTCTTTTATCTAAAATTGAATATATTATTGTTAATACTATTCCAAAAATATTCAAAGCACATGCCACCAAAAATGCATTCTGATAAGTACCGTATTGACGATATATGCTTCCCATAACAGTTGGTCCAAAATATCCAGCTATAGCAACACCAATAAACATTATTCCATAATTAACACTGTTATTTAATGTTCCAAATTTTGAAGCTGTAAATCCAGGGAAAACTCCCATAAATGAACCAAAACAAAGACCTACTATTGATATGGCAATATAGAATATCACATTAGTGCCTTCTCCTGATTTGTAAAGGCATAATAAACCTATTGCTCCAAGTACGCATGAAAAAGCTAATGTTAATATTCTTCCTATTTTGTCTGAAGAATAACCAGCTAAAATCCTTCCAAATACATTAAATAATGCTAATACAGATACTGCAGTACTAGCAGCAATAGCACTCATACCAACTAAATTCCTTGCAACTGCTGAAGCCTGAGAAGTAATCATCATTCCAGTAAAAGCTCCGCAAGTAAATAAAAGTATCATCACATAAAAGGCAGGAGTTTGAAGCATTCCTTTCCAATCTTTATTTACAGGAGCAGAATTTGATTTTTTCTTTTCTCTAGGAGTCCAACCATCTGGTATAAAGTTTGGAGGACATTTTTCTATAGTAAAAGAACAAAAAGCAAGTATAATACAAAAAGCTATACCAACAATTTTGAAAGCAGTAGGAGCATCAAATTTATTAACTATCGCAGTAACTATAGGAGGAAGAGCTACAGAACCAAAACCATATACTGCAGTGATAATACCGCCTACCAATCCGCTTTTATCTGGGAAGAATTTTATGCAGCTGCTTATTGCCGTACCATATGCCATTCCTAAACCAAGACCGCCTATTAATGCATAAGATACAATTAAAAATCCTACACTTGTAGCAAAACCAGAAAGAAGCATTCCAAGTCCCCACATCATTCCGCCTACAAACAAAACTTTTTTAGGTCCAAATTTATCATTAACCCAACCGCCGCTTATCATTGTGATAGGTCCTACACTATTAGCTATTGTATATACTATGGCTAAATCTGCAGAAGTTAATGTTTTTCCTAATATTCCAGATAAATATTCTGCCATAGGTGCTGCAAATACACTCCAAGTATAAATTGAGCCTAAACATAAATTGGCTAAACATACCACAAAAAGTATAAACCATCTCTTTTTTGTGTAATTCATAATTATACTCCTGTAAATTATTATTTATATAAAAACATTTATAAAATGTTATTCTTTTACTCTTTATAGTAAATTATTAATCTTTTTAATGTATACGAATGATAACATATATAATTAAACATGTCAATACATACATATAAGTTTGTATATGTTGCTTGATATGGATTTTTAGTTTTAATAGTGCTATAATAAATGCAATAATAAAAAAATAATTATTGGAGCGGTTTTTATGGGTGTATTAAAGTATGCTATTTTGGGACTTTTAAATCAAAAAAGCATGACGGGATATGATATTACAAAAGAATTTGAAGAGGCTTTGTGCGAATTTTGGAGTGCAAAACATAGCCAAATATATCCGGAATTAAAAAGTCTTAATGAACAGGGTATGGTAGAATATAAAATAGAAATATCAGGTAATGTATTAGAGAAGAAATTATATTCAATAACTGAGCTTGGTAAAAAAGACTTTATGAAATGGCTTGAATCAAAAATAGATATTCCTCCTACATTTAAAGATGAGTTTAGACTGCAGTTGTTTTTCTCAGATTTTTTATCAGACAAAAATAGAGAAGAATTAATAAAAAATCATCTTAATCAGCATAGAGATAGATTAGAGCATTTAAGAAACAACCAAAAAAAATTTGACTCTATTCCAGAAAAAAATACAAATGCTTTTAGTGACTATTTAGTATTGTTAGGAGCTATTATGCGTGAAGAGAATACTTGCAAATGGCTTGAGAAATGTTTAGAGTTATGTAATTCATAATATAAAAATATTAATTATAATTTATAAACTATTAAAATAAAAAGTACTTTACATATTGAAAATAATTCCGAGTAATATAATATAAAATACAAAAAAATTTTAAGAAAGACTATGACTATTTATATTATAGTATTTATTGTAGTATTTTCTATATTGCTTTTTATTGCAAGTAAAATACTTCCAAAATTGTATTCAAAATATGTCCAGTCCGATATGGATAGAGTAAATAATTATATAGCATCAGAAAAATATAATTTGGCAATAAAAAAACTAAGAGATATACTCTCAAAAAATAAATCACATAATAAATCTTATAAAATATATAAAATTATAGGCGATTGCTATTATAAAATGGGTGAATATCCTTTTGCTATAGTTGAATATAGACATGCAATAGATACTGGAGATAATTCTCCTGAAACAGTAATATCTTTAGGCAGGTCTTTAAATGCTATAGGAAGAAAAGAAGAATCATTAGCACAGTTTTTATCATTATTAAAATTGGGCGGAGAGTATAAAGTAAATGTATCTATAGAAATAGGTAAAATATACTATGATAATGGTCAATATAATACAGCTTTTCAATTTTTTGAGAATGCTTTAGAGAATGATTCTACAAATAAAGAGGCTTTAAAATATAAGGCATATTGTTATGTTAGTGCTGGTAACTATAATGAAGCTATAGTTATAATGAATGGTATTATTAACAAATATCCTAATGATCCTGCTTTGAATTATAATTTAGGACGTGCATATAAAGGAAAATTAGACTGCAAAAACGCTATTAAACATTATAAAATATCTAGCAAAGATAGAGAATATGCTATTAAATCATTGTATGAGATAGCTTTATGTTATATAGAATTGAATAATATAGAGTTTGCTATAAAATATTTGGAAATGGCTATTGCTTATGATGGTATTGATAGAGAATTGAATTTGGCTATATTATATCAATTGTCTGAATGCTACAGCAGAATGGAAAATCTTAATAAGGCTATAGAATACTTAGAAAATATAATTATAATAGACCCAAATTATAAAGATGCTAATAAGAAATTAAATGAATATAAAGAGTCAAGATATAGTGATAATATTAAAAACTTCTTTAAGCTAGATGAAAATGACTTTGCTGATTTGGCATTAAAAATAGTATCTTCTATGAATTTGATTCCATATTCATTAAAGACTACAGACAAGAAATATGTTATAATTTTCGCTAAAGATGGTAAGAGTGTTCATTCTACTAAAAAGATAGTATTTTTTAGAATGTCTTATAGTCCTATATTTAATGAAGAGCTTATACAGTTATATGATTATGCTGTTAATTCTAATATAGTTAATTCTGTGCTTGTAACTTGTGCTATGGCTACTCCTGATGCTATAAGATATGCTGCTATGTCTAGAATTGATATAGTTGGTATTAAACGTTTAGAAAACTTAGTAGAAAAATCTACATTTACAAGCGTTCCTGTTGGTATTACTAGGACTGAAGAAAAATTAGATTGGATTATATAATTTTATCTTATGAAAAAAGTTCAAGATTTTTTATTTTAAAAAAGCTAAAGAAGAAAACTATAAAGCTAGAAGTGTATTTAAATTGGAAGAGGCACAAAATAAATTTAAGTTTATTAAATCTTCTGATAATGTGCTTGATGTAGGGTGTTCTCCTGGTTCTTTTAGTCAATATATGCTTAATAAGATTATTAAAACGGGTTCTGTTGTGGGAGTGGATATACTTCCTAATAGCTTCTCTCATCAGAGATTTAAATTTATTCTTGGCGATATAAAAGAGATGGACGCTTCTACTTTTGATAATATAGAGTTTGATGTTGTTGTTAGTGATGCTATGCCTAATACTACTTCAGATAGAGAAACTAATCATTTGCGTTCTATTGGTTTATGCGAGAAGATATTTTATTTGGCAAAAGATGTTTTAAAAGATAACGGCAATTTTTTTATAAAGGTTTTTGATGGTAAAGATTTGCCTAATTTTAAAAAAGAGCTTAATGATTATTTTGATTCTGTAACAGTGTTTAAGCCAAAAAGTTCTAGAGATGAAAGCAGAGAAGTATTTTTATTTGCGAAGGGTTTTAAAAAGTTAAAAGGGTAGGCATAAAACCCACCCAATTTACAAAAAAATTATTATAAAGATTTAACTATGTCTTTAAGTTTATTTAAATCTTCAGCATTAGGGTGACCCATAGCATTTGAATGATTAGCTAATTTTCCTTCTATTACTTTTTTCTCATCATCAGTAGCAGCTTTAGCTAACATATTTTCAAGATTTTTTTTCTGACCTTCTATCCACTGACCTTGACAAGCATAAGTGCCAATTATTGTATTAGAAGAATCTATAAATGTTTTAGCAGGGTTAAGCATTTTATCATAATAAGCTTGATTATCTCCATAACCAACAGTCATGAATAAAAATACTTTTTTGTTTTTTAATTGTTTCCATAAATTTGCCAGCAGCCTCATCGCAAGTACCTTTGTAGCTTCCAGCACCAACAAATACTATATCAGAATCATTAACTTTAGCATTATCTACAGCATTTGCTTTAACGCATTGTAAGCATTCTCCATTAGCAGCTTCTTTTATAGCAAGAGCTAATTTTTCTGTATTTCCGCTTTTACTTGTATAAACTATTGAGTATTTCATTTTACAATCTCCTTTAAATGTTAGATTATTCTAATAATATATTATTTGAATATTTTTGCAAGTGTAATATTTTGTGAAAATTAGCATTTAAACATATTGACAAACTTCGATATGTTTGTTATAATACATATCGATAAAGTTCGATATATTTATTAGGAGATTTAATGAAAAATTATAAAAAAGATGCATCTGTTTTTAAAGCTTTTTGTGATGAGAACAGACTTCAAATATTAGATATGCTTAAAGAAGGGGAGATATGTGCCTGTAAAATTTTAGAAAAATTAAACATAGTTCAGTCAACATTATCTCATCATATGAAAATACTTTTAGATGCCAAAATAGTAAACGGCAGAAAAGATGGCAAATGGACTCATTATAGTATAAATAAACAAGGCTTTGAAGATGCAAAAAAGATTCTTAACTCTTATGGAGAGAATTTAAATAAATCAAAAACTAGTAAGAAAATAAAATGCAAATGTGATTAAAGTAATATAATTAAAATTAGGATATTAAAAAATGGAAAACATAAAAACTATATTTATATTTATACAAGACCAAATAATATCAATGAAATGGCTTAATGTTTTGATAGGCAATATATTAAATAATTTTGCTATGTCAGAAACATTAAAAGGCGTTATACAATTTTTTGTTTATGATGTTATAAAAATATTTATTCTTCTTTCAGTGTTAATATTTTGTATATCATATATTCAAAGCTACTTCCCACCAGAAAGAACTAAAAAAATATTAGGAAGATTTAATGGAATATCAGCAAATATATTAGCTGCACTTTTTGGAACTGTTACCCCATTTTGCTCTTGTTCTTCTATACCGCTTTTTATAGGTTTTACTTCTGCGGGGATACCAATATCTATGACATTTTCTTTTTTAATATCATCGCCTCTTGTAGATTTGGCTTCTTTAATACTTCTTTCAAGCGTATTTGGAATGAAGATTGCTATCGCTTATGTTGTAGTTGGACTTGTTCTTGCTGTTTTGGGAGGCACTATAATAGGCAAGCTTAAAATGGAGAGATATTTAGAAGACTTTGTGAAAAATATAAAATCTAATGCTAATATAGAAATAGCAAAGATGAACAAAAAAAGATAGGCTAATATATTCAAAAAACCAGGTAAAGCAAACTATAAAAAAGGTTTATTTATATATATTTATAGGGGTTGGAATTGGAGCTTTTATACACAATGTTATACCTGAAGCATGGATAAATGCTATACTTGGAAAAAATAATTGGTATTCTGTGCCTTTGGCTTCTTTGGTGGGTATTCCAATGTATGCTGATATATTCGGTACACTTCCTATTGCTGAGAGTTTATATTATAAGGGGGCTGGTTTAGGTACTATATTATCATTTATGATGTCTGTTACTGCTCTTTCTCTTCCTTCTATGATTATGATTAAAAAGGTTGTAAAGATGCCTTTGCTTATAACTTTTGTTGGTATTGTTACTGTGGGTATAATAATAATAGGTTATTTGTTTAATGTCTTTTTATTTTGTGTAAAAAATTATATTAATAAAAATATAATTATTGGCTGATAATAACAATTTATTACCAGATTATTGTGGTAATATTTTAGTTTGACAATTATCTCTTATATTTTATACTTCAAAAAAATATAAGGGATAATTATGAATAAGTTCATTGAAAATGTTTTGCTTAATAGCGTTGTTAAATTGTCTAATAATAAATATATTAGTGCAATTAAAGAGGGTGTTATATCTGTTATAAGTATAACTATAGTTGGTAGTTTTTTCTTGCTTATAGCATATCCCCCTGTTCCTAGTTCTTGGTTTGAGACAGTTGGACTTTTTAAATGGATTGCATTAAATAGAGATATTATATTAATGCCTTTTCAGGCTACTATGAGTATTATATCTATATTTGTTATAATAGGTACAGCCTATCATTTATCAAGAAATTTAGAGCTTCCTACAATTCCAACTATATTAATTTCTTTGATAGCTTTTTTTATGACTTTAGATTGGACTAAAGCATTAGAAGCTGTATCATTTTCTCAAGTTGTAGTAACAGAGGAAAATCAGATTGCTTTGATGGAATTGTTGAAATTAGATAGTTTACCTAATATTGGAGAGACTTTTAATGTTTCTTCAGCTCCTTTAAAATCTTTAGGTCTTATAATACCTATGGATAATATGGGCAGTAAGGGAATGTTTGTAGGTTTTCTATGTGTAATTGTTGTATGCTTTATATTTAATTTCTTTAAAAAGAAAAACTTAACTATAAAAATGCCGGACGGTGTTCCTGAAGGTGTTATAAGGTCATTTGAAGCTTTAATTCCTTTATTGGTGATAGTGTCATTATTTGAACTTCTTCATTTAATACCAGCATTATTTCCAAAACAATTTCCTTCAGGCATTATAGATTTACATGTAATATTACAAAAATTATTCTTCTGGCTTCCTATTATAATAAACAGTTTGCCAGGTGCATTAATAATGGTGTTTTTTATATGTTTCTTATGGTGTTTGGGTATTCATGGAAGTTCTATAGTAGAGGCTTTCACTATGCCAATACTTTTACAGCTTTTTGAAGCTAATGCTCAGGCATATATAAGCGGCGAGGCTATACCTTATATATTAACAAATCAGTTTTATTATGCTTTTGTATGGATAGGCGGAGGCGGCGGTACTCTTGGACTTGTTATATTGATGGCTTTTGTGGCAAAATCAAAATATATGAAAGTTTTAGGAAAATCTTCTTTGGCTCCTTGTTTGTTTAATATTAATGAACCTATAGTTTTTGGAACTCCTATAGTGCTTAATCCATATTTAATGGTTCCATATATTGCTGGTCCTATGATATGTGTTGTTATTTCTTATATAGCTACTAAGATAGGTTTTATTTCTCAGACTGTTGCTGTTGTGCCTTGGACTTTCCCTGCTCCTTTATATGCTTATTTTGCTACGGGAGGAGATTGGAAGTCTATAATATTGGTTTTAATTAATTTAGCTGTTTTAACTGCTATGTATTTCCCTTTCTTAATAGCTTATGATAAAAAGCTTTTATTAGAAGAGTTAAAAGAAGAAAATAAATAATTAAAAAGGAGAGTATATTATTATGGGTAAAAGAATTTTTGAACTTGCTTTAGAAGATGTATTAAACATGAATGCATCTTTATTAAAAGATATTATAAAAAAATCTGAGGGAAGGTCTGTTATGGCAGAAGTGTGCTGCGGACATCAGCCTTTAATAGATTCTGTAAGTAATGCAGAAGCAGCAAGTGCATTCGGTGCTGATTTTATTACATTAAATTTATTTGATATGAATAAGCCTTTTATTTGGGGATTGTACAAAGAAAATCCTGATTCTTCAGAGCAAACTTGGCTTTCTGCAAGATTAAAAGGTTTGGTTAATGAAATAAATAAAAATAATGATAATATAGTAAAAGATTTAAAAAAAATTACAGGAAGATTAATTGGCGTTAATTTGGAGCCAGTACCAGAAGATAGCAATTATAATCCTGGTTTTAGAGCTTCAAAAGAAAATTATGAGAAACTTCTTAAATATGGTTTTGATTATGTTGTTCTTACAGGAAACCCTAATACAGGAGTTACAATAGAAAACATAGCAAAATCTGCTAAAGAATTAAAAAGCGTTTGCGGCGATAAAATTCTTATTATTGCAGGCAAGATGCATGGAGCAGGCGGAGATAATGTATATTCTATGGAAGAGCTTGATAATATGGTTAAAGCTGGTGCTGATGTTGTAATGGTTGGTGCTCCTTCAACACTTCCTGGTTATACTGTTGATTTTGTTTATGAACAGATAAAAAGAATACATAGTTTTGGGGCTTTAGCTAAAACTGCTATAGGTACTTCTCAAGAGGGTGCTGATGTTAATACTATTAGAGAGATGACTTTATGGTCAAAGATGGCAGGTGCTGATATTGTGCATATTGGAGATGCGGCTTATAGCGGAATGTCATTGCCTGAAAATATTATGGCTATGTCTATTGCTCTTAGGGGAATAAGACATACTTATAGGAGAATGGCTTACAGAAAATAGTTTATAAAATATATTATTTAATTATATTTTTTAAAAATAAATTTGCAATTATATCAATATACCTGTATGATGTATATATAAAAAACATTTAAGAGGTGCATATGCAAAGAATAGATTTCGGCTGAGGCTGTTTACCTGATCCTCTAGAAGATGAGGGTATACAAAGAGAGGTAGATAAAATTCTATTATTATCTAACGAAAACTCTGCTGATATGCTTACTAATTTGCAAAATGCTGTAAATAAATTAAATATTGATTTTCCTATTAAATCTACTGATGATAAAGCTCTTATGTCATATTATGGTGTTATGACTTTGCCTGCGCTTATAATAAATGATGAGCTTGTTTCTTATGGTGAAATTCTTTCAGAAGATAAGTTAATGGGCATTTTAAAAGAAAAATTGTTATAATTTATATATAATAAAAAATAAATTTTTAAGTAGAAATTATATGTCATTTAAAGATCTTTTTTTTGGTAATGGAGGCTGTGGCTGAGGACCTGTTATAGATCCCTTCGGTGAAGAGGAAAAAGTACAGGAAGAACCTATTGAGGCAAGAGTAAAAATACTTGGCACAGGCTGTGAAAATTGCAGAAAATTAGAAGAAAATACTATAGCTGCAATCGAAGAAGCTAAACTTGATTTGGCTATTAAACATGTAGAAAATATGGAAGATATAGCATTTTATGGTGTTATGTCAACTCCAGCTTTGGTTTTAGATGATAAGGTTCTTTCTTATGGAAAAGTATTAAGTAAAGAAGAGATCATTGAATTATTGAAAGCTAATTTATAATTTTTTATTATTAAATTTTATATAAAAAGAGATGGGTATTTTTTATATTCATCTCTTTTTTATTATCGTTTTTTATAATCTAATAAATATTTGTCTATTAATTTATCTTTATTATTCTAATTTTAATATGTATTTGTTATTTTATTTTTTGATTTAATAAAAAATATTCAAAATTTTATAAAAAATATGGAGTTTTCTCTTGCAATAAGTATGTTTATGTAGTATATTATATTTATTAATAATTAATACTAATAAGGAGTAATTAAAATGTCAGATAAAAAATTAACAACTGAATTTGGTGCCCCTGTAGAGAATAATCAACATTCTATGACAGCAGGTGCAAGAGGACCTATGTTGCTTCAAGATGTATGGTTTATGGAAAAGATGGCACATTTTGATAGAGAAGTTATACCAGAAAGAAGAATGCACGCTAAAGGTTCTGGGGCTTATGGTACATTTACAGTTACTCATGATATAACAAAATATACTAAAGCAAAAATATTCTCTGAAGTTGGAAAGAAAACAGATTTATTTGTAAGATTTTCTACTGTAGCAGGTGAGAGGGGAGCTGCTGATGCTGAGAGAGATATAAGAGGATTTGCTATTAAGTTTTATACTGAAGAAGGAAACTGGGACTTGGTAGGAAACAATACTCCTGTATTTTATTTTAGAGACCCTTTGAAATTCCCTGATTTAAACCATGCTGTAAAAAGAGACCCAAAAACTAATATGAGAAGTGCTCAAAACAAATGGGATTTCTTAACTTCACTTCCTGAAGCTATTCACCAAATAACTATAGATATGAGCGATAGAGGTATACCTTATAGTTATAGGCATATGCATGGATTTAGCAGTCATGCTTATAGCTTTATAAACAAAGAAGGCAAAAGATATTGGGTAAAATTCCATTTCAAAACTCAGCAAGGAATTAAAAACCTTACAGATGAAGAAGCTGCAGCAATAATAGCAAAAGACAGAGAAAGCTCTCAAAAAGATTTGTTTGAAGCTATAGAAAGAGGTGACTTCCCTAAATGGGATATGAAAATTCAAATAATGACTGAAGAACAAGCAAATGCAAGCAAAAGAAATCCATTTGACTTAACTAAAACTTGGTCGCAAAAAGAATATCCTCTAATTGATGTTGGTGTTTTAGAATTAAATAGAAACCCTGAAAACTATTTCGCAGAAGTAGAACAATCAGCATTCAGCCCTTCTACAATAGTGCCAGGTATTGGATTCTCACCAGACAGAATGCTTCAAGGAAGATTATTCTCATACACTGATACTCAAAGATATAGATTAGGTGTAAATTATGCTAGCATTCCAGTAAATGCTCCTAAGTTTAAAGCTAATACTTATCACAGAGACGGATACATGAGAGTAGAGTCTAATGGTTCTAAAGTAGAATATGAACCAAACTCACAAGGTGAATGGAAAGAGCAAAGAGAATATGCTGAACCGCCTTTGAAGATTTACGGTGATGCTTATAGATATGACCATAGAGAAGATGATGATGATTATTATACAGATGCAAGAGCTTTATTTAATCTTATGACAGATGCACAAAAACAAGTGTTGTTTGAAAATACAGCAAGAGATATGAATGGTGTTACTAAAGAAGTACAATTAAGACATATTAAAAACTGTATGAATGTTGATAAAGCTTATGGACTTGGGGTTGCCAAAGCATTAGGTTTTGATGAGAAGGATATAAAATAAAATAGATAACTAAATAACAATCTCCATAAATAATACGATAATAGTCAATCGATTTGTTTCGGTTGGCTATTATTGTTTTAAAAATATATTTTATAGCATTTTTATTCATTGTTTAAGTATATTAAAACTTTTTTGTATAAAAACAATAATAATAAGTTGACATAATGAGAACAGTTTTATATATTTTAGAAATATTATAATTTTATTTATATCAATTTATTTTAAGAGTTATGTAAAATGATTAGTATTATCGAAAATCATAAAAAAAGAAAACTATTCTTTTTAAACACTATCTCATCATCTTTAGTATTAATGGTTCATGAAGATAATTATGTATTTATGCCTTATTGGGGGGCAAAAATAGAGGCAAACAATATAGATTATATTATTGATGAAATAACTGAAGCTAATTATATGGCATATACTGATAATAGAAAAAAATTTCAGCTTGAAGTAATACCTCAAATATATCCTTCTTACGGTTACACAGATTTAAAAGAACCAGCATTTCATTTTCTACATAGAGACGGTTCAAGAATAACAGACTTGCGTTATAAATCACATAACATATATAAAACTAAAAAGAAATTAGAAGGACTTCCTACAGTGTTATCAGATGAGCATAGTGAAGTATTAGAATTAGTTTTATTTGATGAGTTGAAAAAAATTGAAGTAACAATTACTTTAGCTGTATTTGAAAAATATAATGCAATAACAAAATCAGTAAAAGTAATAAATAAACATGAAACAGATTCTTTATACATAGAAAAAATAATGTCAGCAAATATAGACCTTCAGGAATCAAATTTTGAATTGCTTCATTTGTCTGGTGCTTGGGGAAGAGAATGTCATATTAAGAGAAGGAAATTAGAGCAGGGAATGCAGTCTATAGGAAGTGTGAGAGGTGCATCAGGACATGGTCAAAACCCCTTTGCTGCTTTAATATCTCCTAATGCTGATGAAAATAATGGGGAAGTATATGCTATGAATTTCGTATACAGCGGAAATTTTAAAGCAAGTGTTGAAGTGGACATGCATTTAAATACTAGATTTCAAATGGGAATAAATGATTTTGATTTTGGTTGGACATTAATGCCTAATGAAAAGTTTCAAACTCCTGAAGCTGTGCTTGTATATACAAACAAAGGTTTAGGTGATATGTCGAGAACTTTCCATAAACTTTATCAAGATTGTTTGATGTCAAAAAAATATGCTTATAAAGAGCGTCCTATTTTGATAAACAGTTGGGAATCCAATTATTTTGATTTTAATAAAGAAAGTCTTTTAAAATTAGCTAAAGAGGCAAAAAATATAGGAGCTGAATTATTTGTATTAGATGATGGTTGGTTTGGTAAAAGAGATGATGATAAAAGTTCTTTGGGAGATTGGATACCTAATGAAAAAAAACTTGGCGGAAGTTTGTCTGCTTTGATAGATGATATAAATAAAACTGGATTAAGTTTTGGATTATGGTTTGAACCTGAAATGGTATCTCCTGATAGTGATTTATTTAGAAAACACCCAGAGTGGGCTATTCAAGTTAAAGGCAGAAAAATAGAGACTTCAAGATATCAGTATGTATTAGATTTAAGTAATCCTGAAGTATGCGGCTATATAATAAACTTTATGACTGATATTTTATCAAAAAATAATATTTCTTATGTTAAATGGGATATGAATAGAAATATTACAAATTTAGGTTCATCTTATCTAAAACCTGAAAAGCAAAAGGAACAATCTCATAGATATATGTTAGGTCTTTACAGTGTATTAGAAAATATTGTTAATGCATTTCCTAATATATTATTTGAAAGCTGTGCAGGAGGCGGCGGAAGATGCGATGCTGGTATGCTTTATTATATGCCTCAGGTTTGGACAAGTGATGATACTGATGCTATAGAAAGACTCGCTATACAATATGGAGCTTCTTTAATTTATCCTTCAATATCTTTAGCTTGCCATATTTCTGATATACCTAATCATCAAACACATAGGAAGGAAACTATAGAAACAAGAGCAAATGTTGCTATGTGGGGTAATTTGGGATTAGAATTAAACTTAAATAAAATAAGTAAAGAAGATAAAAAAATTATATCAGAAAAATTGGAAGTTTATAAACTCATAAGAAGTACTGTTCAGTTTGGAAGTCTTTACAGATTAAAAGGTTTAGATTATGGTAATGAATATGCTTGGCTTCATAAGAGTATTGATGAAAAAACTATAGTTGTAAATTATGTGCAAATAAATATGGTTCCTAATTTATTAACAAAGCGTTTGCGTTTAGAGGCATTAGAGCCTAAAAGTAAATATAAAGTAAATGACTTTGATAAAATCTACACTGGAGAAGAGTTAATGAATATTGGGCTTGTGCTTGGAGAGATAGTGGAAGATGCTATAGCTATTCAATGGATAATAAAAAAGATTGATTAATATTTAAAGAAGAGTATAAGATAATTAACATAATTGAGTTTACATATTTTAAATAACATAATTTAGTTTACATAATTTATAATTCTATATTATTAATTAAAATAATATTTTATATAGAGATGTTTAATTTAATTTTGAAATAGAATTTTTTTATAAAATTATTTAAAAAACTTATTATTTAATAAAACTCTTCATTAATATATTTTAATCTAATAAAAAATAATTTTGAAAAAACAAAATAATTTTTCATTTCTGTATTGACATAATTTTGATTTTACTATATAAGACTTGTGTCAATTTAAGAGCTACTATTTTTAATTTGGCAATTAAAACTATTTAGGAGTAAATCAATATTATGAAAAAGATTTTGATTTTCTTAAGTCTCGTAAGTATGTTCATGCTTACTTCTTGCGGCGGCGGCGCCTCTAGTTCTACTGATATCGTTATAACAGGTTCTTCTTCAGTTTCCCCTCTAATGTTCAAATTAGCTGAAAAGTTTGAAGAAGTTAATTCCAACTATACTGTAACAGTAGAAACATCAGATTCAACTATTGGAGTTCAGGACACTATAAACGGAAACAACAATATAGGTATGGCTTCAAGAAATTTGAAAGAAGATGAGTTACCAAGTTTAGATGCTTATTTATTGTGTCAAGATGGTATAGTAATCATCGCTAATAAAGATGCTGACATTGCTCAGATAAGCGAAGAAGAATTATACAATCTTTACATGAATAATACTGCTATAGGAACTGTAACTAAATCTATTTCAAGAGAAGACGGTTCTGGTACAAGAAGTGCTTTTACAGACTTAACTTCTATCGGCAAAGAAAATCCATTACCTGCAACTGTTGAAATATTAGATGGAACAGGAAAGGTTAAAACATCAGTAATGAGTGATGCTTCAAAGATTGGATATATTTCTTTGGGTTCTATTGATGATACAATAAAGCCTTTAGCATATAAAGCAAAAGGTCAAAATGAATATGTTCAAGCATCAGTAGAAAATATTAAAAGTGATGCCTACAAGCTATACCGTCCTTTCTATATATTCACTAAAAAGGGTGTTGAGCTCGATGAAGGAACTAAGGCATTCTTAGACTTCATTAATAGTGAAGCAGGGAAAGCGGTCATAAATGAAAACGGCTATGTAGCTAACTAATTTGAAATGAATAAGTCGATGTACAATATTTTTTGTATATCGGCTTTTTTTATTTCTAAGTAATTTTTAAGGACATGTATTTTGAGTAAGAATATTAATAAATATAAGTTTAATGAAATAATAGATAATATAATGAGATATGTATTTTTTATATGTTCTATATTTTCAGTTATAGTTGTATTTTCAATATGTATTTTTATATTTATCTATAGTGTGCCAATATTTAAAGAGGTTGGATTTTTTAAATTTGTTTTTGGAATGAATTGGTCGCCTTCAACAAAGGACTTTGGAATATTGCCGATGATTGTAGGCTCTTTATATATCACAATTCTTTCTGTATTTCTTGGAGGAGGATTTGGTTTTTTTACGGCAGTTTATATATCAATGTTTGCTCCAAAAAATATAAGAGTAATATTATCTCAGGTAATAGATTTGCTTGCGGGCATTCCTTCTATAGTTTATGGTTTTTTTGGAATGGTGGTATTAGTTCCTTTTCTAAAAAACTTATCTCCTAATGATGTAGGCGAAGGTGTGTTAGCTAGTTCTATAATACTTGCTATAATGATACTTCCTACTATAACATCAATTACAAGATACAATTTGGAAGCTGTTTACAAATATTATTATGACGGTGCTAGGGCTTTGGGTAACACTCATTCACAAGCTATTTTTGGTGTTATAGTAAAGGCAGCAAAGTCTGGAATATTTTCTGCTATAGTGCTTGGTATGGGTAGGGCTATTGGGGAAACAATGGCTGTTATGATGGTGGCAGGTAATGCTCCTTTTATACCTAAAGATTTATTCTCATATTTTAGAACTATGACTATTAATATAGCATTAGAGATGGGTTATGCAACAGGTAATCATAGGTCCGCATTAATTGCAACTGCTTTTGTGCTTCTTATATTTATACTTATTATCAATATAGTACTTTCTATTCTAAAAAGAAATAATTTATATTTTTCATTTTCTTTTTCTAGTCTTTTTAGAAAAAACAAAGAGCTTAAAACAAATATAAATGATTTTTCTTTTAAGAAGTTTGACATGAAAATGAGTACTATAAAGGCTAGTATTTTAGAATATATTTCTGTGTTTGCTTCTATTGTATCTACATTGCTTTTAGTATTTATAGTATTATTTATACTTATTAGAGGGCTTCCTCATATAACATTAAATTTACTATTTGGTGAAAGCAACAATTCTCAAATGACGCTTTTGCCTGCAATAGTTTCTACTTCTATGATGCTTTTTATGTCTTTAATAATAGCTATTCCATTAGGAGTATTTGCTGCTATTTATTTAACAGAATATTCAAAAGCAAAGAGTCAATTAATATCTATAATAAGAATATTTACAGACAGTTTATCAGGAATACCTTCAATAGTGTTTGGGCTTTTTGGTATGTTGGTATTTGCTAATTTGTTTGGCATGGGAAGAAGCATATTAGCAGGTTCTCTCACATTGGTTTTAATAATACTTCCTTCTATAATAAGACAAACAGAAGAGACATTATTATCAATACCTGCAAGTTTAAGAGAGGGTAGTTTGGCATTAGGAGCTTCAAAGGTAAGAACAATATTTAAGATAGTTTTGCCTTGCGGTTTCTCTGGAATAATGACTTCTGTTATTTTAAGTATTGGTAGGATAGTTGGAGAGAGTGCTGCTTTAATATATACTGCAGGTGCTGTTAGATATATGCCTAAGGGTTATTTTAGTGCTGGAAGTTCTTTTTCTGTTATGATGTGGATGTTTTCAAGCGAGGGTCTTTACATTAATCAAACATTCGCTACTGCAAGCATTTTGCTTATAATGGTTATACTTCTTAATGCTTCATTATTTTTAGTGAATACAAAATTAAAAAAAGATTATTAAATTTCTAAGAGGATTAAATATATATGGCTAATGAATTAAATAATACAGTAAACTTCAATTTTGATACTGATATAGCTATTAAAGTTAGAGATTTAGATTTATATTATGAATCTTTTCAGGCTTTAAAAAAGATAAATATTGATATAAACAAAAACAGCGTAACAGCTTTTATAGGACCTTCTGGCTGCGGAAAATCTACTCTTTTAAAAACTTTTAATAGAATGAATGATTTAGTTCCAAACTGCAAAATAGAAGGGGATATAGAAATAGCTGGAGTTAATATATATAATAAAAATGTTAATGTATCGTATTTAAGAAAAAATGTAGGAATGGTTTTTCAGAAATCTAATCTTTTTGCTATGAGCGTTTATGATAATATTGCTTATGGACCAAGAACTTTTGGAATAAAAAAGAAATCAGAGCTAGATGAGATAGTTGAATATAGTTTAACAAAGGCTGCTATTTGGGACGATATAAAAGACAGACTTAATAAAAATGCTTTAGGTCTTTCTGGAGGTCAGCAGCAGAGATTATGTATTGCTAGGGCTTTATCTGTTAATCCAAAAATACTTCTTATGGACGAGCCTACAAGTGCATTAGACCCAATAAGTACTGGTAAAATAGAAGACCTTGTTGATGAGCTTAAAAATGAATACACTATAGTAATAGTTACGCATAATATGCAGCAGGCTATGAGAGTTTCTGATAAGACGGCTTTCTTTTTGTTTGGTGAGATTATAGAATATAGAGATACTGAAGAGATATTCTCTAAGCCTCAAGACCAAAGAACAGAGAGATACATTACTGGAAGATTTGGTTAATTTTTATTGTTTATAATTTATAATAAAAATGGAGTTAAAAAAATGAAAAAATTTGAAGAAGAATTAAATAAATTAACAGAATATGTTGTTGAAGCAGGAGATATGATAATAGAGGCTTTAAGAAACTCTACAAAGGCTTTAACAAATGGAGATATTGAATTAGCAAATCAAGTTATAGAAAATGACAGAAATATAAATAGAATATCTTACAAAATAGAAAGCTCATCATTAAAAATGCTTTTATTAGAACACCCTGTTGCAACAGATTTAAGAATAGTTTCATCAGCATTAAAGATAGCTACAGATTTAGAGAGAATAGGTGACCAGGCTAAGGATATATGCGATTTGCTTAGATTTTTATTAGAAGGAAATGTGTATAAAAATAATATTGAAACTATAATAGAGATGTCTAATATTATTGATGAGATGATTAATAATTGTCTTAAGGCATTTAAAGAGAAAAATGGAGAATTATCTAAGAGTGTTATAGAGAGAGATGATTATGTGGATAAATTATTCTACAAGATGCGTGATGCTATGGTTAATTTAATAAAGAGCGGAACTGAGAATGCTGACCAGGCTATATATTTGATGATGATAGCTAAGTATTTTGAGAAGATGGGGGACCATGCTGAAAATATAGCTAAGTGGGTTTATTATTACAGCACAGGCGACAGGGTGAAATAATTAAAAATACATAATTTTATAAATTTTATAATAGTAAAAATTTTGCAGTGTAGTATTGACTATATTATGTTTTTATTATATACTAACTGCAAAATTATTGTTAACTTTTTTTGGAGGAAATGATGGCAAGAGTATGTGAAATATGTGGCAAAGGTAAACAGAATGGACATAGCGTTAGCCACTCAAATATTAAAACTAAACGCTCATTCAATGCTAACTTGCAAAATATAAAAATAGAACTTAATGGTTCTACTAAAAAAGCTTTGGTTTGCACTAAATGTATTAAAGGAAACAAAGTAGTAAAAGCTAAATAATGAAAGTAGAAATTGGAAAATTCGCAGGTTTTTGTGACGGTGTTAAATATGCCGTTGAAAAAACTTTTTCTCAAGCCTCTAAAAGCAGTGAAGAGATTTATGTAGACGGTCATCTTATACATAATCCTCAAACTTTAGATATGCTTGAAAAAACAGGCGTTAAAACCTACGAAGATACTGAAGATGATATGTCTGTGCTTGATGATAAAACTGTAATTATAAGAGCACATGGCATATCACCAGAAAGAAGAGAAGCTTTATCTAGTCATGCAAAAAAAATAGTTAATCTTACTTGCAAATATGTCGCAAAAATTCAGGCTCTAGTAAAAAAACATAGTTCATTAGGTTATAGGGTTATTGTTATAGGCAATCCTACTCACCCTGAAATTATCGGTGTATGCGGTTTTGCTAAAGATGTTTATGTTGTTTATAAAGACGAAGATATAGAAAAGCTTCCAGAAGATGATAAAAAAACTCTTATCGTAGCTCAAACAACCCTTCAAAAAGAAACATTTAACAAATTCGTTTCTCAAATACAAGATAAATACAAAAACTCTGAATTAATAATAAAAAATACAATATGCGAAGCTACCGAACAAAGACAAAATGAAATATTGGATATAGCTAAAAGAAATGATGTAGTTCTTGTTATAGGCGGAAGTGAGAGTAGTAATACTAGAAACTTATACAAAATAGCTTCCAGTATAAAGCCTTCATTTTATGTAGAGTTTAAAGAAGATTTGGAGAAAATAGACCTTACCCCATACAAAAATGTAGGTATAATGGCAGGTGCTTCCACTCCTGATTGGTTAATAGAAGATATTGCCCAAACTATAAAAGATAATTATTCAAGCAGTTTTTATAGAGGTATTAATAAAATATTTGATTTTCTTAATTATGGTTATATATTTTTTTCTTTCGGTGCTTTTTTAATGTCTTATGCTATTTATGATATTTTAAATAAACCCTTTCAATATAGAATAGGGGTGATAGTGGCATTATATTATTTATTTATGAGTTTGGGTAATGGATACAGCAATTATACTATTAAAATCAGCGACAAAAGACGATACCTTTTTTATCAAAAATATAAACCAGCATTTTTAACTATTATTGTTGTAAGTGCATTGATTATGTTTTATCTTGCATACAATGTTGATATTGGTATATTAATGCTTACAATATTATCTACACTTTTAGGAACTGCATACAATATTAGCTTTGAAAAAAATGATAGATTTAATCACTCTTTCTTCTTTAGATTATTTAAAAAATTAGTTCCATTTAAAGCTATAATTATATCTATTGCAGTTACAACGCTTTTAAATGGTTCTATACTGCTTCTTAATAGAAACATATTAAAAGAAAATACATTATCTTATTTATTTTCTGTGAGCATTGTTTTTATATTTATGTTTATAAGACAAGCTTTAATAGAAATAAAATTTTCACAAAGTGATAAAATAGCAGGAGCTGTTACTCTAACTACTTATATAGATTCAGATAAATTGGCAATAATTACAGCTATTATACCAATAATATTATTAATAGGTGTAATTATAGCAAATATATTTTTCTCAGACTTTAATAATATGAAATATTTTATACCTGTTTTATATAGCAGTATAATATCATTTATAGTAATGAAAAGAAGAGTGATAACAAGCAGACATTTATTTTCTATATTAATAGATTCTACATTATATGTATTATTTTTAGCGGCATTAATTTGAGTCTTTTTAACTAACAAATTTATTTACAAAAAATTAATACCGCTAATGATTATTCCTTTCTTCTAAAGAGTGAAGAAGATGATGATTGTAAATGATTTGCTCTTAAATCAATAAGTTCAAATATAGTAGCAGAAGATAAACTTTCTCTCAAAGCTTTAGGAGCTTTAAGTAATTTAATAATCTCTTCATTAACCATCCATTCTTCATCATAATTACTGCTGATTGAATCTCTTGGAGCATATATCATATTGCTTCTAGCTAATACAATAAATCTGTTATTCTCATCATAATAACCTAACTCAGCAATAAAATAAGCATGAGGCATAGCTAAGTTTATATATCTATCTCCATAAATAGCATTAACATCAATTTCTCTATGTATTTCACCATTTGTAATATCATAACCAAATACATGAAATATTCTCACAGAAATTCTGCGATTTTTCAAAGAGTGATAAGATATATCATAATCAGATATATCCCAATAGAAAAAGCACCATTCAGGGTCTCTCATCATTAAAGTTAATTTAGTTTCATTATATCTATCAGGTAATTCTCTAACAATATCAACATCATCAGGTATATATTGAGGCTTTGTTTCTTCTTCTTCAATTTCTACTTTAATAACTATTTCTTCTTCTTTTTTACTTTTTTTAGCCAGTTTTTTTTGTGGTTGTTTTTTTAGCAGTTGTAGTTTTTTTAGCTGTTGTTTCTTTTTTTACAGCAGTTTTTTTAGTTGCAGCTGTTTTTTTAGCAGAAACTGATTCTTTTGCTGTAGTTGCCTTTTTAGATGTAGTTTTTTTTGCTGAAGCTGTAGTAGATTTTTTAACTGTTTCTTTTTTTACTGTGGACTTTTTAGGAGTAGATTCTTTTTTTACTGTAGTTTTCTTAGCAGCAGTTTTCTTAGGAGCGGCAGCAACATTCTTTTTTTACGGCTGTTTTTTTTACAGCTGTTTCTTTTTGGGTTGTTGTTTTTTTGGTTGTAGCCATAAATAATTCTCCATGGGTATAGGGTTATAAATATGTAATAACTAATGTGTAAATTATAGAATAAATAACTATATTGTCAATAACTTTTTTACTTTTTTATTTTTATATTATTTTTATATTTATTACGATAATTATTGCATATTATTACTTTAAGGGGTGAACGTGAAAAGAAATATTATATTATTTTTTACTATTTTCAGTACTATTTTATTAGCTCAAGAAGATTTCTCTGTTCCTATGACACCTAGCAAAGATGAGCAATTAGATATAGTAGCAAAATATGGAAGTTCTTTAAGTAAATTTGACGGAAGTCCAAAGGCTTATGCTCAATTAAAATATTGTATTAGTGTATTGGATTCTAGAAATAAAAAAGAATTAAAAGAGCATCCTGCATATTCTAATTTGGGTGATGTTTATATGTATGGTGCTATATATTTACAAAAAGAATATAATGAAGAAAAAATTATAGAAATGTATAATAAGGCTTTAGAGTTGAGAGGGGATCCTAATTCTTATTATTCACTTGCTATTATATATAAAAATAAATATGATGAAGCTGTAAAAAATAATGATGCTGCTAAAGAAGTGGAATATGGTAAAAAAGTTTATGAGAATTTTGACAAGTTTGTTTTGTTATCTGGAAGCAGCAATGTAAAAAAATATAAAGATATTTTGGATTATTTTAGAACTTATAAATAATAAAATATGATTAAAGAAATATTTAAATACTTTAAGTATAGAATTGATAGAATGCTTAATAAAGGCTTATTCTATCAATTAATGCTTTTAGTTTGCGTTATAATAATTATTCTTTTAATAGTTTCTGCTTTTATAATACTAGTTTTTAATTATCCTATAAAAGATGCTTTTTGGGATAGTTTGATGCAATTTATAGATACTGGTAATATATCATCTGTAGACGGAAGTTTTGGACTTGTTATTACTTTTTTAATGGTTACTTTTATAGGTGTATGCGGTTGGGGTTCTCTTATTGCTATGATTAATAAAGCATTGCAAGATAGAATAAACAATTTAAGTAAGGGTAATGCTTTCATTATGGAAAAGGGGCATTCTATAATACTTGGATATGGAGAAGAGGCACTTACTATTATAGAAGAGTTCTTAATTGCAAAAATTAAAAATATAGTATTACTTTCTGAGCATAATGTTGATATTATTAGGAAGAGAGTTTCTTTTATTAAAGGTTATAGAAAATCTAATATTATTATAAGAGAAGGCTCTACTAGCAGAATAGAAAATATAAAACTTCTTAATATAAAAAAATGTTCTAGTATATCTATTATTAATAATGATGATACTGAGTCATTGAATATTTTACTTGCATTAAAAAAGATTTTAAATGAAGAGAGAGATGGCAGTAATGAGGAAAAAATAAATATATGCCTTTTGGTTCATAATGAAGATACTATAGAAATAATAAAATCTATGGAAGATGAAAATTTTACTGTGCATATACTTTATAAATATGAATTATTATATAAACTTATTTCTCAAAGCATTATATATACAGGTCTTAGCAGCGTTTATGAAGATTTATTTTCTAATGATGGCAATGATTTTAAAATAGAAAGCAATCATAATTTTGAAGATGATATATTTGAAGAAGCTGCTTTAAAATATATGAATAAAGGAATAATACTTGTTGGTATAATAGAAAATGATATGGAGTTTTTAAAAGTACCTGACAGTAAATATATAATAAAGAAAAATGATAAATTAGTTACTCTCTATAAAAATAATGATAAAAACGATATCATAACTGCAAATAAAAATGATAAATATAATAACAATAATATAATTCATAATATTTTGTTAATATCTGAAGAGAAAAACAATAATGATGTTGTAAGAGAGATAAAAGAATATATAGAAAATGCAAACTTAGAATCTTTAAGTTATGATGCCATAAAAATGCATAAAAACAAATATCAATTCTTATTGGAGAAAATAAAAAGCTCTAATATAACAAAAATAGTTTTAATATCTGAAGACAGCATAACAGATGCAAAAAGCATAAATATACTTCTTATCATAAGACAAATAATAAAAAAAGAAAATATACAATTATCTATATTATCTTTATTAGACTCTATACAGAAAAGGAATTTAATATATTCTGATGATGTTAGAGATTTTATAGTAAGCGGTAAGTTAATAGGTATGCTTATGGCTCAGGCTTCTATTGACTATAATATATTGTATTTGTTTTATGGGCTTTTAAGTAAAAATGGAAAAGACATAATAATATCATCATATTCAAAATATTTTAATGATAATAAAACTTTTAAAGATGCTTATTTTGATTTGCTTGATAGGGGAATTATTATAATAGGAATAAAAAGGTATGATGATATACTTTTAAATCCTACTCAAGACTTTTTATTAGACAGCAAAGATGAAATAATCATAATAATAACAAGCTATATATAAAAAATTAAAAAATTATTTTTATATTTTGGGAACTTATTATTATATATATTCGTCTAATAATAATATAAAATACTACTAAGGGGTATACCTATGAAAAGAAATATTTTTATTATCTTGGCATTATTAATAACAACAATTATTTCTAATGCCCAAACAACACAAACTAATGAGATTGTGTACGAGCTTGACAATGTGAAAGTTGTCAATAAAAATGGCTTAGCTGTTAAAGATTTTATATCTTTATGGAAGTCTGATCCAAACATCGTATTAATTGATGTTAGAACACCAGAAGAGATAAAGCAAACAGGAACTATCAAAGGTGCTATTAATATTGACTATAGAGCTAAAGGCTATGCTAAAAAAATATTGTCATTAGATAAAAATAAAAAATATATGTTTTATTGTAAAAGCGGCGGACGTTCAGGCAAAACAGTTCAATATATGCTTGACAATGGATTTAAAAATGTGAATTATCTTAAAGACGGCGGATATACAGAATTGAATGCTGCTTTAAAATAAAAAATAATTTTTAACTAAACAAAATAAAGGAGACTGTTTTATTACAGCCTCTTTTTTATTTGTATATAAATCACTTTCTTTTAATTTGTATTTAAAATAAATCATTAATATAAAAATATTGAGATTTTTATAAATATGCTATACTATGAATATATCAAATATAAAATATTAAATTTAATTATGTTATGAGACTTACAAATAAAGATAAAAGCAAATAAAAAATTATAAGGGAGTATTTATGAAAAGATACGTAACAATTAAAAATTTTAGAAATATTAACCCTGTAATAATAAATGAAGAAGCATCAGATAAAGAAAAAGAAGATGAAGTAAAGTATGGCAGATTATATCTTAATGGGGATATAGGTCAGGGTGGATTGATAAGCATTATAGGAGCAAATGGCACTGGTAAAAGCAACATACTCTCAGCGGTAGAAAAAGCATTTAAAGGCGGCATAGATGATAAAAGAGATAACCCTAAAATAGATGATTTTTTAGAATGCAAACCAGAGTTAGAAATATTTATTGAAACAGATAGCGGAAATATATATATAGGGAAAATTGAAAATGATAAACTTGTATGGAAATTAGAAAAAATAAATGATTTAACTAATATAATTTATAATATTTTAATTAAAAATAAAGAATTAGAAAAAATATATTCAGAAATGTTATTTGATGATGAAGAAATAAATAGATATATAATTAATTATTTAACAAAAATATATTATCAAAATGAATATACATATATTGATAAAGGTAAATTCTTAAAATGTTTGTTAGATAGTGACTACTATAATATAAATAATTTTTATAAAAAATACGAATTTAATATTCAAAAAGCTTATAGAGATATAGAAAACAATATTATTGATCCTAATGATGAGTTTATTAATAATATTATGAAATATGATTGTGAATTAGAGATAACATCGGTATATGTTCATAATAAACTAAATATAAAAAATGAAGAGTTAACTATAAATAAAGATAATGTAAAAAACTCTTCTTTTTTATACTCATTATTTAAATCTACTAGTAATATGGAAACATATAAATATTTAATAAATAATTATGATTATATAGTATCTGATGTATCTTTCTCAAAACAAAAAGAAAATGAAATAAATAGGCTCTTTGAAGATACTATATCCAAAAGATTCAATGAGCTTTATAAATCTAATAATGACTATGTTTTCAAAATAATTTTAGAAACTAACTATATAAGAATCTATTTTGAAACTAAAAATGGGCTTACAAATTTAGATAATGAATCTGATGGCTTTAATTGGTTTTTTAGCTTATTTTTCAATACAATAAATCCTAATGAATTAAAGAAAGGAGATATTATCATTATTGATGAGCCTGAACAACATTTGTCTGTACCTCTAATAAAAGAACTAAGAAAATTTTTAAAACAGTTTGCAAAAGATAATGGTATTACCATAATTACATCTATACAAATTCCTTATTTTGCTGACATTAATTATTTAGATGAATTAAAAATAGTAGAAGTAAAACAAAATGGAATAGGTGTAAAAATAGAAAATGATTTCTCTGCAACTTACGGCAAAGTAGATTCATTAGAAAAAATTATTAATGCATTCGGTGTTAAGCATATAGATATTACAAGAGACACAAGAATAATATATGTTGAAGGGATTACAGATTATAATTATCTTACAGCTTTCAAATTATTATTGGAGCATATAGAAAATAAAGAAATAAATATTGCTTTTATGCCTATTAATGGAGTTGGAAGACCTAATGATGAAAGACAGAAAAATGATATAATAAAATCTTTATCCCAATTATCAAAAAATCCAATTCTCTTAATTGACGGAGATAATTCTGCTGACCAATTTACTGAGTTAGCAAAAAATACAAATTTAAGAATAACTCAGCTTAAAGATATTAATCCTAATTTCATTACAATAGAAGATTTGTTTGATTATAAGGACAAACAAACTTACAAAATAAATAAAAATAATAAAGATGCACTCGCTTCTGCTTTATTTAAAAATAATATAATAGATTACTATGAGAACAAGCTTATATCTCAAACTACTATTAATAATTTCTTTGGAGTTATAAATAAATATTCTCATATAGGAGATAATCAATAAAAATAAAAGGGACTGTTTATCACAGCCCCTTTATTTATTTTAGAAAATTATTTTTCTACTTCTTTTTTGTATTTAATTAAGCCCTGTTTCAAAATCTCCATAGCTCTTTTTATGTCTCTTGCCTCTAATGCATAGCACATTCTCACTTCATCTTTACCTAAGCCGGCAGTTGCATAGAAACCTTCACCAGGAGCAAACATAACAGTTTCCCCATCAAGATTAAAGTCTTTAAGCAACCAAATAGCAAAATCTTCAGCATTTTTTACAGGAAGTTTAGCAAGTACATAGAAAGCTCCCTCAGGCTCTTTCATTACAACGCCGTCCATCTTTGTAAGCTCTTCAAACATGATTTTTCTTCTGTTATCATATTCTTTTCTAGCATCTTCAAAATAGTTATCAGGCAAGTCATACAAAGCAGCAGCGCCAACCATCTCAAGTGTAGGAGCAGATAATCTAGCCTGACATTCTCTAAATACAGCAGTGCTAAATGTTTTATTTTTGCTTATTACACATCCAATTCTAGCACCGCAAGCAGAGAATCTTTTTGATATAGAGTCAACTATAACAACATTTTCTGCTAAATCTTTGTAAGTACCAAAACTTATAGCCTTTCTGTCGCCATAAACAAACTCTCTGTAAACTTCATCGCTTATAATAAACATATTGTGCTTTTTAGCAAGATAAGCAATATCATCAAGCTCTTCTTTTGTAGATACAACCCCAGTAGGGTTAGAAGGATTTGAAAACATATATGCTTTGGTTTTTGGAGTAATATGCTTTTCTATCTCATCACGATTTGGAAGGTGGAATCCTTGTTCTGCATAAGTACGAACGGCATTTCTTTTTATATCTAATACATCATAAAAACTATTGTAATTAGCATAATAAGGTTCTGCCACTAATATTTCATCACCTTCATCAAAAATAGCTAGTAAAGTAAATAATAATCCCTCACTGCCGCCATTAGTGATGTTAATTTCATCTTCTTCATAATGTACGCCTATTTTTTTCTCATAGTATTCTTGTATTTTATTTATAAGCGGTTTCATACCTCTTGAATGTTCATATTTGAGGGTTTTACCGTTATATTTGCTGATAGCTTCCAAAAATACTTTAGGTGTTTCAATATCAGGCTGACCTATGTTAAGATGATAGATTTTTATGCCTTTTTTTACAGCTTCTTCGGCATAGGGGTTTAACTTTCTTACAGGCGAAGTTTTTAGCCTTTGAATTCTTTGCGATATTTCCATTTTTATCTCCAAAAACTTTATTATATATAGTAATATTAGAGTATATAATAAAAATTGTCAATATACAAATAATTACTTTTTATTATTAGATTTATTTGCTTTTAATGATGATTTATTTTTTTTATTAGTATATAATTAAAATAAATATATTTTTTGGTATTTTTATGAAGTTTAATTTTTATAATAATGAATATAGTTCTTCTAGAAATGTTGTATTTGGAAGTAAGGGAATGGTTGCAAGCAGTAATGTGTTAGCAACAGAGGCGGGTATTGAAATATTAAAAAAGGGCGGAAATGCAATAGACAGTGCCATTGCAACTGCTGCTGCTTTGACAGTTGTAGAGCCTACTTCTAATGGTCTTGGAGGAGATGCTTTTGCTATAGTTTATTTTGATAATAAATTGCATGCTATAAATGGAAGCGGCTTTTCACCAAAAAATTTAGATGTTGATAAAATATTGTCGCTTAATTTAGATAGCGTTCCTCATTATGGACTAATACCTATCACTGTTGGCGGCATTCCTGCAACTTGGGCTTCTTTAAGTAAAAAATTTGGTAAGTTAAAATTGTTGGAAGTTTTGGAGCCTGCTATTAGATATGCCCAAGATGGATATGCATTACAGCCGCAAGTAGCTTTCGATTGGAATATTGCTTTTAATAATTATTTGAAGGTTTCTGATAATAAAGAAGAGTTTAAATATTGGTTTGACACTTTTAGTTTTAAAGGCAAAGCTCCAGAAGTTGGAAGTATTGTAAAGCTTCCTCATCATGCGAAAACTTTATTTGAAATAGGAAATACTTATGCAGAGAGTTTTTATAGGGGAGAGATTGCTGAAAAGATAGATAGATTTATGAAAAAATATGGAGGCTATTTATCTAAAGATGATTTAAATGATTATTATCCGACTTGGGTAGAGCCTATAACTACAAACTATAGAGGATATGATGTTTATGAAATACCTCCAAATGGTCATGGCATAACAGTATTAATGGCATTAAATATACTTAGCAATTTTGATGAGTTAAATACGCATTATGATATAGAAGCATTAAAACTTGCATTCACAGACACAAAAAAATATATAGCTGATGAAAGGCATATGAAAGTAAAAATAGAGGAAATGCTTTCAAAAGAGTATGCCAAAGAAAGGGCAAAACTTATAACTAAAAATAAAGCATTAGAGCCTTCAAATTATATATTTAATAGCGGAGATACGGTTTATTTAGCAGCTGCTGATTCTTATGGAAATATAGTTTCTTTTATAGAGAGTAATTATATGGGCTTTGGTTCTGGAATAGTGATACCAGAGACAGGGATAGCACTACATAATAGGGGAGCTAATTTTTCATTAGATAAATCATCAGCAAATTTTATAGCACCAAGAAAAAAGCCTTATCACACTATAATACCTGGTTTTTTATGCAAAGATAATAAACCTATTGGGGCTTTTGGAGTAATGGGGGCTTTTATGCAGCCTCAGGGTCATTTGCAGGTTTTAAGAAATATGATAGATGATAATCTTAATCCTCAAAGTGCTTTAGATAAGCCAAGATGGCAATGGGTGGGTGAAAAAAATATAGAGTTAGAACATAATTTTGATAGTAATTTAGCATCAGAGCTTCAGAGTAAGGGGCATAATATAATAAAAAAAGACAAATTAAATGGTTTTGGATATTTTGGAAGAGGTCAGATAGTATTTAGAAATGAGAATAATGTATTATATGGCGGGTGCGACTATAGAACCGATTCTGCTATTATTGGATATTAGAAAATATTTATTTTTTTGTATTTGTAAATAAAAATGTATAAAATTATGGAAAAATTTATGAAAAAGTTATAATATAATATATAACATATTATAAAATTGGCGGTGCAATTTATGAAAAAAATTATATTTTCTATTTTTGCTTTTATTTTTATAACAGCTACAAGTTTTGCGGCTAGCGGATTTGAGTTTATTTTAAATGTGCCTGTTGGCATGAGTTTTGGAGTTTATGATTATGATTTAACTGATTGGGGAGAGTATTATAATAATCTTCATAATGGTGAAGTTAGAAATGCTATTGGTAAAAATAACGGCATTGGTTTAGATGCTGGTGTTTCTGCTCAGCTTGGATATATGTTTGCTATTAATAATAATATGGGTGTGAGTGTGCTTGGAGAGTTAGGTTATAGCCATGATAGTTATTCTTATATAAGCAAGCTTGATAAAAATATTTCTGATACTTATACTTTTGAAAGCCTTCAAGTTGGAATACTTCCAAAGTTTAATATTTATAATTTTGCTATAGGTATTGGTGCTGGAGTGAAAGTGCCTTTAGGTGGTAAATATTATTATAAAATAGGAAGTGTTAAAGGCAGTACAAAAATTGATTATAATTATATTTCCAGTAATTTTATTACCAAAGTTATACCTTATATAAAATTAACTTTTGATTATTCTATATTCTTTGCACAAAACTTAGCTATTAATGTGGGATTATATTTAGGATATGATTTTGGTTTAGAGCCTACAGTGTATTCTATAAACAATAATTTTATTAGTAATTATCCTCAGTTTGGTAATTTCTTGGCAGTTGAAGATGTTACTTATTCTAGTTTTGATATAGGGTTGCAGGTAGGATTTAAGTTTGGTCCTAGTACAAAATAATTTTATTCATATAAGTTTTATTATATAATTTTTGTTATTTAAGAAAGGAAATAGTCCATTTATTTGGGCTATTTCTTTTTTATATTAGAAAGTATTTATATAAAAAATATTTTTAAAATGTATTCAACGATATAATAAATATGCTTACAGAAGAAAACAGAAGAACGATATTAAAATATGATACTCATGACAATATAAAAATAATGGGTATAGAGTATTATAAGGCAGTATTAAAAGATAATATAAAAACTTTTGATGAGTTTAATTAATGTATGAGTGGAGAATTAGAGATAATTTAAACTGAATAATTGAGTTTTAAAATTCCTTGATATTTATTTTTATGGGTTTATAATATATTAGAGTAATTAGAAAGGCGGTTTATAATGGAAATAGGTGCTTATAGAAATTCAAATAACATTGTAAATATTTCAGCTGTTTCAGCAAACAAAAAAACTCCAATAAGTGAAGTAGGTGTATGTAAAACTTGTGCCAATAGAACATATCAAGATGGTTCTAATGATATAGGAGTATCTTTTAAAACGCCAACACGTATAAGCCCATCTAATGCACCATCAGCTGTAGCCTCTCATGAACAAGAGCACGTTGCAAACAATGAAAGAAATGCTCAAAAGTCTGGAGGTGAAGTATTATTTCAAAATGTTACATTAAACACATCTATATGCCCAGAATGTAAAAGAGTATATATTTCTGGAGGCGTAACAAAGTCAGCAATATCAGCCCCAAAAGACAAGGGAAATAATGTTGATGCTTATGCTTAGTAATTAGCAAAAATATTTAAATATAATTAAGCAATAGGCATTATACTAAAGTTCATAGATTCTATTACTCTAAGCAAAGCATATGCTGTATCTAATGAAGTAATACATGATATATTATTTTCAGCAGAAGCACGTCTCAATTCTAAACTATCAGAATGAGTTTTGCTGTTGGTTGCTATTGTATTAATAACATAATCAACTTTGCCTAGTCTTATAGTATCTATTATATCTTCAAATCCTGTTTCGTGAATCTTTGAAACTTCTTTTATATAAAGCCCCTCTTTTCTAAGGAAATTAGCAGTTCCTTTTGTAGCATATATTCCATAGCCTATATTAGAAAATCGCTTTGCCATATCTATAATTTCAGGCTTATCATCATCTGCTATTGTAAGAAGCACATTTCCTTGAAGAGGTATTTTTATTCCGCTTGCAATTAGTGCTTTATAAAGTGCTTTTTCAAAGTTAATATCAAACCCCAATGCTTCACCTGTACTTTTCATCTCTGGACCAAGCACTGTATCTACTTTTCTTAATTTAGCAAAAGAAAATACAGGAGCTTTAACAAATACTTTGTTAGATTCTTTTTTATATAAATCATTATACCCTTGTTCTTTTAATGATTTGCCAAGTATACACATTGTAGCAATATTAGCCATAGGAACATTAGTTATCTTGCTTAAGAAAGGTACTGTTCTGCTGCTTCTAGGATTAACTTCAAGAACATAAACATTATCATCTTTATCAACTATAAATTGTATATTATAAAGCCCTATAAAATTAAATCCTTCTCCTATTCTTTTTGTATAATCAATAATACTGTCTTTTACTTTTTTTGAAATAGTTTGAGGAGGGTATACACTTATGGAGTCTCCAGAGTGAATGCCAGCTCTCTCTATATGCTCCATTATGCCTGGTATAAATACATTATGCTCACTGTCAGAAATAGCATCAGTTTCTATTTCTTTTCCTACAATATATTTATCAATTAATATAGGAGCTTTATTGCTAACTTCTTTTACAGCAGTTTCCATATATATTTTTAAAGCAGCATCATTATAAACTATCTCCATAGCACGCCCGCCTAATACATAACTAGGACGCACCAAAACAGGATATCCTATTTTATTTGCTATAACCAAAGCCTCATCAACTGTTATAGCAGTTTCACCTTTAGGCTGAGGTATATTAAGAGTTTTTAACATCTCTTCAAACTCATGTCTGTCTTCAGCTCTGTTAATATTTTCTAAAGAAGTACCAAGTATATTAACCCCATGCATTACAAGTTTTTCAGCAAGATTTATTGCAGTCTGACCTCCAAATTGAACAATAACCCCTTTAGGTTTTTCAAGCTCTACTATATGCATAACATCTTCTATAGTGAGAGGTTCAAAATAAAGTTTGTCAGATATTGAAAAGTCTGTTGATACTGTTTCAGGGTTATTGTTTATCACTATAGCCTCATAACCTGCCTCTCTTATAGTCATAACAGAATGCACAGTAGAATAATCAAACTCCACTCCCTGACCAATTCTTATAGGCCCAGAACCTAAAACTATAATGCTTTCTTTATCGCTTTTAATAGATTCATTTTCTTTCTCATAAGTAGAGTAGAAATAGGGAGTTTCACTTTCAAACTCTCCCGCACAGGTATCAACCATTTTGTATACTGGAACTATATTATTTTTATGTCTTAATTTGTATATATCAATCTCTTCCACTCCCCAAACTTTGGCTATATAACTGTCTGAAAAACCTCTCTCTTTAGATTCTCTTAAAATATCTATATCCTATTTTATTTTTAGATAATTTATTTTCTAACTCTATTATGTTTTTTATTTTATCTAAAAAGAATTTATCAATATGAGTGATGTCTATTATGTCTTTTATATCTTCTTTTCGTCTTATAAGTTCGGCTATAATAAATATTCTCAAATCATCTCTTAATTCAATACGTTCCCATAATTTTTTTGTGGTATATTCAGAAACATCTTTATGAATTATATGGTCACATTTTATTTCAAGAGAGCGAACAGCTTTTAGAAATGATTCTTCAAAATTTCTTCCTATGCTCATCACTTCTCCTGTAGCTTTCATCTGTGTGCCTAATTGTCTGTCTGCGTTAGGGAATTTATCAAATGGAAGTCTTGGGAATTTTGTAACTATATAATCAATAGAAGGCTCAAAACAAGCAAAACTTTTTTTAGTGATAGGGTTAAGTATTTCATCTAAAGTCATACCCACTGCTATTTTTGCACTTATTTTAGCGATAGGATATCCTGTAGCTTTACTAGCCAAAGCACTTGAACGAGATACTCTAGGATTAACCTCTATTATATAATACTTAAAACTATTTGGGTCTAATGCAAGCTGCACATTACAGCCACCGCATATTTTTAAAGCTCTTATTATTTTAAGACTCACATTTCTAAGCATTTGATTTTCTCTGTCGCTTAAAGTCTGACAAGGAGCAACCACTATGCTGTCTCCCGTATGTATTCCAACAGGGTCAACATTTTCCATATTACATACCACTATTGCATTGTCATTATTATCACGCATAACCTCATATTCTATTTCTTTGTACCCCGCAATGCTCTTTTCAACCAAACATTCATGAACAGGGCTTATTTTTAATCCAGTCTCACATATCTCAATTAATTCTTTTTCATTGCGTGCAAATCCGCCTCCAGTTCCTCCAAGTGTATATGCAGGACGTACAACCAAGTGATAGCCTATTTTGTTTGCAAACTCTATTGCCTCTTCAACACTATGCACAATTACGCTTTCTGGCACAGGCTCGTTTATATCATTCATAAGCTTCTTAAAAAGTTCTCTGTCTTCTGCAGTGTTTATAGCATTCAAATCTGTTCCCAATACTTCAACATTATATTCATCTAGTATTCCGCTTTCAGCTAGTTCAACAACCAAGTTTAAACCAGTTTGCCCGCCTAAAGAACCTAATATTGCATCAGGTCTTTCTTTATAAATTATTCTCTTAGCAAAATCCAAATTAATAGGCTCTATATAAACTTTATCTGCTATAGCGGCATCAGTCATTATTGTAGCAGGATTTGAATTGATAAGCACAACTTCGTATCCTTCCTCTTTTAAAGACTGACAAGCCTGAGTACCAGCATAATCAAACTCTGCAGCCTGTCCTATAATTATTGGACCTGAACCAATTACTAATATTTTTTTTATATCTGTTCTTTTAGGCATTTTTCTCTCCATAATTATTATTCATCATATCAATAAACTTATCAAATAAATACTTGCTATCCTCTGGTCCGGGGTTAGATTCTGGGTGATACTGAACAGAGAATACTGGGAATTTTTTATGTTTTAACCCTTCGCAGCTTTCATCATTTAGAGATATATGAGTTAAAATTAAGTCTGTATTTACTAAACTCTCTTTTTCAACAGCATAACTATGATTTTGACTTGTGATGCTTACTTTATTAGTTTCCAAATCTTTAACAGGGTGATTCCCTCCTCTGTGTCCGAACTTTAATTTAATTGTATTAGCACCGCATGCCAAACTTATTAATTGATGCCCCAAACATATTCCAAATATTGGCACTTTTCCTATAAGCTCTTTTATTGTATTTATTGATTCTTTTACATCTTTTGGGTCTCCTGGTCCGTTTGAAAGCATTACTCCGTCAGGATTTAAACTCATTATTGTTTTAGAATCTGTATCATAAGGCACTACTATTAGATCGCAATCTCTTTTGCTTAACTCTCTTATTATTCCAAGCTTTGCACCAAAATCCATTAATACAACTTTTTTTCCTCTGTTTGGTATAGGGAATGCATTTTTTGTAGAAACTCTTTTAACATGGTCATTCATATATGGTGTATCTTTTAGCATTTTTACTATATCATCTTTATTTTCTATAGTGTCACTCATTATAGCTTTTAATGTTCCTACTTCTCTAATCTTTTTGGTTATAGCTCTAGTATCAATATTTTCTATAGCAGGAATATTTTTTAGTTTCAAAAACTCATCTATACTTTCTGCATTCCTAAAATTATTAGGACTTTTACAAGCCTCTTTTACTATAAGACCAAATATTGCTGGATTAAGACTTTCAAAATCATCTCTGTTTATGCCATAATTTCCTATTAAAGGATAAGTCATAACAGTTATTTGCCCGCAGTATGATAAGTCGGATAACACTTCCTGATAACCAGTCATAGATGTATTAAAAACTAATTCACCTATTTTAAAATTATCAGCACCAAAACCAATGCCTTCATAATGACTTCCGTCTTCAAGTATTAAATAACGTTTCAAATTTTGCCTTCCTATTATTCTAAATTTTTTTTAGATTTTTAGTTGAAATAAAAAAAAGATTGGAAATCAACCGAAAGTCAATCTCCAATCTTTTTCTAAGATTATTATAAAACTGCTTAATTCGCAGAATATTTTTTATTGTAAATCGTTTAAAAATCATAACCTTGTTTTAATTTGTTTTTATTCTCAACAACTATAACATATATAATTAATATTACAATCATTTTTTATAAAAACAAAATAAATTAAATAATAATTATTTATATTTTAATAAAAGCCTTGAAAAATTATTATTTATGCTGTATTTTATAATAATTAACATAATAATTCGGAGAATAAAATGATGAGTAATGAAGATTTAAACGAAGAGATAAATACATCAGGTTTCGACGCTATCACAGAAACATTTGAGAAAATATATCCTGAACAAAAAGAACCTCTGCATTACAGACCTATAATAAGTTATATGCTAGGCGGAAAAGACCCTCTTGACGGAATAAGTATTTACAGAGGAAATGGATACTATCATTTTGTTACTTACGGATTCAGTGAACTTTATAAAAAAGAATCAGAGAATAAAGAGTATAGCGGATTTGGTTTTGAACTTACTTTCAAATTAAAAATGAATGAAAAACAAATTAATAATACAAAAGATGATGATACTCAAGATAATGAAATAAAAACTGCAGTAGGATTTTTACAGCAATTAGCAAAATATGTATTTGAAAGCGGTGCGGTTTTCAATCCTTATGAATATATATGGACTAAACAAAAAAGAAGGAATTGATGCCGAACAGAAATCAAGAATCACAGGCTTTATCACTATACCAGATGAAGCAGGAGAAATAAATACTCCAAATGGAAAAGTTATTTTTGTTGAGCTTTTAGGGGCGACAGATGCTGAGCTTAATGCTATATATGAATAAAAAAATTACAGTAAAAGAATTGGCTCAAAAAATAGGAACAGACATAACAGATTATAGTAGAGAATCTTTATTATAAATTATAAAAATTGATTATTAAAAAACTAAATTATAATTTATCAAATATTTTGAAACAGTATATACTACAAATTTTTAACTTTCTTCATTTTTATTATTTGCAGGGCTTTGCCCCGCACCCCAGTTCTTTTGTTGGCACAAAGAACCAAAAAGACTGCATTTAATGAAGTATAGCTTTTTATATATAACAAAATATAAATATTATTTTAGCTTTATATATTCCAAACATGCCAAGCTAAACCATTTGCACTTTTTGCAACTTTTTGCTGCGGGAAAAAGAACAACAAAAAAATTGATATATAATAATTGTTTTACTATATGCTGCAAATTTTTAATTTTCTTTATTTTTATTATTTGCAGGGCTTTGCCCCGCACCCCAGTTCTTTTGTTGGCACAAAGAACCAAAAAGACTGCATTTAATAGAGTATAGCTTTTTATATATAACAAAATATAAATATTATTTTAGCTTTATATATTCCAAATGACAAAGCTATAGTACTTGCACTTTTTGCAACTTTTTGCGGCGGGAAAAAGTTGAATAAAATATACATTATATAAAAAAATTATTTGTTTAATAGTAATTAAAACTTGAAAAATTGTTGTTTATATTATATTCTATATTAAATACTATTAATAATAATTATTAATTTTTATAAGTTAATAACATTAAAAAGGATAATATTATGAAAGCATGGAACGGACTTTTAAGAGAATATAGAGAATATTTACCAATTACAGATAAAACCCCATTAATAACATTGCATGAAGGAAATACTCCATTAATAAAAGCAGAAAAGATAGGAAAAGAACTTGGAGGCATAGAATTATATTTCAAATATGACGGACTTAACCCTACAGGTTCATTTAAAGACAGAGGAATGGTAATGGCAGTTGCTAAGGCACTTGAAGAAGGCTCAAAGGCTATAATGTGTGCTTCTACAGGAAACACTTCTGCATCTGCAGCAGCATATGCAGCAAGAAGCGGTATTCAATGTATAGTGGTTATTCCAGATGGAAATATTGCTTTAGGAAAATTAGCACAGGCTTTGATGTATGGTGCTAAGGTTATAGCTATTAAAGGTAATTTTGATGAAGCATTAAAGGCTGTTGTGGATATTACAAATAAATACCCAATTACATTGGTAAACTCTATTAACCCATTTAGGCTTCAAGGTCAAAAAACTTCTGCATTTGAGATTTGCGATACTTTAGGAAAAGCTCCTGATTATTTGGCTATACCTGTTGGAAATGCTGGAAATATATCTGCATATTGGATGGGTTTTAAAGAATATAAAGAAAACGGAAAGGTATCAAACTTACCAAAGATGATAGGTTTTGAGGCTGAAGGCTCTGCTGCTATAGTACAAAACAGAGTAATAGAAAATCCTCAAACTTTGGCTACTGCCATAAAGATAGGTAATCCTGCTAGTTGGAAGTTAGCTGTTAATGCTGCTAATGAATCTAATGGTTTTATAGACTCTGTTACTGATGATGAAATATTAGAGGCTTACAAAATGCTTACAAGAGAAGAGGGTATATTTGCTGAGCCTGCTTCTGCTGCTTCTTTGGCTGGAGTTATAAAAACTTACAAAGCGGGTAAACTTAAAAAAGGTGATGTTGTAGTTTCTGTACTTACAGGAAATGGACTTAAAGACCCTGATAATGCAATAAAGATTTGTTCTGCTCCTATAAAAGTTGATAACAATATAGAAGAGATAAGAAAAGCTATAGGAATATGATTTATGAATAATAAAAAAAATAATAATAAAATATCAAAAAATAAAAAACTTGTAACTTTTAAAATTCCTGCTACATCTGCCAATATTGGTTCTGGATTTGATAGTGTAGGGCTTGCTTTAGATTTGTATAATGAAATACATATATACGAAAATGAAAACTCTAAAAAAATAGAATTTGAAATAATAGGCGAGGGCGAAAATGAGATATCAAAAGACAATAATATGATACTTGACGCCATGAAGCTTGTATACAAAAAACTAAAAGCAAAGCCAGAAAAAGGCTATATTATAAAATGTATAAACAGAATACCTTTATCAAGAGGGCTTGGAAGCAGTTCTGCAGCAATTATTGGAGGGCTTCTTTCTGCAAATTATATATTAGGAAATAAACTCTCTCTTGAAAATGATATATTGAATATGGCTGTTCAGCTTGAAGGACACCCCGATAATGTTTCCCCTGCCATACTTGGAGGAATTATATCTGGTGTTGTACGCAAAAATGAAGATTTTAAATATGTTAAAATTAATACTCCAAAAAATTTAAAAGCAATAGTTGCAATTCCAAACTTTCATTTAAGTACAGAAAAAGCAAGAAATGCTCTGCCAAAAGAAATAAGTTTTAAAGATGCTATATTTAATATTTCAAGAGCAGCACTTCTTACTTCTGCATTGTCTTCAAATAAACTTGATTTACTTGAAGTGGCAACAGATGATAAACTACATCAAGATTATAGAGCTAAGTTTATACCAGGGCTTAAAGAATTATTTAAAGAAGCAAAAAAAGCAGGAGCTTATTCTGTTACTATTAGCGGTGCAGGTTCATCAATATTAGCATTAGTTAAAAACGATGAAAATATTATTAAAAAAGTTTCTAATGCTATGAAAGAAAGTTTTGCTAAAAAGAAAATAGAATCAGAAATAAAAGTTTTGAATATACCAAACAAAGGGATAGTAGTTATTTAATACAATATAGTTAGTATTATTTTATTACCTTGCACTTTTTGGTTCTTTGACGAAGTCCGCAGAGCGTATGCTGCGGGAAAAGAACAATAAAAAATTGATATATAGTAATTGTTTTACTGCAAATTTTTAATTTTCTTTATTTTTATTATTTGCAGGGCTTTGCCCCACACCCCACTTCTTTTGCCGCCGCAAAGAAGCAAAAAGGCTGCATTTTTAGCTTAAAATAAATGTATTATTTCATACTTAATACATATTCCTAAAACATTAGCTATAGTATGTGCGTTTTTTGCAACTTTTTGACTAAGTCCGCACCGCGAGAGCGACAAAAAAGTTGAATAAAAAAACTTATATAAAAGATATAGTTATTTTAGAATATACTGAAATATAATAAAGGGGCTTTTTTAAAGCCCCTTAAAAATTGATGATTAATTATATTATTTTAATTCTGGCCAATATTTTTTATTAGCTTCGATAAGTTCATCTAATATTTTCTTAGCAACTTCAACACTAGGAACAGTTCTAGACATACTAATAGCTTGCCACATTTTCAAGTAAGAACCTTCTATCCAAGCATCAACAACTAATTTCTCTACTGCTACCTGTTGTTCCATTAAACCTTTATTAAATCTAGGAATCTCTCCCATTACTAAAGGTTCAGGTCCATTGCAGCCAACTATACAAGGTATTTCAACCATAGCAGTAGGGTCGAAGTTTATTATAGAACCATTGTTAGGAACTATTAATAACATTCTTTCACCTGTATTATTGCTTATAGCACAAGCTAAATCTACTATATAAGTAGCATGTCCTCCTACTTCAAATGTAGAATCTTTAGCAGTGCCTGCTTCTGTTATCCTTCTGCATTCACCAAATACTCTTTTTTCTCTGCCGTCTCTAACCATATCTGTTCTAGTATAATTAATATCAGAATGGCTTACAACATAATCAGGGAATAAATAATATTTGAAATAAGTATTAGGCATAAAGTTTGGAGAAACAGCAAAAACATCTCTTGCTTTCTCATAAGTAGAATGCCAATCAGCATCCATATGTCCTTCCAAACTAGGATGTAAATATCCATGTTTAGAAACATGTTCTTTTAATATAGGCATTAAATCTCTGCCTGTGCTTTTTTCTATTATGCTAGTCCACCAGCCAAAGTGGTTCAAACCAAAATATCTAACTTGCATTTCTTTTCTAGATTTTAATCCGCATATTGTAGCCATAAAATCTTCTATACCAACAGGCATATCGCAGATGTTTAAAACTTTAGAATTAGGTTTTAATCTTCTGCAAGCTTCTGCAACTATAGCAGCAGGGTTAGAATAGTTAAGCATCCAAGCATTAGGAGAATATTTTTCCATATAATCAATAAGCTCTAAAACTCCTCCTATAGAACGCATACCATAAGCCATACCGCCAGCTCCGCAAGTTTCTTGTCCTACACAGCCGTATTTAAGAGGTATTTTTTCATCTAAAGAACGCATTTCATATTTACCAACTCTTATATGAGCCATAACAAAATCTACTCCAGTGAAAGCCTCTTTAGGGTCTGTTGTGAAAGAGAACTTAACATGAGGAGCTCTCTCTTTCATGATGATAGCACAAGCATTTCCAACTATAGCCTGCCTTTCTGCATCATTATCATATAATTTTAATTCTGATAAAGGAAATCTTCCTTCTTCACTTAAAAGCATTAATATAATCTCTGGCGTAAAAGTACTTCCGCCGCCTGCTATAACAACTGAATGTTTTTTCATTTTATTACTCCTTAAAAAAAATTTATTAAAAATTATTACTCACTTTTTTTCAAAAGATCTTCAAATTTTGCTTTTACTTGCGGAACTGATAAACCTACTATTATCTGTATAGCATTTCCTTTTTTTACAAGTCCATGAGCACCGCCTTCTTTAAAATATTCTACATCTTTAACTAAATTTATATCTTTAACAGTTACTCTTAATCTAGTAGCACAATTGGTAACATGTTCTATATTTGTTCTTCCTCCTAATGCTTCTAAATAAATAGCAGCCTGTTCTTCAAAGCTTGATTTTTTAGCTTCTCTTTCTTTATAATCTTTTTTAGTATATAGCTTAGTTTTGCTTTCGCCTCTTCCGGGTGTTAGAATATTAAATTTCAATATTAAAAATCTAAATACTAAAAACCATATAACAGTGAATATAAGACCTATGATGATATGAGCTATAACCATAGAAGAATGATTTTTCATTGCAAATATCCAGTTTTGTGTAATAAATCCTATTAAACCAGCACCATAGTTTCCTACTACTCCTCCAACCTCATATAATACTGTAGCTAAACTAGCTGCCAATATAGAATGGATTAAAAATAAGAAAGGAGATATAAATAAGAATGTAAACTCTAAAGGCTCTGTAATACCAACAAGTATTGATGTTAATGTTACAGGTATAAGCAAAGCAGCCATTCTTTCACGGTTTTCTTTATTAGAACAAAAATAAATAGCCAAAGCAAGTCCAGGAGCACCAAATACTTTAGAGTTTCCATGTAAAGCAAATCCTCCCTCTGGGAATAATTGTTTAAGAGGCTCTACCATATTTGAAAACTCAGAAACATGTGTTATCCAATAAGGTTCTATACCTTCCGGTACAACTGCAGGTCCATAAATAAAAGGTCCATAAATGAAATGGTGAAGTCCTGTAGGGATTAATATTCTCTCTAAAAAAGTATATATAAATACTCCTACACCTCCTGCATTTGCTAAAAAGTTTTGCATTGAAGCTATTAAAGCTTGTATTTTAGGCCATATTAAACAAGTTAAAAATGCTAAAACTAATACAACAAAAAAACCTATAATATGCACAAAAGATGTTCCTTGAAATACTCCCAAATAATCAGGAAGTTTTGTCTCATAAAATCTATTATGAATCATAGTTATAACTACACCTATGAATATAGCACCTATTATGCTTGTATCTAATGTTTTGATTCCTGCTATTAAAGTTAAACCGCTTACTCCGCCTGGATTTTGAGTAAAATCAACTCCAAATTGAGGACCCCAAAAGTTAAGTATTGCTGCTATAAAATAATTGTATGATAAGTAACATATTAAAGTTGCTAATATTGCTCTTTCAGGTGCCATTTTTGAAAGACCTATTGGTATACCCAAACAGAAAAATAAAGGCATATTTCTAAATATAGTCCAAGCACCTTCTTCTATTATAAAAATTACCTTGTAAAATATGCCGTCTGGATTTGCCAAATTACCTACTATAGATTGGTCTTTAAAAATAATAGTAAGCCCTACAACTAAACCAGAAAAAGAAAATAACAGTACAGGCACAAACATAGCCGCCCCAAATTTTTGGAAACTAGCTCTTAAATCGATATTTGCAAACATTTTATATCCTCCTAACTTTTAAATTTTTTATGTTTTAATATCTTTTACATATTTAAGTTAAAAGTACAAAATATTTCATAACCTCACTTTTTAATGCCAATAAAATAATATTATTTTAAATAATCTAAATATGGCTTTTGATTATCTATCATTCTATCTAGCATTTCCTCTGTATTTTTACATACATTAACTACAGGATTAGCAAGTATAGCCTGCACTGCATATTCTTTTTTATGATGTATAGCAGCCTCAGCAGTTAAATCATATACACTCACATAGTTTCTTAGAAGAGATAAAAATCCTTTAGATATATTGTTTAATTTAACGCCCTTAACTCCATCTTTGCTTATTTCAGCAGGTACTTCAACTGCTATCCAATTAGGCAAATCTTCTATTAATCCGTCATTCAAAATATTTACAGCTTCTTCTGTGTATTTATTGTTTGTAACTATACCATCTATTATGCTTGAAGCTCTCTCTTTTACTCTTAATTCTATTTTAGGCTCAGCCTTTGAAAGAACTGTTCTGTATAATTCATAAAAGTCTAATATACCTCTATGATCAACAACGTCCCAAGCCCAAGCTATATATTCTCCAAAATGACTATCAACTGTTATAGGTAATAATTTATATTGTTCTAATATCACTTTTAATAATCTTCTGTCAGCCCATATAAACTCACCTTTCAATTTCTCTTCTATAGAATGGTCAAAACTCTCTGTTTTAGAAAATGCATTATTTGCTTTAGCGTATTTTAGTAAATCACTATAGCCTACTTCATGCTCAAAATAACTATGAGCGTTTTTTAATACATCAGGATACAAATCTTTTCCTGTCTTTTTATCTTTTATCTCTAATAAACAGCTGAAATGGTTAAGCCCGCCAGCTTTTATTTCAAAATCCTCATAATTCTTTTTTAGTATTTTTGGAAGCCATTTATGAAGCCAGCCTATCTCATGGCACATGCCTATAAATTTTGCATTAGGATAAGCCCTTTTTACAGCAGTACATATTGCAGTCATAGGGTTTGAAAAATTAAATATATAAGCATTAGGACATATGTCCATAGCATCTTTTACTATATCCAAAATAGGCGGAATAATTCTCAAAGAGTGAAATACTCCTCCAGCTCCTCCATTTTCTCCATAAACTTGATGTATTCCATATTGCATAGGTATTTTCCAATCTTCGTCCCATAATTGAAATCTATCTCCCACTTCTATAGAGCTTATAATGAAATCAGTGTTCTTAAATGCCTCTTTTCTCTCTGTAGTAGCATCAACACTAAAATTCAATTTGTTAGCCTCAATAAACTCTCTTACATAATCATATACCTTTTTTAAGGCGTTATTGTTAATATCAAGCAAAGTTATATGAGAGCCTTCTAATGATTTTGTGGAGAAAATGTCTCCAAGCATATCGCATCCAAATTGTGCACTTCCTGCACCAACTAAAACAAATTTCATATTATCTTCCTTAAAATAATGTGTTTTTTAATATTAATATATTATTTGTTTCATTATTACATAATAATATTATATTCAAAAAAGCTTGCATTTCAATAAAATGATTAAATTTTTTTCATTTTTTATTTAAAAAAGTATCATTTTTTTGATAAAAAGAAGTATTGGCTCTGTATTTTTATATTGTTTATTATAAAAAAATATTCTATAATATAAAAAATCTATTAATCGCTTAATAATTTAAGGAAACACAATGGGGCAGAAAGAAAAAATAGAGAATATTGCTAGTATGCTTAATATTGCTGAAACTACTGTGAAAAGATTTTTTTATAGTCCGGAAAAACTACATACTGATACTTTTAGAGAAATAATGTCGATTTTAGCTAAATATTATCCAGAAGATTTAAGGTCTATTGTGAAGACAGATTATAGAGATATATTGTTTATAATTAGAGACCATAATTTAATGGTAGTTTCTGATATTATTAAATATCTTCAGAAAATAACTTTAAAATATAATATTCCTATAAGATTATATGAAAATACTGATAATATACCTTTAAATGTGTTATTAAAGAAAAATAAAAAGACATGGAATGATGTTAGAGGTATAATAAGTTTGGCAACAGAAACAGAAGAGAGTACAAATGATTTTTTGATTCCTACAGTATTTTTAAATATGCCGCAGCAGGAATATGGGCTTAATATAGATGTTAATGACTATTTAGGCGGAAAATTAGCTATTGAGCATTTATATAAAAATAATTGGAGAAAACCTGTATTTATTACGCATCATGATTTAAGCGGAGATGTTAAAGAGAGATATGATGGGGTAAAAATGGCATGTAATGATTTTAATATAGATTGCAAGTTAATAACTACTAAAAACTTTTCTATGGAAGAATCTTATTATACAACAAAAAATGTTTTAAATAATGAAGATGCAGATTCTATATTTTATTTTTGCGACCAAATGGCAATAGGCGGAATAAAGGCTATAAATGAATTGGGGTATAAAATGGGGGAGGATATTGGTGTTATAGGATTTGATAATTTAGAGATATCTGAGTTTCTAGGATTAAGTTCCATAGACCAAAAATTGTACGAAAAGATATTGTATAGCGTAGAATATATATTATTTGGAAATGGGCAATTATTTACAGAAAAATCTTCAAAAATAATTTATAATCCAGAAGTTGTAGAAAGGAAAAGTTCTATAAAAATATAGTGTAAAAGTTTTATATTAAATCTTTTATTATATTAGGATATTTTATTTCTATGATTTTTGACTTATCTGCTAAATCATCAAATATGGTTGTATGCAATTTTATTGGAGATATTTGACTTCTAATATAGCCTATAACTTCATTTTGCACAAACACATCTTTTTTTATATTTATAACTATGAAAGGTATTTTAAAACCCCTTTGATGAAAAAGTTCAACTTGTTCAAAACTAGAATGAATTACATTAGTATCATATTCTATTAAAGGTATAATTTGTATTTCATTTTCTCTTTCTATATCTGTTATTAAATCTAAGAAATTATAATCTTCTTTTATTGGGTCATATAGGCATAGAGATTCTAATACCATATAATCATAAGTTTTTTTGCATTCATCTATCAAATCTGTAACATCTCTTTCATCTATTTTTGTATTTATACTATGAAGAGGCGAGAGGTTTCCGTTTGTGGCATAAGAGACAAAAATATCTGAGGCATTTAATGTTGTAGTATTTTTTATATATTCACAGTCAAATAGTTTATTATCTTTTACCTCCATAACGAAAGGTTTATAATAACAAACACTTTTACCCAACATTTTTATTGATTCTAGTATATTAGAAGCTAAATAGGTTTTACCGCTATGTTTCTTATTTGATATGATATAGAATATTTTCATTTAACATTTACCTTCTTTATTTTATTATTTTAATTCTTCTATACGAGCTTTAATATTATATTCTATTTTTTCATTTTGTTTTAAGTTTATTTCTTTACATAACACTATAGTTGAGTTTTGATAATTCATCTCAAGTTTATCAACAGCATCAGATATAGTATAATTAGGCATATATAAGAAGTTTGTCTCTTCATTGGTTTCTAAGAATAATTTTATTTTTATATATCCTTCATCAGCCATACCAAATATTTTGCCTTTGTATTCACCTGTGTTTGACAAGTTATCAGATATTCTGCTATTTTCCCCAATATAATATCTGTCTTTTTCGCTTCCGGCAAGCAAAGTAATATTATTTTCTAAAGCATAAACAAAACTTATTTCTTCATTAGATTTATTTAATATTGTTATGTTTATATTAAAACTGCCGTCTTTCTCTACAATATATTTTTTTGTTAAAAGAATTTCTTTTCCATTAACTAAACCATTTTTTTCAAAAGTTATGTTAGCGTTATTTTTATCTATATTATTTTCAATTAAATTATAATAAGAATTATAGAAATCAGCTTCTTCATCATAGTGTAATAATTGAAACTCTTCAGCACTAGGCATTTTCTTTAAGAAATGATCAACAGCAAATACCTTTTCATTTTTATCGAATACTAAATACTTAGCAATATTATCATCTATCTTTTTAGCTATCTCATGAATTGATACATGTTCATTTTCATTAGATTGTTTGCTTGCATTTCTAACAGCTGCAATATGATAAGCCTCTTCTCTTCTTTTTAAGCAGTCTATTAGGTTTATAGGGTTATTAGTTTTTAAATCCCATTCTATAATAGAACCGCTTAAAGTGTGAAATACCAAACTTGATTTCTCTGAACTTACTACAACCTCATCTCTGCCGTCAATATCAAAATCCAAGTCATAGTTCATAAAATAGCCGCTTCCATATTTCTTTTTTTCTACAATGGAAGTTGATTTTATAAGATTAGCATATGTAGCATGTCTTAAATTATTTAAATAAAGCCCTCCAAATGTGCCGTGCCAATAAGGACAGTTGCATTGCCCTTGTAATAAATAATCTAAAGCTTCTTCTTTTTCTTTAGATTTATCTAATTCGCTAACCATATTTGAAGCAAAAAGCATTCTTTTATTCATTCTATTGCTTTCAGAATATTTAAAGAAATAGTTTCTCCAAAAACCCCCACGCATAAATCTTGTTATTATTGCATTTTCTTCTTGTTTTTTTAATTCTTCTTGTTTTGAATGAAACTCATCTTGCACCCTAGCAGGAAGCACCCAAGTAAGCATTTCTTCATAAGAGCCTGTAGGTATATATATTTTTGAAGTAGGGGCATATTTTTCTATATAATCGCTATATGTAATAGTTTTTATAATGTCTTTTTCTTTTGTAAGTGCCTCAAAAAACTTTTCAAGCCATTTATCTTCATAAACCCATTTTTTTGTTCCAGGCCAATCTCCGTATTTTTCACCGTCATCATGCAATACTACTACTCTGTCGCCTTCTTCTGTTGCTATAGATTTTAAATATTCGATGGATTTTTCTACTTCTCTAAATGGTATTAAATAACGAAGCTCTTGAGATATAGGAAATATATTAAGCTTATAAGATTCATCATCTGTTAAAAAATATCCAAACATATTTTTTGTATCAATTCCTGTTGTGAGAAACTGAGAATCATCTATCATAATATATTTTATTGCGTTTTTTGCTAAGTGTTTTACAAGTGTTGGCTCCCATACTCTTTCAGCTATCCAAGCACCTTTTGGAGTTGTTTTGAACTTTTTTTCTATATATTCATTTAATTTTGTTATTTGCAAATCTTTATCTCTGTCTGGTATAGAAGGCATTATAGGCTCATAAAAAGCACCGCTTTGAAGCTCTATTCTGTTTTCTGAAACAAGTTTAGCTAAAGCGTCCAAATGTTCTGGGTGATTTTTTTCTAACCATTGAAGCAAACAGCCTGTATAATGAAAGTTAAATTTTATATCTTTATATTTTTCTAATATATCTAAAAAAGGCTTGTAAGCATTTTGATAAGTATTTTCGCATACAAAGTCAAAATTGCCTACAGGCTGATGATTATGATTTCCAAGTATTAAATTAATAGTTTTCATAGTAATTATCCATAAAAATAATATATTATAATTAACATAATTCTATATCATATAAGCTTTTTTGTAAAGTTTAATTTATGTTATATTATTAATTTACTTAAAAGTATTATAGCTCAATAAATTAATACTATGTTATTGTACTTGATATTTATTTTTAAACTGTTATAATATTCTAACAATGAAGGGTTATAGAATATTAATATTTTTCAAATAATATTATAGTCTGTTTTATAACATTAAACTAAAATAAATAATAGGAGATAAAAATATGTCTGACGATAAAACAATATGTTTCTGTATGGGTGTGAAAGAGAGTGAGATTATAGATGCCATAAAGAAAAATAAATTAAAGACAGTAGAAGAGGTATCAAAAATTACCAAAGCTGGAACAGGCTGCGGAGGCTGTATACCTACTATACAAAAGATACTCGACGATATTAATAAATAATTATTAGCGGGGGAGGTAAAATATATGTGGGAATATACTGATAAGGTAAAAGATCATTTTATAAATCCAAGGAATGTTGGAGAGATAGAAAATCCTGATGCTGAAGCTATGACTGGAAGTATCGTTTGCGGAGATGCTTTAAAATTAACTCTAAAAATTAATAAAGATACTGAAGTAATAGAAGATGCTAAGTTTCAAACATTCGGTTGTGCTTCTGCTATAGCAAGCAGCAGTATTTTGACCGAGATGATAAAAGGTAAAACTTTAGATGAGGCTAAAAAGATTACAAATAGAGATATAGCAATGGAGCTTGGAGGACTTCCAGAGGAGAAGATGCATTGTTCTGTAATGGGAATGGAAACATTAGAAAAGGCCATTAATAATTACAGAGGAATCAAAGTAGAAGAAGATGAGCATGATGAGGGAGCTATAATTTGTAAATGTTTTGGTATAACAGATACTAAAATAAAAAGAGCCATAAGAGAAAATAATTTAACAACAGTAGATGAGATAACATTCTATACTAAAGCAGGCGGCGGATGCGGAGCTTGTAAAGTAAAATTAGAAGATATACTAAATGAAGAGCTTGCTGAGAGAGAAAGAGCTCAAAAGAATGCACCTCTCACTACAGTTCAAAAGATTAAGAAAATAGAAGAGGCTATAGAAACAGTAATTAACCCTATGCTTAAAATGGACGGCGGAAGCTGTAAATTAGTGGATATAGAAGGCAACATAGTGAAAATATCTTTTAAGGGAGCTTGTTCTTCTTGTATGGCTTCTAAGAACACTTTGAAAGGCTTTGTTGAGCCTAAGATTAAAGAGTTGGTTGATAAAGATTTAGAAGTAGTAGGAGTGTGAATTATGTCTGACAAAAAAATTATATATATGGATAATAATGCCACTACGAGAGTTTATCAAGAAGTTTTGGATGCAATGCTTCCATATTTCAAAGACCAATATTATAACCCTTCTAGTATGTATAGTCCAGCAGGTGCTGTGCATAAAGAAATGGAAAAGGCAAGAGGGGAGGTTGCTGACTTTTTAGGCTGCGACCCTATAGAGGTTTGTTTTGTTTCTTGCGGAAGTGAGGGAGATAATATGGCTATTAGGGGTACAATAGAAGCTTACCCTACAAAGAATCATATTATCACTACTAGGGTAGAACACCCTGCTGTTATAGAAACTTGCAAATCATTAGAGCGTTTGGGTTATAGAATCACTCTTTTAGATGTAGATACTGACGGAAACATCAACATAGATGATTTAAAAAAAGCTATTAATGATAATACTGCTATAGTATCTATAATGTATGCCAACAATGAAACAGGTGTAATTTTCCCTGTAAAAGAGATTGGCGAGATAGTAAAAAATGCTGGTGCAGTATTTCATGTAGATGCTGTACAGGCTGCTGGTAAATTGCCTTTAAGTATGAAAGATGAGCCTTATATAGATATGCTAACAATAGCAGGACACAAAATACATGCTCCAAAAGGTATTGGTGCTTTATATATTAAAAAAGGTACTAAATTAAGAACAGTACAAACAGGCGGACACCAGGAGAGAGGACGCCGTGCTGGTACTGAGAATGTTCCTTATATAATAGGGCTTGGTAAGGCTGCTTCTATGGTTAAGGCTGAGCTTCCTAAATTCATTGAGCATACTTCTAAATTGAGAGACAAACTTGAAGAAGAAGTTTTAAAAAGAATTAAAGAAGTAAAAATTAATGGAAGAGGAGCTAAAAGGGTAAGCAACACTGCAAATATTAGTTTTAAAAATATAGAAGGTGAGGCTATACTTTTATTGCTTGACGGTTATGGTATATGTACTTCAAGCGGAAGTGCATGTTCTTCTGGTACTTTAGAGCCTTCTCCTGTTTTACAGGCTATGGGAGTTCCTTTTGAATATGCTCATAGTTCAACAAGATTCTCTCTATCATTAGATAACACTATGGAAGAAATAATGTATACAGCAGATGCTATAGAAAAGATAGTAGCAAGGCTTAGAGATATTTCTCCATATAGAGATTAAAAAATATAGAATATATATAATTAAAAAGGGGCTTAATAAAGCCCTTTTTTATTATATATATTATGAAACATGTTGAAATAAATTACAAACTACTACAAATGCAATTTATATATTTTATAGATATATTATCAACTTCTTCTCGCTGTAAAAAGTGCAAATATTTTAGTTTTATATCTAGAAAATATATAAAATAATACCATGCATTTTTTGATATACTTAATAAAAATGCAGTTCTTTTGGTTCTTTTATACCAATAAAAGAACTGGGGGTGTGGGGGCAAAGCCACCACAAATAATAAAAAACATAAAAATTTTATTATTCTTTTTCCCGCATCTACGCTCTGAGGACTTCGTCAAAGAACCAAAAAGTGCAAATAAAAAATAATATAAATATTTATTATTTTGGAGATTTATATGATAGCTAACAACATACTCGATTTAATAGGTAATACTCCTATTATAAGATTAAGTAATATTGAAACTAAATTTAATTTAAATAAAAATATAGAATTATATGGAAAAGTAGAAAAAAATAATCCTGCTGCTTCGATAAAAGACAGAGCAGTAAAACAAATATTATTAGATTTAATCAAAGACGGCAAAATAAAAAAAGGTTCTACAATTATAGAGCCTACTTCAGGAAACACCGGAATTGCTATGGCTGCTATTGGAAGCTATTTATCTCTTAATGTTATAATAGTTATGCCTTCTTCAATGTCTGAAGAGAGAAGAAAACTTATAAGAGACTATGGAGCAAAGTTGGAATTAGTTGATGGGGGAATGGATAGAGCAGTTGAAAGAGCAAATCAACTAAACAGAGAAATACCTGATTCTATAATAGCAGGTCAGTTTATTAATGAATCTAATGTTATGGCGCATTATTTAACAACAGCACCAGAGATATATAAAGATATGGGAGATGTAGATTATATATTTGCAGGAATTGGCACTGGAGGAACTGTTACTGGAATAGGGAAGTATGTTAAAGATAATAATAAAAATACTAAAGTAATTGGAGTTGAAGCAGAATCTTCTCCTCTTCTTACAAAAGGCTATGCTGACTCTCATAAAATACAGGGAATAGGAGCTAATTTTATACCAAAAATTTTGGATTTGAATGTAATAGAAAAAATAATAGATGTATCAGATGATAATGCCATTAATACTGCAAGAGAAATATGTTTTACTGAAGGTTTATATGTTGGTATATCTTCAGGGGCTAGTGTTTATGCTGCAATTGATTTATCAAGACAATTAGATTTAAATAATAAAATAAAGATGCTTTGTATTTTACCTGATACAGGAGAGAGATATTCTTGGAATTAAAGGATTATATTTATGAAACTAAAAACTTTTAATGAACTTCCTAATCAAAATGATATAAAAGAAATTGTAAAACTTATAAGGGACTATGTTTTTCCTAATTTTTTTAGAGAGACTCCTAATAAAGATATTGTAGAAAAAAATATAGCTGAACTTTATAAAAAAATAGTAAATAATGATTCTCTATTATTGGATTTTATAGAAAAGCTTAAAGATATTAAATTAAGTCTTGAAAAAGATTTAGAGTTTTTTTATCAGTCTGACCCTGCTTCAAAATCTTATGATGAAATAGTATTAACATATCCTGGTTTTAGAGCGATTTTTCATTATAGAATAGCACATATATTTTATAATCAAAAAGAGTTTTTAATAGCAAGAACTATATCTGAATTTGCACATTCAAAAACAGGTATAGACATTCACCCAGGAGCTAATATAGGAGATTATTTCTTTATAGACCATGGTACAGGGATAGTTATAGGTGAAACTACACTTATAGGTCATCATGTAAAAATATATCAAGGGGTTACTTTGGGGGCATTATCATTAACTAATGGAAGAAGTTTAGAAGGCAAAAAAAGACACCCTACAGTTTGCGATTATGTTACAATATATGCCAATGCTTCTATATTTGGAGGGGACACTGTAATAGGTAAAAATTCTATCATTGGTGCTAATTGTATAGTTTTAGAATCGGTTGAAGAAAACAAAAAAATCACTTTATAGATTTGTATATTTTATAAAAGTATTATCAATTTTTTCCCGCGTACGAACTGTACCACCTTGCCGCACAGTAATGTTATGCTTTAATTATAACTTCTTAGTCGTGCGTGGGAGTGCCTTTTAATGTACAATTAAATTATGAAATTTATAATAAAAATGCAGTTCTTTTGGTTCTTTTATACCAATACCGAAGGCACTTCCTACGGTCGTACCGAGTAGGTGCCTATCAGCAAAAGAACTGGGGTGCTGCATGGTGTGTACTTCGTTAAGGGTAAAGCCCTGCAAATATTTTCATTAAAACAAATAATTTTTTTATTTAATGTATATTTTATTCAACTTTTTCCCGTAGCAAAAAGTTGCAAAAAGTACAAGTATTTAAGTTCTTCTCTTACGTTTAGCTAAAGTGCAAATATTTTTATTTTATATCTAGAAAATATACAAAATAATACCATTATATTTTTGGCTATACTTAATAAAAATGCAGTTCTTTTGCTTCTTTTATACCAATAAAAGAAGTGGGGGTTCGGGGGCTAGTCCCCGAAAATAATTAAAATAAAAAAGTTAAAAATTTTAAGAATATATTAAAATAATAATTTTCTATCAACTTTTTCCCGTGTACGAACTGTACCACCTTGCCGCACGGTAATGTTATGCTTTAATTATAACTTCTTAGTTGTGCGGGGAGTGCCTTTTAATGTACAATTAAATTATGAAATTTATAATAAAAATGCAGTTCTTTTATACCAATACCATAGGCATAAAAAAAGAGGCTTAATATAAAGCCCCTTATTTTTATTTGTCTTAATTAAAATCAAACACCAAGCGAAATTATAGCAAAGTTTTTGATAGAAGCAGTAGCACCAGCTTCTTTAGAGATTTCATCTATTAAACTTTTAATAGATATTTTGTTGTCTGTAAATAATTTTTGGTCTATAAGAACGCTTTCAGAATACCAAGAGTTCATTTTACCTTCAACTATTTTTGCTACCATATTTTCTGGTTTGCCAGCATCTCTTACTTGTTTTTCAAATATTTCTTTTTGCTCATTTACAGCATTAGGGTCAATTCCCTCTCTGTTTAAAGCTAAAGGTTTTTCACTGGCAACATGCATAGCTATTTGATTTGCTATCTCTAAACATTTTCCTTTAGGTTTAACATCAAACTCAACAATAGTAACAAGTTTATTATTGAAGTGAACATAGCTTCCAAAGAAACCATCAGTCTTCATAACTTTTACTTCTGCAAGTACTGTTTTCTCACCCCATTTTTGCATACCTTCGTTTATCATAGCTTGAATAGTTTCACCATTCTCACCTTTAGTGTTTAGAAGAGTATCAACAGTAGCATTATCAACAGTCATAGCAGTTTTAGCAATGCTTTTAGCTAAATTAACAAATAATTCATTTTTAGCAACGAAGTCAGTTTCACATTGAAGCTCTATACAAGCAATTTGAGTTTTATCATCATTAACACAAAAACCTATAGAACCTTCTTTAACTGTACGTTCGCTTTTTTTAGCAGCAACAGCTGTACCTTTTTCTTTTAATAGGCGAATAGCCTTATCCATATCACCATCAGCTTCTTGAAGAGCTTTTTTACATTCCATAATACCTATACCAGTACGCTCTCTAAGCTCCTTAATAGTATCCATACTAATATTTGCCATTTTTTTATCCTTTATTTAATTTATTTATTTTTTAGTCTTGGTCGTCTTGGTCAGAAACACCATACTGTTCAGCAATAGCTTCAGCAGCTTCAGTAGCACTATTGTCATAAACCTCTTCAGCAATCTCGCCAGTAGATTCATGTTTAGCTAAAGTTTCTTTTCCAGCCTCGTTTTGTCCGTCTATAATAGCAGAAGATATAACGCCAGCAAATAAGCTTATAGCTCTGATAGCATCATCGTTACCAGGTATAGGATAATCTATAAGTTCTGGGTTACAGTTAGTATCTACTACAGCAACTACAGGTATTCCTAATTTTCTAGCTTCGCTTACAGCAATATGTTCTTGCATAGGGTCTATTACAAATATCATGTCTGGTAAGTTTTCCATATCTTTGATACCTGCAAAGTTCTTTTCTAATTTATCTTTTTCTTTAAGAAGTAGTATTACTTCTTTTTTAGGTAATTTATCAAAAGTACCATCAACTTCTTCTTTTTCTATTCTTTTAAGTCTAGCAATACTTTTTTTGATAGTAGCGAAGTTAGTAAGCATACCGCCTAACCAACGATTATTAACATAATACATATCGCATTTTTCTGCAGCTTCTTTTATGCTTTGTGAAGCTTGTTTTTTAGTACCTACAAAAAGTATATTTCCGCCGTTTCTAGACATTTCTTTAACAGCATCATAAGCTTTTTTTACGTAAGTTAAAGTTTTCATTAGGTCAATGATGTGTATATCATTTCTCTCCTGAAAAATAAAAGGTTTCATTTTAGGGTTCCATTTTCTAGTTTGATGTCCGAAATGAACGCCTGCCTCTAAGAGGTCTTTCATAGCTGGTAATGACATAAGCATATCCTTTAAAATAAAATAGAGTACCGATTAAGGCACCCTATATCCATAAATTTCTAAACTATTACTATATTAAAAAAATCATAATGCTTTGATTACTAATTTTAAGTAACAATGTCTTTTTATTTAAGATAATTTATTAAAAACTATCTTTAAAGAGCATTTTGCTATTATGGAAAAGTTTACCAATTAAATCGGCTTGTTTAACATAATAACATTATTACACAAAAAAGTCAATTATTAAATAATACTTTATTTATATTATTCAACAGTAACACTTTTAGCCAAATTTCTAGGCTTATCAACATCACAGCCCCTTATCACAGCAGTATGATAAGCCAATAGTTGTAATGCCGCTATTGAAACTATAGGCATAAACATATCCTCAACTTTAGGAAGATATAATATTTTTCTGTATGCATCTTTATCTATATCAGCACCTTCTTTAGCAAAAAGTAAAACATTAGCCCCTCTCGATATAACTTCTTTAGTATTGCTTATCATCTTGCTTAATATCTTTTCTTGTATAGCTAATGCTACAACAGGGGTATTATCAGTGATAAGAGATATGGCACCATGTTTAAGCTCTCCGCCTGCATAAGCTTCGCAGTGAATATAGCTAATCTCTTTCATTTTTAAAGCACCTTCCATAACCTGATAATAGTCCAAATCTCTGCCTATAAAAAATATACTGCTTGCTTCTTTATAATCGATGCATAAATCTTTTATAGTGTCGCTCATATTAAGTACGTCTTTTATAGAGTCTATGCTGTTTATTAAATTTTTTATTAATATTTTTATATAATCATTGTCTTTTATTTTTCTATCTAATACTATCTTAAATGTTATCAAATACATTACAGCCATCTGTACAGAATAAGCCTTTGTTGAAGCTACAGATATTTCAGGTCCGGCATAAGTATATATAACATAATCAGCACTTCTAGCAATAGATGAACCATTAACATTTACTATTGCTAAAGTTTTATATCCTTTCTCTTTAACCAAATTTAAAGCCGCTAAAGTGTCAGCCGTCTCACCTGATTGCGATATAAATATTGAAAGAGTTTTTTCTGTAAGTATAGGGTTTTTATATCTAAACTCTGAAGCTATTTCGCATTCTACAGGTATTTTGCAATTATCTTCTATAAGTCTTTTTCCTATCATAGCAGCATGCATTGAAGTTCCGCAGCCTACTATATAAACTCTATCAAAGAATGTCCAGAAATCATTATCAGTGATTCCGTCTCTTTCAAAATCTGGAACACCGTAAACTATTCTAGGCTCTATAGTATCAAGAAGTGCTTTGGGCTGCTCATTAATTTCTTTGAGCATAAAATGTTCATATCCGCATTTTTCTGCCTGCTCCAAAGTCCAATTAGCTTCAAGTATTTTATAATCAGTTTCTTTTAGGCTTTCATTATATATGGTTATTTTATCTTTTTCCAAAACGGCAATATTATTTTCTTCTATCAATACGTATTTATTTGTATATTTTAGTATAGCAGGTACATCAGAAGCTAAAAAGTTTTCATTATCCCCTAAAGCTACTATTAAAGGTGCTGACTTTCTTACTGCATATACTTTATTAACATCATCTTTAAATATAATAGCAAAAGCATAAGAGCCTTCTATTATGTTAACTGCCTTTTTTATAGCAGATAAAGCATCTCCATCATATAATGAATCTATTAAATTTGCTGCTGCCTCAGTATCTGTTTCAGAAATAAATTTGTATCCTTTTTCTAATAAATCTTTTTTATATCTTTATAATTTTCTATAATACCGTTATGAACAAGAGAAAGTCTTTCTGTAAAATGAGGGTGTGCATTAATATCTGAAGGAGCTCCATGTGTTGCCCATCTAGTGTGCCCTATACCTATGTTTGAAGATATGTTATTTTGAACAATATTCTTCAAATTATCAAGTTTGCCTTCTGCCTTAAAAGTAATAATTTCTTTATTTGAATCAACTACAGATATTCCGGCAGAGTCGTATCCTCTATACTCTAAAGATGAAAGTCCTTCAATGAGTATATCAATTGCATTATCATTATTTCCTACATATCCAACTATTCCGCACATATTAAAAATCCTTTAAATTTATTAAAATTAAAAATTATGTTAAATTAAAACATAAAAAAGTCAATACTTATAAAAGTAATATTATAGATAGTAATATTCGGAATTAAATAATATTTAATATAGTAATATTTATTATTTGTATATTTCTTTTAGTTTAGTTTCATCATAAAAAGAAAGCCTATAAGAATATAGTTTTATAGTTTTATCTAAACTATTTAAATCAGGCTTTACATATAATGATACACTAGATAAATCTGAATACCACCATATAGTGTATTCTTCAAAAGGTTTGTTGTAGTATGAATAATATTTTATATCTGTGGAAGATGAATCGCCGTATTTGAATGTTATTTTTTCTTTTATATCTTCTATGTCTGCTGCCTCAGAAGGGTAGTAGAAATCATTTTTGTTATAACTGTAGCCTATATGATTGCATACTTCTATTCTATAAAGATAATCATTATAGAAATATAGATAATATGCCAACTTATCATCGGGGTTTTTATATATGTTTAAAACCGTTTTTTCATTTAATTGAATTTCTTGATGAAAGTCAGCATATAAGTCTGTATTATAATTTGTAATTTTATTATTAACTTCTTCTATATTCATACCAAATTTAAGGGTTTTATATCCGTCCAAATTAAAAAACTCAGGAAGCCCTTTTAATTGTGCAAATAAAACATTGCTGAAAATAAAAATAATTACAAAAATTTTATACATAATTTTGTTTATTTTCTATTATAAAAATTATTAATTATACTAAGTACTTCTTTAGGGTCATCAGTATGATGCATAAGATTTAAATCATCTTTATCTATATACTTCTCATTAATCATATCTTTTTCTATCCAATTCATAAGACCAGTATAGAATTTTTTGTCAAATACTATTATAGGTATTTTGTTTAATACTTTAGTTTGTACTAGAGTAAGTGTTTCAAACATTTCGTCCATAGTACCAAATCCGCCAGGAAATACTACTAAAGCTTTAGCATATTTTACAAACATCACTTTTCTAGCAAAGAAATATCTAAACTTAATTTCTTCTTTTACATAGGGGTTAGTTTTCTGTTCAAAAGGCAATTCTATGCATAAGCCAATAGAGTTTCCATTAGCATCAAAAGCCCCTTTGTTGCCAGCTTCCATTATTCCAGGACCGCCTCCTGTGATGATATCATATTTATTTTCTGCTAATAATTTTGCAGTCTCATAAGCTAATTTATAATGCGGATGGTCAGGCTTTGTTCTTGCACTTCCAAACATTGTAACGGCATTGTTGTATATAGACATAGTTTCAAAACCATCAACAAACTCTCCCATTATTCTAAATATACGCCATGCCTCTTCATTCATATCTAAATCTTCAAATTCTGTGCTTTGTCTTCTCATTTAAAATCCTTTTTTAATTTTTTATTTTTAATTAATTTTTTATTTTAGTATAATAGCTGTACCGTAAGCAACAACCTCTGTAGTGCCTTGCAATACTGAAGAAGTGCTGTAATTAACTCCTATTATTGCATTAGCACCTAGTTTTTTAGCTTCTTCTATCATTCTGTTTGTAGCTATATCTCTTGCTTCGTTTATCATTTCTGTGTAGCTTGTTACTTCGCCGCCAACTAATGTATTTAAAGAAGCTAATATATCTTTTCCTATATGTTTTGATTGTACTATATTGCCTTTTACTAAACCTAGTAGTTCATAATTATTTGTAGGTAAGTAGTCTACGCTAAAAATTTGCATATTTGTTTTATCCTTTTTTATGTTTTTAATATATTGTATTATGTTAATTAGTCGGAAATTGATTGCTTAACTTGATTATTTTTAAGTTTGTATAATTTGAATTTAATTAAAAATATTATTATAATAAATACTATTAAAATAATAATAGGTGTTTTATTATGAAAGCTAATACTATAAAAAATGTCTTTACAATGGCTAGTTTATATTTTTTAAAGAATCTTTTAAATATTTCTTGCAAACTTTTACCTATGCTTATAATAGCATTGAGTTTATTAAACTTGAGTAAAACTATTATTTTTAATTGGAGAGATATTGTACTGTTATTAATTTTGGAAGCAATTTTAATTGTTGGTACTATTATTTTTTACTCATTGTTTTTTAAGAAAGAAAAAAATGATAATATAGATAATGTAGAGAATAAAGAAAATACTGAAAAACTTTCTGAAGACAATTCAAAAACAAATGAGCTAAGCACACAAACAAAAAATAAATTACCTATTCTAAATATAGCAGTAGCCTTTTTAACATTTTTAACTTTTATATTTATAATACTAAAACTTTTTAATGCCGTTACATGGAGTTGGGTTTGGGTATTATTTCCATTATGGTTTTCTACTGCTTTAATAATAGCAATACTTATAATATTTATAATTTATTTAATAATATCTCTTATAGCTAAAAAAAATAATAAGAACGAAAAGACTAATAATATAGAATCTGATAATAATAATACAGAAAATAATAATGATTCAGAATTAAACAATTAAAGGATAATTTAATAAATGACAAATATTTTATTATATATAGTTTTTACAGTTTTGGGAATACTTCTTTTATATCTTGGCGGTACATATATAGTTGATGGCAGTGTAATGATTGCAAACAAATTAAAGATTCCTCCTATAGTGATAGGGCTTACTGTTGTTGCAATGGGTACATCTATGCCTGAACTTTTTGTTAGTTTATTTGGTGCTGTGAGGGGAGAGAGTGCTATTGCTGTTGGTAATGTTATTGGGAGTAATATATTTAATATAGTATTTGTGCTTGGGGTGTCTGCTTTGTTTATGGATATGGCTGCGGGCAAAAAATCTTATCATGTATCTATGCTTTCTATGTTTATAATGTATGCTGTATTACTTATTACTTTATTTAATTTTAATACTAAGAGTTTAATTGGTGATAAGATATCTGTTGTAGAGGGTGTGATACTTTTAGTTTTGCTATGCATATATGTTTATTATTTGTATACTGTTGTCTCTAAAGATAAAGATGAGCTTGCTATATTTGAAAAAGAGGTATCATCATCTACAAAGACATATAGCATTTCTAGAGCTATATTTAAAATTGTGTTGTCAATAGTTGCTCTTGCTGTGGGTTCTGATATATTTTTGAAAGGTGTTACTGGTATATTTAGAAATTTTATAAGCGAGCATATTATTGGTTTTATAGTTGTTGCTGTTGGTACAAGCATACCTGAACTTGTTACAAGTGTGATAGCAGCTTCAAAGAAAGAGGCTGATATATCTATAGGAAACATTGTTGGAAGCAATATTTTTAATGTTGGTGCTGTGCTTGGTATATCTTCTATAGCTTCATTTAAGTTTGGAGGAATAGTTTTACCTGCTGCACAAAATTATTTAATAGACTATTCTATTATGGTTTTAAGCGGTTTAATATTGTTATTATTTACTTTAAGAGGAAGAAGTTTAAATAAGGTAAAGGGAATTATATTTTTAGTAGTGTATATATTTTATGTATTATATTTATTAAAAACTACTTCTGTGTAAATATGGTTTAAAAATTATTATTTATATATATCTAAATAACTATGTTATTTAGATATATATTTTATCAACTTTTTCCCGCCGCAAAAAGTTGCAAAAAGTGCAAGTTTTTAGCTTTATATTTAGATAATATATAAACAATATATTGTATTTTGATTATATATAAGTAATACTTTATTAAAATGCAGTCTTTTTGCTTCTTTGGGTCATACCTAAAGGTACTTCCTTCGGTCGCAAAAAGAAGTGGGGGTGTGCACCCTCCGGGCACGCTTCGCAGGGGGCAAAGCCACCACAAACAAAAAACTTAAAATAGATTTTTTGACAAAGTTAAAAATTTTCAGTATAATTAAACTATCAACTAAATTACTTTTAATTTTTTGGAGTTTTCTTTTGAAGATTAGAATTAATGTTGGGTGTGAGATACCTAAAAGCCTAAAAAGAAGTTTTCATTTGTTTCTATAATTACAGTGATATGTATACTCGGCATACTTGTGGGCGATATGGTTATGATTACTGTTTTATCTGTTATGAATGGCTTTCAAGATGATATAAGAGATAAAATACTTGGAATGAGGGCTCATATAAATATCAGTGCCTATGGAGACCAACCTCTTCTAAACTATGAGTATGTTGTAGATAATATTAAAGACAATAAAGAGATAACAAGCATTTATCCTTATATAGTTCTTCCTTCAATAATGCGTACATATACTTTTACAACGCTTATTACAGTTCGTTCATTTGAAGATGATATATTTACAAAAGATAGGGATTTTATTAAGTATTTTAAGTTTATTGAGGGGTATAATAAAAATTTAGGCACTAATGATGCTTTGATAGGCTCTGAGATGGCAGACGATTATGCTTTATCTGTTGGAGATACTATAGATATAGTTTCTGCTTCTGGAAGTTTTGAAAAAGGATTTAGACCTCAAAAGACAACTTTTACAATAAAGGGAATATACAAAACAGGCTACTATGAATATGACAGTAAAATGGTGATAGTGCCTCTAAAAACAGCTCAGGCTATGATGGGTTATGAAGGAGGAGTAACAGGCGTAGCTGTAAAAATAAAAAATTTCTTTGATGCTGATAAGGTTGCTAAAAATATAGATTTGTCATTAAAGCAGTTTTATAATGTTATGCCTTGGATGCTTTTTGACAGAAACTTTTTTCAGGCACTTCATACAGAAAAACTTATGCTTGGTTTAATATTATCTTTTATTATATTAATAGCTGCTCTAAACATAGCATCAAGCCAGATAATATTTGTTAAAGATAAAAGAAGAGATATTGCTATAATAAAGACTCTTGGATTAAGACCTTCAAATGTAGCTAAGGTATTCTTTTTGGAAGGGGCTATAATAGGAGGAGTTGGTACTATTTTGGGTGTGATATTTGGAATACTTCTTGCAAGCTATGTAAATGAAACTTTAGAGTTTATAAGGGCATTTTTACAATCTATAGTAAGCATTATATGGTTTATACCAGCACATATAAGTCCTTCTATAACTGTGCCTATAGTGCCTGATTTCTTCCCTCCAGATATTTATTATGTAAGTAATGGGCTTCCTTCAATAATACGTTTTTCACAAGTTTTTATGGTTGCTTCTATATCGTTTTTACTTTCTGTTTTATTTGCTATAATACCTGCATATATAGCAAGCAAATATAAACCTGCTGAGGTGTTGAGATATGAATAATAATATGAATAGTAATATTGCTAATAGAGAAGTTTTAATAACTATAGATAAACTAGTAAAAACATATGTTGGACCTCCAAAGGTTGAAGTATTAAAATCTATAAGTTTAGATATTTATAAAAATGAGATATTGGCTATTACTGGGGAGTCTGGAAGCGGTAAAACAACGCTTTTAAACCTCATAGGCGGTATAGATGATATTACATCTGGAAGTATTAATATAAACGGCAACAATATAGGCAAGATGAATGAGGGGCAGTTGGCTAAGTTTAGAAACAAGTCTTTAGGTTATGTGTTTCAATTTCATAATTTGCTTGGAGAGTTTAGTGCTATAGAAAATGTAATGATACCTGCTTTAATGTTAAAATATGATAAAAAAAATGCCCGCATAAAGGCTGAAGAATTACTTGAGACAGTTGGGCTTAAAGATAGAATGCATCATAGAATAGGGGAGCTTTCAGGCGGAGAGGCACAGAGAGTTGCTATTGCGAGGGCTTTAATTAATAGTCCTATGGTTGTGTTGGCTGATGAGCCTACTGGAAATTTAGATAAGAAAAATGCTGAAATTATCAGAGAGATTTTGTGGAATATGACTAAAAAAACTTCATCTACTTTGATTATTGTAACGCATTCTTTATCTATTGCTAGTATGGCTGATAGGAAATTAAGACTAGAATACGGTGAAAAAATAGTGGAATACTGATATTTTAATATTGGCATAATTAATTTTTAGATTTTACTTCCGATAATAAATTGTATATTTTTTAAGGTTCGAATGATTATGCAATTTAATATAAGACTCAGGGCAGAAATCTTTTATAGTATAATAGTAGTTGGTTTACTGTTGATTATTTTTTTATTTGTGTTTAGTTCTAAGGGATTTGTTAATATAGATAAACAAAGACAGGCTGTTGAAAAAAAGAGAGAAAAAATAGAAGAACTTGATAGAAAAAAGAAACAGATATTAAATAATATAGATAGACTTACAAATGACAGAGAATACATTCTTTCATATGCTAAAACTTTTGGGTATTTAGATAGCTCTAAAAATGAAAAAATCATAAAAATAATACGTGATAATAATAAAGATTCTTATAATACATATAATTCAGAAGAGTATGTAGTAGATAATAATACTGAAATGGCTGCTATTAATTCTAAAGGTGTTATTATTTTGGCTATATTGTTAGCAATAAGCTTTGTTATTTATGTATTATTTGTTAATAGAAATATCTTTATAAAGAAGCATGGCAATAATGTAGTTAATTATAAGGGTAGTTCAATGTGAACATAAAACCTGCATCATTTTGAAATGGTTCATAATATGGCACAAAACTAAAGCTTAATCCATCTTTTTTCTTACCATATATTCTTTGATAACTATCATAAGCAACTGTAGCACCAAATATAACTCCTGCAGTAATTTCAAATATTGTAGCAGATATCCATAAAGATTTATATCTTGACCTTCCGCTAGTTGAAGGCTGAACAAAAGAGTTTTCTAAAGCATCTAAGCCAAATACTATAAGTGAAGCATAACTATATGATAAAAAACCAGCTAATATAAAAGTTACTTCTGTGTATCTAAAAGGGTGGCTTTTGTATCCGTCTGTTGGTATTACAGATGAACTTATAACTCCGTTTTGATTGATAATATTAGTTCCTTTCATTTCAAATATAGACTTAACGCTATTAGTATCTATGCTATATTCTGAGCTTAATGTTTCATTATTTTCTATGATAGGTTTTTTATTTTCTGTGCTATTAGTACTAGGCATATTGGTAGAAGGAGCAAAATAAAAAGCCCCGAAAGATATTTTTGCTAACAATAAAAATACTACTATGCTTTTAAAAAAGTCCATATACTCCTACCATAAACTCTAATCCAGTTAGATTAACAGTCTTTATTTCCTCAGGCATATTAAAGCTATTATCTTCATAATATGTTCCGGCATTAATTGGTTTTGTATAAAATCTATATCCAACACCTGCATTAATACCTAATGTATCAGTTATATTATACTGTATATTTGCTAAAAGTCCAATACCTAGCATTACATCTGTAGATTTTATTTTAGTTCCATTTGGTATTAATAAGTTTCCATTTCTATAATCACCGCCGTATACTTCGCCTATATCTGTAAAAGTTACACCGAGTCCTACATAAGGAGTTAATACCAACCTTACTATTTCTTGATATATTTTTATATTTATATCAAAATTAAATCTTGTATCAATGCCATAGCTGGTTTTGAAAAAATCTCCAAATAATAACCCCATGCTCAAATTAGGAGAAAATAATTGAAAGTCATAACCGAATTTAAGGTGCATACCTAAAGCATAATCATTTTTATTTAGATTTACTTTTATTTTACCGCCAGCAGAGTTTGTGCCTTGGAATTCTTTTACTAAAGGATTTATTTTGTATGAAGCATAATTTATGTTAAGACCAAAAATAAAGTTTCCTATATAAGTTTCTCTAACAATATCTCCAACTTGTATATTTCTTCCTCTCGATATTGTTGCTATAGAATATTCACTTCCCATATCTTTTATTCTTAAAGTGCCTTTTTGTTTATATTGACCTTCTATAACATTTCCAGATGGTAAAACTATATCTTCAGATTTTGAATATACTTTAAATCTTGTATTTTTAGTAAGTCCATGATCATATCCTGCCAAAAGTATAATATTTCCATCTGTAATATCAGATATTTTCAAAGTTATTTTAAAAATATTTCTCATTTTTGTACTTACTTTATAAACCAAATCATTACAAGCTTCATCAATAGCAGCATCTCTAAAAGCCTGTGAAGGATACCTGTCTATAGAATAATAACTAGAACCGCTTACTTTTGAAGAGTATAATATTTTTGTTGTAGAAACATCAACTATCTGCAAAACCAAATCTACATTAGCATATATTGTTCCTGTTCCATCATCACTGTCATAATCATATCTTGTGCTTGAGTGGGTTATTTTTCCTGTAATAGCTTTACTGTATCCGTATATTTTTCCCATTTCTATAACTTGTTCATCTGTTATGCCTGTTAATTGAAGTTCCATTTCTTTTAGGTATTTATCTAAATTTTCTCTATCTACTATATTAAATCTCTTCATTCTAGTAAGTGAGTTTTCTATTAATGTTGTAACTTTTTTACCTAAATCTTTACTATAACCTGTAGAAACATCTTGTATTTCAAATACAGCTATATTTTCTTTTATATATTTTTCTGAGATTTCGTTTTTTACAATTTGCGAAAATAGATTGCTGCAAAATAATATTATGAAAATAATATAAAATAATTTTCTAATCATATAATATATATTTAATAATTAAAATTTTTTTATTATGTTATATTATTAAATAAAAAAGTCAAATATATTTCACTTTTTCTATTTTATAACTTCATAATAATAGTTTATTATTTTTTTTGTTATATAATAAAATAACAATAAATTTAAATAGTAAAATAATTTTTTTGTACTTTATTATATTTACATTATATGTTATTATTAAGTTTAAATAAAGAATATTTTAGTTATTTATTTGTTTATAATGTTTAAGCAATCTTGATTTAATAAAGGAGATTTACCTATAATGGGAGCGATGGATTTAGTATTTAAATTAATATTTGGCTCTAAAGAACAAAATGATGCCAAAATATTAAAACCTATAGCAGAGAAAACATTAACATTTGAAGAAGAAATAAAGAAATTAACTAATGAAGAGTTAACTAATAAAACAAAAGAGTTCAGACAAAGAGTAGAAGATTATATAGGCTGTAAGACAGAGGAATTAGATTTATCAAAAGAAGAAAATAAAAAGAAACTTCAAGATATATTAGATGAATTACTTCCAGAAGCATTTGCTGTTGTACGTGAGGCAAGTTTAAGAACTACGGGCATGAGGCATTTTGATGTGCAGATAATGGGCGGAGCAGTTTTGCATCAAGGAAGAATTGCTGAGATGAAAACGGGTGAAGGTAAGACTCTTGTTGCTACTTTGGCGGTTTATCTTAATGCTTTAACAGGGCTTGGTGTGCATGTAGTTACAGTAAATGATTATCTTGCTAAAAGGGACGCTGAATGGATGATGCCTATATACTCTATGCTTGGCATTAGTGTTGGTATACTTGATAATACTAGACCGCATTCACCAGAAAGAAGAGCGGTTTATAATTGCGATGTTGTTTATGGTACTAATAACGAGTTTGGTTTCGACTATTTAAGAGATAATATGGTTGTGAGAAAAGAAGATAAAGTTCAGAGAAAGTTTTATCATGCCATAGTGGACGAGGTTGACAGTATTTTAATAGACGAAGCTAGAACTCCTCTTATAATATCAGGACCTGCAGAAAAAAATATTAAAATGTATTATGAGATAGACAGAATTATACCTATGCTTAAGCAGGCAGAAACTGATGAGAGAATGAGAGAGGTGGCAGGCACTGGTGATTATGTATTGATAGAAAAAGATAAAAACGTATACCTTACAGAAGAGGGTGTAAAGAAAGTAGAAAAACTTCTTAATATAGAAAACCTTTATGGTGCTCAAAGCAGTACAATAGTTCACCATGTTAATCAGGCATTAAAGGCTCATAAGGTATTTAAACGCGATGTTGATTATATGGTTACAGACGGAGAGGTTTTGATTGTAGATGAGTTTACAGGTCGTGTTCTTGAAGGAAGACGCTATAGTGACGGACTTCACCAAGCAATAGAGGCTAAAGAAAAAGTTGCTATACAAAATGAATCTCAAACTTATGCAACAATCACTTTCCAAAACTATTTTAGAATGTATCCAAAACTTTCTGGTATGACTGGTACTGCAGAAACAGAGGCAGAAGAGTTTTATAAAATATATAAGTTAGATGTTGCAGTTATACCTACAAATAAGCCTATAGCAAGACAGGATTTATCAGACAGAATATATAGAACAAGAAAAGCAAAATTTGAGGCATTAGCAAAATATATTAAAGAGCTTCAAGATGCAGGAAAACCTGTGTTAGTTGGTACAGTGTCAGTTGAGATGAACGAAGAATTATCTAAAGTATTTAAAAGACATAAAATTACACATGAAGTACTTAATGCTAAAAACCACTCAAGAGAAGCTCAGATAATCGCCCAAGCAGGTGAGCCTGGTGCTGTTACACTTGCTACAAACATGGCAGGTCGTGGTACGGACATTGTATTAGGAGGTAACCCTATTGCTAAAGGTGTTTCTGAGATAGAACAAATACTTACAATAATGAAAGACAGGGCATTTAAAGAGAGAGACCCTTACAAAAAAGAAGAATTAAATCAAAAAATAAAATCTATAGACCTTTACAAAGAAGCTTTTGTAAGATTTGTTATTGCTGGTAAGATTGATGAGGCTAGAGAGTTAGCTGAAAAGAATAATGCTTTAGAGATGCTTGAGAAGGTAGAGAGAATTACACAAATAAATGAAAAATCTAAAATAGATAAAGAAAAAGTACTTGCTGCTGGCGGTTTGCATGTTATAGGAAGTGAAAGGCATGAGGCTAGACGTATTGACAATCAGCTTCGCGGTAGGAGCGGAAGACAGGGAGACCCTGGATTAAGTGTATTTTTCTTATCGCTTGAAGATGACTTGATGAGACTTTTTGGTGGTGAGAGAGTTTCTAGTATGATGCTTGCTATGGGTATGGGTGAGGAAGAAGAGCTTGGACACAAGTGGCTTAATAAATCTATTGAAAATGCTCAGAGAAAAGTTGAGGGAAGGAACTTTGATATAAGAAAACATTTGCTTGAGTATGATGATGTTATGAATCAGCAGCGTATGGCAGTTTATGCTGAGAGAGATTATATACTTTATTCTGATGATATTTCTCCAAGAATAGAAGAGATTATTTCTGATGTAACTGATTCTACTGTGAGAGAGATAGCTGATGGTAAAAAAACTGTTGATCCTATGGAGATAACAAAATGGCTTAATAGTTATTTAATTGGTATAGATGAAGATGCAGCAAACAAAACTGTTGAAGGCGGAGTTGAAAATGCAATAAAAAATCTCACCAACATATTATTAGAAGCATATAGAAAAAAATCTCTTGAAGTAGATGAAAAGATATTTAGAGAAGTAGAGAAAAATATATTCCTTTCAATTATAGATAATAGATGGAAAGACCATTTATTTGCTATGGACAGTTTAAGAGAGGGTATTGGTTTAAGGGGATATGCAGAGAAAAACCCTCTTACAGAATATAAACTTGAAGGCTATAAAATGTTTGTAGCTACTATGGACGTTATTCACAATGAGCTTATTAATCTTTTAATGAGAGTGAGAATAATGCCTAATGCATTTAATAACACAGAAAGAGAAAGTGCTTTTGACGGAGGAGTTGAAGAGAAGAGCAGTGCTAGTGCAATGGATAATAACAATCAAAATGCTAAACCAAAAATAGCACAGGCTCAAGTAAAAATGACAAACAAAATAGGCAGAAATGACCCTTGTCCTTGCGGAAGCGGTAAGAAATATAAGCATTGCCATGGTAAAGACAGTAAAGATAATTAAAAAATATAAGCTTTTATTTTAATTATATATTGGATTATATTTATGCCAGATAATAAAGAAATTGTAACTTTAAAAAAAGAATTATTTGAAGGAGAATATTCGGATATATTAAAAGCAATATCTTCTTCAAATACTTTTTTGGCTAAATCAACTATAGAATCTTATTTAAGAGAGTTTAGTGCAGATAATAATAAAAGAAAGCTGAATGCTATAGAGTTATTTGTAGCGGAATATTCAAAGCTTCATTATTATGATGATGGAAGTGTAATAAAAGTTATAGATGAATTATTCAAATACAAAACTATTAACTCTATTAAAAATATTACTTTTGATACGAATATAAATAATGCTTTACTATATGGAGACTTTGTAAGGTTTATTTTTGCTTTATATTTTGGTAAGTATCAAGAGGAATTAAATATAATAATAAAATATATTTATGAATCTATATCTGTAATATCACATAATTTAGTTTCAAATTTTGATAAAGATAAAATCAATATAATAAAATCTTCTTCAGTATATAGAAATATATTTGATGTACTTGCTTTGTTTTCAGAGATGGCAGGAGATGCTAGAAGCAGGGCAGAGGTTATGCATTATAAAAGTTATATTACTGCTAATGTTATGCAAGACTATAGGGCATTGATTGGACCTGATATGATAAAAACAGCAATTTGCTTTGAAGAGATTGAGGATAATGAAAGGGCTATAAATATATATAAGTCAATAACTAGTGATTTTGAATGCGTACTTTCATCTATTGTGTATGGTAATTACAAAGAAGAAGATAGAGATGAGGATTATATATCATTAGTCTCATTATGGCAGGCTTATGACGGCATTCAAAGAATAGAAAATACTAATGCATATGAAGAGAAAATGGATATAATAGAAAAATCAATACATAAAATTATTTCGTAATTATTTTTTTATTATTATCAGCAAGAGATGAATATATAATTCCAATTAATATTAAAGCTCCTCCTATTATTTGTGCTATATATGGTTTTTCATGAAGTAAAATAATAGCACCAACTGTAGAGAAGAAAGGTACAGAATCATATATTATGCTTGCTTTCATTGCACCTATTTTGGATACTGCTATATTCCAAAATATAAATCCCATAGCTGAAGGAAATATACCAATATATATAAGCACAATTGCTAAATTAAAGTTTAGAATATGTGCTTGATTATTAATATATTTAGGAATCATTAATATTGCTAATGGAATAAGACCTATTGCTACCATGAGATAGAAAAAAGTAGTTTGAGGGAAGTCTTTAGGTTTAATTCTTAATGTTAGAGTATATACTGCAAATAATATTACAGCGAAAATCATATATAAATCGCCTATAGAAAATTTTAATTTGCTTATAACTTCTATGCTTCCTTTTGTAAGTAAAATAATAACACCTAAAATAATTATAAATAATCCCTGTTTTTGAGGTTTGCTTAAATGTTTTTTCCATAGAACTCTGCTTATCAAAGCTATTATAATAGGGGATAATGTTGCTATTAAAGACATATTAGTGGCATTAGAAGTATGAGCTGCCAAATATACAAAAGTATTAAAAATAGTAATACCCAATACTGAAATTATTATAATTTTTATCCATAAACCTTTTAAAAGATGAATATTTTTTATTAAACTTACTATACAAAAAGGAGTTAAGACCAAGAAAGTAACAAGCCATCTGTAAAATGATATTTCTATTGGGGATAAGCCTGTGAGGTATCTTGCAGCTACAAAATTTGTACTCCATATTATAACTGCTAGTATGGCAAATATATAGCCATTGTTAAATTTATTTTCATTCATTATTTAAATCCTGATTAGGTTCATTATTATTATTATTATTATTATTATTATTATTATCTTTTCTTTTAAATACGTAAATATCGCCGAATTTTATGTCTTGTTTCAATAAAATCTCTTTTTCCTTAACAAGTTCAAGCATAGCAAGAAAGAATGTAACAAGCTGTCTCTTTGTAACACCATCTTTAAATAAAACTATAAATGGAAATACATCTTCTTCAGCTAATTTTATTCTTATCATATCAATAGCATTATCTATATGGAAATTAGACATACCAGAAAGCACAGCCAAATCTGTTTCAGGCACAAATTGCACCTTTGTAAAAGCATATACCAAATCATAAAGAGTAACATCTTTCCAAGCCATTTCATTATCTTCATTGCTGCTGTTATTTTGAAAAAACTTAACTCTTTCTGTATCTTTTCTTTCGAATATAGAGTCTGAATATTCTTGAAGCCTATCAAGCTCTTCAGAAACCATTTTATATCTTTGAAACTCAAGCATCTGCTCTACTATTTCAAATTTAAGCCTATCTGTAAACTTATCATCGTCCATATCATGAGGAAGCAGCATTTTTGATTTGTATAAATGAAAATCTGAAGCTACTACTAAAAACTCGCCTGTAGAATCTAAATTTAATGCCGCTTGCTCTTTTAAGTATTCTATAAACTGGTCAATTATTTCTAGTATTGAAACTTCGTATATATTTTTCTCGCTTCTTTTAAGCATATCAAATAGTATTGAAAGAGGACCTTCATAATCTATGCTTGATAGAGAAACTTTAAACTCATTATTAGGCAATGATGCTGAATTAGAATCATTATTAGAGTTTTGTTCCTGAGGCTGAACATTTATATTTTCATTTATATTATTTTCCATGATTGATATAATATATAATAAAAATATAAAAATTCAAGCGTATTAATTATTCTACAGCACCATATTGTTGTAAATATTCTATTAAAGCATCACCTTTTTTATAGTTAGCTCTTATATATGCTATTATAGATTCTCCATTTTTATCTTTAGCATTAACATCTATACCGTTTTTACATAGTATTTCAATAGTAGGCATCATCTCTTCTCTTGTAGCAGCCGACATGAAAACCATCATCAAAGCATTATCTCCATCATTATTTACCGCATTAATATCTATTTCAGAGTCAATTAGAGTTTGAACAACATTGCTATAGAGTTTGTATGAAGCCACATGCAAAGCATTTTCTCCATAGCTGTTTTTTGCATTAATATTTATTTTTGCCTTTATAAGCATTTTAGCAATATCATTTCTTCCCTCTGAAGCAGCAAATATCAAAGCATTATATCCAACATTATCCACTATATTAACATCAGCATTATGTCGTATAAGAAGTTTTACTATATTCGGATATCCCTTATGCGAAGCAAGCATTAAACCAGTAAGTCCGTCTTCTGTTGTAACATTTACATTTACCTTTCTATCTAGCATAGTTATAACGGTTTCATATTTTCCATTTTCGCATGCTTTTAAAAATTTTACTTCATCATCTGTTAAAGAATAAAGCTTACAAGAGAATAAAGCTAGTAAAATAAAAAAAATATTTTTCATAAATCCCCAAAAATTATATTGTTATAAATATTTATTTTAAGCTTGAGCGTTTAAAGCCCCGCCTGTTACTTTTGCAGCCACATTTATGGTTGTAGTTTTTTCTGTAAGGTCGGTTGTAACTGTAACTTCTACACCGCCTATACTTTGCACATATTTATTGGTATTACTAGTTGATGATATACCTGTAATCATTATTCTACCCCTAAAATAAATTTGTAATAATGATTTATTGTATTATAAACTAATAATAAAAACAATACTAAAAAAATTATGTAATATCATTATTTTATAATTATTAATTTATTTTTTTGCAAGTATTATCTATTATTTTTTTATACGGCATTAATATATATTGATTCATTTTGCCTCTCATCTTCTTCTGTACGCTTGGAATAGACATTAAATATCCTGCTAATTTCATCTGAAGCATTCTTCCTCTTTGTTTTTGAGGGAAATCATATATATTATGTTTTTTATAATATTTATGGTCAGCTTTCATTATTCCTTGCATAATATATATTAAATCTCTAAATATTTTCATTCCTCCTACGCCGTAAAAGTTTTTTGGTCGTGAGCATTTATTTAGTATAGCATAATTCATAGTTTGAGAGAGTTTTTTTAATTCTTCTAAAGTGTTGTCTTTATTGTCGTTTGCAACATAAGTTAAGAAATTTCCTCCAACTTCACAGCGTGCTTCAATTAGAGTTTGTAAATTATATTCTTTGTCATAATCACCCGCTACAATATATCCAACAGGCATACCTTCAGTAACCATTCTATGTCCATTACAAAATTGCCTATCTTCATAAATCTTAAAACTAGAATGTGTATAATGATTTTCTATAGTAAAAGCATAAATAATAGCATTAGCCTTTTGTATCTCTCTTCTTAGAAACTCATCAAATCCATCTTTATAAACACATTTACCCGTAATAGCACAGCCAAAACACCCCATACAGCCACCATGAAATTTATACTCTCTAATATTTATCTCCCTTGTGCTGTAATTAAACATAGCCTTAAAATCTTCTATCATATTTCTTAAATTAGTGTCATCTTTAGCACAGTTTGTAACTATAACAACGTCTTTATTTTCATCTTTAATAGATGTTGTTTCAACTTGTCTTTTATAAATATTAATATTATTTTTTTCTTTATTATCATTATTATTAGAGTTTATATTATTTTGAGCAGAAAATATTAAATAATTAAAAAACTCTATAGCCTCTTCCTGACCTTTCTTTGTAAGCAAGTCGTCCATGTCAGCAGAAAACCCTTTGATATATTTAAGATTCAAATCCAAACAATTTTCTTCTACAAACTTATGAGCTGTTGTATCATAAAAGTGTTTTGATGTTGATACTTGTGTAGCATATTTTTGAGATAAATCAATATTCTTTTCTTTTAATAATTCTATAAACCTATGCAGTTGATACGGCACTAAAAAAGTATAAACGGGGTAGGCAAATATTATAATATCTGCTTTGTTTATTTCTTTTTCTACTTCATTAAAGTTTTTTTCGTAGTATCTTACTTTTTGAGCAGCATTTAAAAAAGAGAAACTATGATTTGTAAAAGCTTTCTCTAAAAAAAGCAATGTTTGTAATGTAATGCTGCCGTTTCCTTTGGGGCTTCCATTTATAACTAAAATATTCACTTATAATACTCCATATTTTTTATAGAGTATTATATTTTATTGAGTGAAAATTACAATATTAGTATCTCCATATACCCCAAATATCTATTCCAGCACCAAAAGCATTATTAATTTCAAAATCTTTGTCTTTACGCATTAAGCCCTGACCATCAGCATATGCCGTAAGACCGAATGTAAGATTCTCTATTAGGGTAACTTGCAATTCGCCTTCTATACCATAATAAAGTTTATATAATCCAGTAGTTTTATAAATATTTCCTTCAAACATAAGTCTTGGCATTATATAATAATATATAGCTCCAAGTTTAGATTCAAATTTAGCAGGAAGCATTATATAAAAACGCATACTGTCTGTAGCACGCTCTCCATCTTCATTGTATAAATAATTAAATAGCATATCTTCAGCATAAGCAGCATCAATAGTAGCCCATCTGCTCTTTATACCATAATAGAAAGCAAGTTTTATAGGCAAACTTATCTGTACAGGTGCACTGTCAAATCTTGAAAGCATAACTGTACCGTACAAACTTCCGCCTATCACCATAGGAGCAACTGATGTGTCTGTTATATTATTTGTAATTGAAGATAATTGTATTCCATAATGTAATGATATAGTAAACTCATCTAATAAGCCGCCTCTAAATAAAAATGTAAATTTAGGAGTTGTGCTTATAGCTAATTTAGCACCATAACGGCTTCCATCAGCAACACCAAAAGACACAGGAACTGATAATCTGTATTTATCTGTTGCAAAGCCAAAAGATGCTGAGTGTGTTGATATTATAGGAGCATTTTTTTCGTTTAAATTATTGTATAAATTAAATTGATAACCTATGCCGAATATTCCATAGCTTAAACCAATAAAACCTTTAGGAGCTATTGCAAAGTTCTGCTCTCCTTTAGAGTTTGTGATTGTATTATCAAACATATATCTTAAATCTAATATAGAAACACCAAGCTTAAAAGGTCTGTTATGATTCATAAGCGGAGAAAAGTTATAAATAGTGCTTATTCTATCGCTTCCAGCTCTTGTAGAGTTTACTCCGTCTATAAGGTTATGCATATTATCTTTGTCTAACATATCGTCTATTGCAAATACATTAATACTAAAAATAAATAATAGTGCTATAATAACTTTTTTCATCTTTTACCCGCTCTTTCCTTTTAAAATATATAGTAGTTTATAATATAAGATTTTTTTTTTCAAGCCTATGAGATAATTTTATTTTTTTAGTTATTTGTTAAAAAATGATAAAATTATAATTGATTTTTTGTTATTTAAATAATAAAATCTATATTTAATAATAAAAATTATAAGCCTTATCGGAGTAAAGCTATTATGAGAAAAGTAATTGATTTTAATACTAATTGGAAGTTTTTAGAAAAGTGGAATGATGATATAAAAAACACCATTCTAAAATCAACAACCATAACTTTGCCTCATACTGTAAAAGAAATACCTCTTCATTATTTTGATGAGTCTGATACTTGGCTTGTTGCTGGATATCAAAATATATTTAATTATAATAAAAAAGATTTTGCAAATAAGAGAGTTTTAATTAACTTTGAAGGAGTAATGGCTGCTGCAGAAGTATTTGTAAATGCTAAGAGCTTTGGTGAACATAAAGGTGGGTATTTACCTTTTATTTATGATATTACAGATTCTTTAGTTGATGGAGAAAATATTATAGCAGTTAAAGTTGACAGCACAGAGAGAAAAGATATTCCTCCTTTTGGAAATGAAATAGATTATTTATGCTACGGCGGTATATATAGAGAAGTACAAATTATTGTAGTTGATGAAGTGTCTATAGAAAATATTATGATTATAGGGGACGCTAAACAAAATATAACTGGAAAAGTGAGAATAAGAAACAGCAAAAAAGAAGACAAAAAAGAAACTTTATTTATTAATCTCTATAACAGAGAATATCATATATGCGAAATAAAAAAAGAAATTACTCTAAAGAAAGATGAGTTATTTACTGATATAAATATAAAAGAATATATTGATACAGACAGAATAGAGCTTTGGGATATTGATAATCCTAGACTTTACAGACTTGAGGCTTCTCTTTCTAATGAAGATGCTGTTAGTGTAAATATTGGTTTTAGAGATGTTGAGTTTAGAGATAACGGATTCTTTTTGAATGGTGAAAAAATAAAATTAAGAGGATTAAACAGACATCAGAGTTTTCCTTATGTTGGTTATGCTATGCCTGAGAGAATGCAGAAAAAAGATGCTGATATACTAAAGTTTGATTTGGGACTTAATATAGTTCGCTCTTCGCATTATCCTGCTTCAAGACATTTTTTAAATAGATGCGATGAAATAGGCTTAATGGTTTTTGAAGAGATACCAGGCTGGCAGCATATAGGTGATAAAGATTGGCAGAAGGTTTCTATAGAAAATGTAAAAGATATGATAGAGAGAGATTTTCATCATGCTTCTATAATTATATGGGGAGTGAGAATTAATGAGAGTCAGGATAATCATAGCTTCTACAAAGAAACTAATAAAGTAGCTCATAAGTTGGATAAAACAAGACAAACAGGCGGTGTTAGATATATAATGGGAAGTGAGCTTTTAGAAGATGTATATACTATGAATGACTTTAATTGCGATGGAGTTAATGACCCTATAAGAGCTCAAAAGTTTGTTACAAAATTAGATAAAAACGTGCCTTATATGATAACAGAATATAATGGACATATGTTTCCTACAAAGATGCAAGACTCTGAGGAACGTTTGATTGAGCATACTAAAAGACATTTTGATGTTATTAATGCTGTTGCTATAGATGAGAGTATATCTGGTTCTACTGGCTGGTGTGCTTTTGATTATCATACTCATTATGATTTTGGTTCGGGTGATAGAATATGTTATCATGGCGTTTGCGATATGTTTAGAAATAAAAAATTGGCTGCAAGCGTATACTCTTCACAGATGAATAAAAAAGATTGTGTTGTATTAGAGCCTATCACTATATATGCAAGAGGTGAGAGAGCTATAGGAGGAATATCTCCTTTAATGGTTGCTACAAATTGTGATTATGTGGAGTTTTATTATAAAAATGAATTATTAGCAAAAGAATATCCTGCTTCTGCAAAATATCAAGGTTTGAAACATGCTCCTGTTATTATACAAATGGAGAGAAATATTCCTGGTGTTAGTGCTATGAATTGGGAAGATGCTAAAGTTGTGGGATATATTGACGGCAATGCTGTAATAGAGAAACATTTCCTAAAAAATCCTACTTTCAAAGAGTTGGAAGTAATTGCTGATGATAAAGAAATTAATGCTGTAAGCAACGGTTCTGCTTGGGACGCTACAAGAATAACAGTAAAGGCTATTGACTCTATAGGAAACAGACTTCCATATATTAACGAAGCTATAAAGATAGAAGTTAAAGGTTCTGGTTCTTTAATAGGAAATGATAACCCTGTACTTGAGGGCGGATATTATTCTTTCTGGGTAAAATCTAATAACAAAAAAGGCTCTATAACAGTAACTGTTTCAAACAGCAGGGTAAAAGCTAAAACTATAGAAATTAAAGTAAAATAAATAAATATTTTTTATGTTTTGGAGTTTATTATTATGACTTTGAATTTTACTAAAATGCATGGCATAGGCAATGATTATATATATATAGATTGTTTTAAAGAGAGTTTTACAGTTGAAGATGCCAAAAAATATTCTCCAATTTTAAGTCATAGACATTATTCTATTGGTGCTGATGGTATTGTTTTAATAATGCCGAGTAAAATAGCTGATGTAACTATGAGAATGTTTAATTATGACGGTTCTGAATCTGAAATGTGCGGAAATGGTATAAGATGTGTGGCAAAATATGCTTATGATAATAATATATCAAAAAATAATCCAATGAAAATAGAAACATTAAGGGGCGTTTTGGAGGCTAATTTATTTATAAAAAATGATGAAGTTGATAGCGTTGAGATAAATATGGACTCTCCTATACTTGAAGGATTAAAAATACCAACTACTATAGATAAAACTCCAATAATAGATGAGCCTATTACTTTTAATGGAAAAACTTATTATTTTACTTGTGTATCTATGGGCAATCCTCATTGTGTTATATTTGTAGATGATGTTAAAAATATGAGAATTGATGATATTGGAAGTTTTATGGAAAATAATCCTATGTTTCCAAATAGAACAAATGTAGAGTTTGTGCAGGTTCTTAATAGGGGAGAAGTTATACAAAGAACTTGGGAGAGGGGAAGTGCTGAAACTTTAGCATGCGGTACTGGTGCTTCGGCTGTTTGTGTGGCTGGATTTATTAGCAAAAGAACTGATAATATTATACTCAATCACCTTTTAGGAGGAGATTTGATATTAACTTATAAAGATAATAATGTATTTATGAAAGGTGAAGCAAGATACGCATATAGAGGATATGTAGAATTATAATGTTTTTATCTTAAATTATCTTTAAATAGCTCCTTTAAGCGATTTCTGCATCCTCCGCAAGCTGTGCCTGCTTTTGTCTTCTTTACTATATCTTTTAGTGTTTTTAATCCGTATTCTTTTTTTAATGTTTCTATCTCTTCAATGGATAATTCTTTACATTTACATATGTATTTATTTTCTTCTTTTATCATCATGCTGCTCTTATATATATTTATTAACTATTACAATCAAAAAACAAAAAATATAAAAAAATGTTAAAAAAGCTCAAAATAGCTATTGAAAAAAAAGAGTATATAGTATATAAAACTACTATAGTAATATACAGTATATTGCTATACATTAGTTTGGGAGAGCTATTATGAATAAACCGCCAACAAGAAAGTTTAAAAATTATAACAAAAAACTTGTAAAAATAATACTAGATAATATTGACGATGATGATTATTTTTACAATAAAAAAGTTAATTGGGAGGATTGGGTTATAATGAGGGTAGATGTTGATAATGCTGTAAAGAAGCTTAATTTTGATACATCTATTGAATATTCAGCTATGCTTTTAGAAGATATTTTATATGTACTAAAGGAGTATTGATAATGTGTAATTTATGTCCTAAATATAATACATGTGTAAAATTATGCGATGAGATGTTAAAAAAGATTAGATACGGAAAGAGGGAGTTTAAGAAAAATAGGGATTATTGTAGGGAAGTGGTATTAACTGATAAAGATTTGGAGAATATACTTTATACAAATAGCTTGAGTTATGTAGAATATGAGAGGCTTTCAAATTTAGTTGTAGCAATACTTTCACCAAAGCAAAAGCAATTATTAAAATTATTTTCAGAGGGTAAGAGTCAGGTTGAGTTGGCTAAGATTTTTAATGTGAGTCAATCATCAATTTCACAGAGTTTGCAGGCTATAAAGAAGGAGATATCCAATCAATTTAAGATGGTAATAAACTGTTAGTATAGTATTTTTGTAATTGGGATTTGTGTTTTTTTGATGGTTTAAATAGTTAAAATAAATTTAATATAATAAAAAAGGGTGAAGCAGTAAAGCATCACCCTTTTTATTTTTAAGCTATTAGGCTATTATTATTGTAATAATCTAAGAGCACCTTGTGGTAACTGATTAGCTTGAGCAAGCATAGACAAGTTAGCTTGGTTAAGAATTTGGTCTTTAGCAAGTTTAACTGAAGCTTCAGCCATATCTGTATCACGAATTCTGCTTTCAGAAGCCTGCATATTTTCAAAGCCTACCATTAAGCCTTGAGCAGTCATTTCTAATCTGTTCTGATAAGCACCCAAGTCAGCTCTTTGTTTTAATACTTTAAGAAGAGCTTCATCAACCATACCTATAACTGTATTAGCTTTATTAGGGCTAGAAACACTAATGAAAGTAGCAGTAGTAGCAGGTCCAACTGGATTTTTAAGTCCAAGAGCTTGGCTGTTCATAGTACCAATATAAACACGTTTTCTTTCGTCCATATTAGCACCGATATGTAACCACATAGAAGCTGTAGGAGTATTTTCTCCTGTAGATCTAGCAAATCTTCCAGTCAACATGTTAAGTTTGTTGAATTGAGCTTGTGAAGCAACTCTGTCGATTTCATCTACTAATTGAGAAACTTCGATTTGTACATAAAGTCTGTCTTCATCAGTATAGATACCGTTAGCTGCTTGTATAGCTAATTCACGAATTCTTTGAAGGATATTAGTAGTTTCTTCTAAGTAACCTTCAGTAGTTTGAATGAAAGATATACCGTCTTGAGTGTTTCTTTCAGCTTGACGTAAACCGCGAATCTGAGTTCTCATTTTCTCAGATACTGCTAATCCACTAGCATCATCTCCAGCTTGGTTGATTCTCATACCGCTAGAAATTTGAGCTGCGTCTTTTCTTAAATCTACTTGGCGGAATTTAAGAGTTCTTTGTGCATTTATTGCACTGATATTATTATTGATAACCATATGGTTCCTCCGTGAAAATTGTTTATTAGTCCATCCTTGAACTAGTATATATTATCGGTTGATGCTAATTAATTATTAATTTTTTTTGACAGCTTTAGATATTTTTTTATAATTTTTTGGAAAATGTTATGTTTATTATGTATTTATAAGATTTTTTCTATGTTTTTACTCTATAAGCATATATTTATTGATATTTATTTATTTTTTAATATACTATCTATAAGTATTATAGAACTTTATTTCTTATTTAAAAATTTATAAATTTAGGATTCATAGTGTTTACAAATAAAGAAAAAATTGAATTTTTTAACGCTGTAGAAGATGGGGACATTCAGAAAATAAAATATTTATTGAATAAAGATAATTATATAAATATAAATGTATTTGGAATAGCAAAAATATTAATTGACAATAATAAAAATGATGTTGAAAAAAAAGATGTTGAAATTGATTTTAAGAATGAAGAAGGATACACTCCTTTAATGATTGCCTCTTATAAAGGAAATACTGACATAGTAAAACTTTTATTGGAGTATAATGCTTCTGTAGATATAACTAATAATTATAATTATACTGCTTTGATATATGCATGTATTTATGGCAATTTAGATGTCGTTAAAATTCTTCTTGAACATAAAGCTGATATGTATATAGAGACTAAATTAGAAAAAAATTATTTAACAACATTGATGATAGCTTGCAGTCAAAATTATACTGAAATAGTGAGAATATTACTTGAAAACGGCTATGACCCTAATTATAAAAATCAAAGAGGAGAAACAGCGTTTATATATTATATTTCTATAGAAAACAACCCTAGTATAGAAATAATAAAATTATTATTAGAATATGGTGCAGATATAAATGCTCAAAATAGCAAAGGCTCTACGGCATTGATGCTTGCTTCTTACGATGAAGAAAAAAAAGATTTTATGAGGACTTTATTAGAAAACGGTGCTGATACGGAATTAACAAATAATTATAATGGGAATACCGCCTTGCTTAATGCATGTGAACGAAGAAATATTGAAGGAGTTAAACTTCTTCTTGAATATAATGCTAATATAAATGTGCAAGATAAATTTAAAAAGACTCCTTTAATATTAGCCTGTGATGCTGATTCTTATGATATAGTAAAAATATTGTTGGAGCATAATGCCGACATAAATTTATCAGACCATAGAAAAGAAACGCCTCTAATGTATGCAGTAGAAGAAAAAAATAGAGATATTGTTGAACTTCTTCTTAAATATAAACCTGATTTAACATTAAAAAATGAATCTTCAAAAACTGCATTAGATATTGCATATAAAAGAAATAATTATGTAAAAGAAATAGCAGATTTAATAAAAGAAGCTTCCTCTAGAGAGATACAATTTTTATATGCTGCTGCTGAAAATAATATTGATAAAGTTTTAAAATATATTGCTGAAGGAATTGATATTAATAATACAATAGATGAATCAGATGATTCAATAGGTTCTAATGCTTTGATTTTAGCTTCAGAGTTTCATCATAAAGAAATAATAAAAATATTATTAGAGAATAATGCTGATGTTAATTTTAAAAATTATTTAAATAAAACAGCTTTAGAATATGTTGCTAGTAATGATGATAATTTTGATATAGCTTTAGAGTTTATAAAAAGGGGAGCTGATGTAAATGCTTTAGATAATGAAAATGCTACACCTTTAATGTATGCTGCTTCCCACAATGCTAAAAAAATATTAAACTTATTAATAGAGCATAATGCTGATATTAATATTCAAACTAAATCAGGCTACACTGCTTTAATTCTTGCGGCTATGCATAATCATATTAATATAGTAAAAATTTTAATAGAAAATAAAGCTGATGTATTTGCAAGAGATGGTTATGGAAGAAGATGTTCATATTATGCAGATGAAAATTGGAATGATGAGATGTATAAAATTTTTAGTAAATATCATGATGATGAATATAAAAAAAATACTCAATTTATTTTTGATGTTTTATATTCCAAAACTGATGAAATAAATAAATATATATCTGAAGGCGGAGATGTTAACTTTCAAGATGATAGGGGACTTACAGCTTTAACTGTTGTAGAAAAGAGAGAGATTGCAAAGATATTATTAGATAATAATGCAGATATTAATAAAAAAGGAAGGGACGGATATACTCCATTAATGATGGCTGTAAGGAGAGATAATATTAATCTTCTAGAATTTTTTATAGAAAATAATGCTGATCTTGATATGTATGATCCTGAAGGAAATACTGCATTAATTGTAGCTGCTAAAAATCACAAAAATGATATATTTGAGCTTTTATTAAAAAACGGAGCAGACCCATCTATAAATAATGAAGATTTAAAATTCTATATAGAGTTTGAGGATGAAATGCAAAATATATTAGAAAAATACAGTAAGTAGTTTTTTATAGTAGTTAAAAATTATTTTGTAAATATGTAATTTACTTATATCTTACTAAATTACATAGTATAGCGTTTTATAAAATAATTTTTTTAAAAAAATTTTAATTTAGCTTTTGACTTTATTTCTAATAACAGTTATCATCTAAGCCTAACGGTTTTAATTTTATATAGGGGTTTATTTATGAAAAATTTATTAATGGTGAAATTTATAGCACCTATTATAATATTTTTATTACTATTATTTGTAGCAATTTTTATTATTTATAAACCCTTGTATAGGGAAAGATTCTTAAATGAGAGATATTTAGAATTATTAGAAGACAAAAACAAGAACGAAAGTTATGTTGATGAATTAAAAAATACCATATATGTTATGGGAGCCTATTTAGAATCTAATCCTAGTTTAGTTGAGGTTGGAAATTTCTTAACCAATGTTCAGAAGCTTGATTCAGGTTATTTAAATCTTTATTTTGGAGATACTGTTCCTTATTCCAGAGGAGGTATTTTTATAAATTCATTAGAACCTTTTCCAACAACATATGACCAAACTTCAAGAGATTGGTATAGAGCTGCTGTAGCTACTAATGATATAATGATAAGCAATCCTTATATTGATTATGTATCTAAAAATCTTACTGTAACATTTTCAAAGGCGGTTTATACTAATAACTCATTAAAAGGCGTATGTGCTATAGATTTTGATAATATAAACGGTATAGCAGAAAGTTTAAAAAAGAATTATAAAGAAGAGGTTTATATTGTTTCTGAGAATGGTATTTTTATGACTCATACCAATGATAATTATATATTAAATGAAACAAATAATTTATTTACTTATAAAACGTTTGCTAATTTTAGCGGCAATTTATTATCGCATGTTGGTGATTTGAATATTGTAAAAGATGAATGGTATTCTATTCAAAAAGTAGATAATGCTCCTTGGTTATTAGTATTTAGAGGAAGTGCTAAGCCGTTTTATTCACAATTTAATTTTTTAATGCTTTCTTTATTTTTATGTATAGTTCTCCTTATAATTTTGGAATGTTTATTAGTAGCAAAAATAGTAATACCTTTATCTAATAATTTATACAGGGCTATTGATATAATGAAGCTTATGAAAGAGGGTAAGTTTGATAATAAATTTAATAAAAAAGATTTAGCAAGAAAAGATGTTGCAGGAGTTTTATCAAATTCTATTAATGATATGCAAAAACTAATGTATGAGATACTTTCTAAATTAAAAACTAATATATCTCTTATCAATGCTTCTTCTGAAGAAATATCAGGCGGAATTGATGATTTATCAAATAGAAGTTCATCTCAGGCTGCTGCTGTTGAGGAGATGACAAGCTCTATAGAAAATTTATTTACAGCTATATCAAATACTTCAAAGAGTTCATTTGAAGCTAAGAATATGAGTTCTAAGGTTACTGAGTCTACTCAACATGGAGTTGATGCTGTTAATGAAATATCTCATAATATGATGGAGATTTCTGAATCTAGTAAAGAGATTTCTAATATTACAAAATTAATACAATCAATAGCCTTTCAGACAAACATATTAGCACTAAATGCGGCAGTTGAAGCGGCTCGTGCAGGAGAGCAGGGAAGGGGATTTGCTGTTGTAGCTTCTGAGATTAGAGCGTTGGCACAAAATGTTAATGAGGCTGCTGGTAATATTACTAACATTATAGAAAAAACAGTTGCCAAAATAGAAATTGGAGATGAGTCAGTTAAATCATCTTTAGCGATACTTCTAGAGATAGAAAAATCGGCTAAAGAGGTTTCAGACATATTAGTTAATATATATGAAGCGGCTTCTGAAGAGGAAGATAGTGTAAGACAAATTAATGTTGCTATGAATGAATTAAATGAGATTACTCAGGAGAACTCAGAATTAGCAAACAAAAGCTCTATTTTAGGAAAAGAGATTGTAGATGGAGCTAATAATTTATCATCTGAACTAGAATATTTTAAAGTTAATACAGATGATTGATTATATTTAAAAAATATTGTTATGATTAAATTAAAGGACTTGTATATTTTGCAAGCCCTTTATTTATTTTTAATTTTCTCCAAAATGAAATCCCACGCTAATTAATGCACCAATAGAATGGTGCTGATTTATATTTCTTGAAGCAAATAGTTTTGACACATCATTTTTATTAAAAAACATATATTCGTAAAAAATATTAGCACCTACTACAAAAGCACGATTGTCATAAGTATATATTCTTCTCTCAACAGATAAATTAACGTATAATGATATAGGAACTTGATTAGGCTTTTCATTAATGTCATCTATGAAAGGTATAAATCTAGCTCCAGCAGAAATACCATAAACAGCAGATTGATTAGTATTAAGGGCATTGGGTAAAAATATAGGAGTTACTACAAATTTACAAGCTAAACCAGTATTGATACCCATTATATCCATTTGATTTATACTGTATTTATCACTTGGATTATTTTTTACAGATAAAGAACCAAAATTAATACCTGTATCAAATAACAAGTCTATACCTTTCAATTTTGTACCTATTGGAAAATTATATCCCAATTGTAAGTTTAAATCTCCTCTTCCTTCAAGTACACTTCCTGTTAAATCTGTAAAACTTCCAACAACTCCAAGTTTAGCAAGAAAATCTAATGTAAATGCTGCAAACAGATTATTTGAAATTATTATTACAGCTGCAATAATTGTAACTATTTTAGTTTTCATATGATATATCCTTATATTTTAGGTTTATGAATTAATTATCATATGAAATTATAATATCATATATAAAAAAACAATTGGTATTTTTATAAAAATATCAACTAAAGAAAATATAAAATAAAGGCATTATAAAACATACTATAAAAGCCCATGCTGCGTAAACATATATATAAAGCACATTCTTAGTGTCTCCTATAGTAATGTTTTTAATATCTTTTATATCTTCATTGTTTTTAAAAATATTTAAAATAGACTTGATATTAAAAAATGTTATAAAAACTAAATTGCCAAGCATAACTAAATTTGTGCCTACTAATGTTATCTTGTTTGGAGTAATTCCGTATTCTGCTAATCTATACAAAGAAGAAGTTAATACTAATATATCAAACAATATTGCTACTATAGGAAGAACAATATATAAAGCCTTAGTAAATATACTTGATTTATAATCAGCCCTTACAAAGAACATATTTAATACAATTACAGCAAGCATAATATTATAAAGTACAAAAGTAACTCTATTATCATAAGGTCTTATATCAGGCATTAATAGAAGAAGCAAAAGTATAAATATAAATAATAAACTAAAAGGCATTAATATTCTTGATAAATATATAGAAATATTAGTTTTCATTTTTTTATAGACTATATATACCAAAAAAGGAAATATTGAACTTAAGAATGATATTGATAATACTATTAATTTTATTATAATCTCTTCATCTAAAATATTAAAAATATCTTTTATCAAAAATATAACTATCGTTGCAAATATTCCAAATACTGTTGATACTACACCTGCTATTAAACATGCAAATATTGATATATCCGCAGAAAATGTAAAAAACTCTGAAATAGTTTTAGAATTTAATACTTGAAATCCATTATATGATAAAGCTATTATTATAAAAAATATGATAACAGAAAATATATATTTAATATAATAAAACTGTGAATATAGTTCCATATTTTCAATAGTATTAATTACAGCAAAGAAAGTAGTGCTTAAATTGAGAATCGACACAAATAAAAAAGATAAAAATATTATAACAATATTTATTAAATTAAACTTTGAATTAATATTGAAAATCAAACTAAAACAGAAAAAATAAAATATATAAAAATAAAAACTATCTATAAAAAAAATATTAAAATTAGTAGTGGAATAAACATTATCAATTAATTTAGCAATATTTAAATAAGAATATATACTCATTGCTAATGATGCAATAAAACCTATAGCAATAATAATTAAATTTGCTATTAAATTATTTTCTAATATTTTTCTTATTTTAATGTTTATGTTATCTATATTATTTATTAATTTATTATTTTCTTGCATTTTTTAAAATCCTAAAATAAATATAGCTCATAATATGTATTAATGAAAATTGATTATAAATGAGGAAGAATAAAAGTCAATGAGAAATTATATTATATAATTTTAGTTATTAAAAAAAATATTTTTTGTTTTTTCATATTAATGCGATAATATAAAATATAGTTTATTGTAATAATTATTTTGTAATGTATAAAAAACATTGATTTTATTATAAAATACTATAAAATTAAAACATCTAAATTTTAAAGGGCGGTATATTTATGAAAGTAAGTAAATACATGGTTTCACCTTCTGTGCCAAAAGAGTTAGAACCATTGATGGAGATAACTAAAAACTTTTGGTGGGTTTGGAATCAGAAAGCAATTAATTTGTTGAGGAACATAGATATTGACAACTGGGATAAAAAAGACCATAATCCTATAAGACTTTTAGGGGAATCTTCACAAGAATGTTTCGATACTATGCTTCATGATGATGCAGCTATGATGAACTTAGCTGAAGTTTATGATGAGTTTAAGACATATATGAATCAAGAAACTTGGTATGATAGTTTAGATGATTCTCAAAAAACTAAAAATGAAAAGATTGCGTATTTTTCTTTTGAATATGGATTGCATGAATCTTTGCCGAATTATTCCGGCGGTTTAGGAATATTATCTGGAGACCATTTAAAGTCTGCTAGTGATTTAGGTTTGCCTTTTGTTGCTGTTGGACTTTTATATAGAAAAGGTTATTTTAGACAGTATTTAAATGCTGATGGTTGGCAGCAGGAATATGATATAGAAAATGACTTTTTTAATTTAGCATTAGAAAAGGTTTTAGATAAAAACGGCGAGACAATGAAAGTTGATGTTGATTTGCCTGGAAGAAAAGTTTATGCTCAAATTTGGAAGGCTAATGTTGGAAGAATAGAGCTTTATTATTTAGATGCTAATATAGAAGAAAATAGTGTAGAAGACAGAGATATTACAGCTCAGCTTTACGGCGGTAATTTAGAGACTAGAATACAGCAAGAGATACTTCTTGGTATTGGCGGTATTAAGGCATTAAACAAACTTGGTATTAAGCCTACTATTTATCATATGAATGAAGGACATAGTGCTTTTCTTTCTTTAGAGAGAATGAGACAGCTTATGGAAAATAATCATCTTGATAAGAATGCGGCAAGAGAGGTTGTTTATAGTTCTAACGTATTTACAACACATACACCTGTACCTGCTGGTAACGACGTATTTCCTATAGATATGGTACAGAAATATTTCAGCGAGTATGTTAAGCATATTGGCATGTCTATGGACGAGTTTTTAAGACTTGGAAGAATTAACCCTGATGACAATAAAGAAAATTTCTGTATGACAGTTTTGGCACTTAATTTATCTGCTGAAAATAACGGTGTAAGCTTGCTTCATGGTCATGTTTCAAGAGCTATGTGGAAAGATATATGGAAAGGAGTTCCAGAAGATGAGCTTCCTATTGATGCTATTACTAATGGTATTCATACATTAAGCTGGATTTCTTTTGATATGCAAAACTTATTAGATAGATATTTAGGTCCTCGTTGGAGAACTAAGCCTTTAGAGCATGAGGTTTGGGAAAGAGTACAAAGAATACCTGATGCTGAACTTTGGAAAACTCATGAGAGAAGAAAAGAGAGATTAATTGATTTCTGCAGAACTAGATTAAAATCTCAAATTACAAATAGAGGCTTTACAAAAAATGAAATAGAGCATGCTGACCAAATATTGTCGCCTGATGCTTTAACTATTGGTTTTGCAAGGAGATTTGCTACATATAAAAGAGGAACTTTATTATTTAGAGATTTAGATAGATTAAAGAAGATATTGAGCAATAAAGATAAACCAGTACAGATAATATTTGCTGGTAAGGCACACCCTCATGATAATGGCGGTAAAGAGCTTATTAGAGAGATATCTGAAATTTGCAGAAGAGAAGATTTTAGAGATCATATAGTATTTTTAGAAGACTATGATATTAATGTAGCAAGATATATGGTTCAGGGTGTAGATGTATGGCTTAATAACCCAAGAAGACCTTTAGAAGCTAGCGGTACAAGCGGTATGAAAGTTCCGCCTAATGGTGGTTTGAATTTCAGTGTATTAGATGGTTGGTGGGACGAAGCTTATGATGCTCAAAATGGTTGGGCTATTGGTAATAGAGAGCAGTATTCAGATTTAGAGTATCAAGATGATGTTGAAAGTAAAGCTATATATAATGTATTAGAAAATGAGATTATTCCTCTTTATTATAATAACAGAGGAAGAGATGATATACCTCGTGAATGGGTTGCTGCTATGAAATGGAGTATGCAAACTGTTTGTCCTGTGTTCTCTACAAATAGAATGGTTGCTGATTATTATAATAAGTTCTATAATAAAGCAAGCAAAAGATATTTGCATATGATTAAAAATGACTTTGAAAAGCCTAAAGCATTAAAAGAATGGAAACAAAATATATATGATAAATGGTCTAAGGTTTCTTTTGAAAATACTATTTCTGAGATGCCTTCAAGAAATTTAAAAGTTGGAAGCAAATTTGAAATAAAAACTATAGTAAATCTTGGAGATATAGCACCTGATTCTGTGAGAGTTGAGCTTTATTATGGTAAATTAAGCATGAAAGAAGAGATTATAGAGCCTTCTATAATTGAAATGAAACATTCTGCTGATTTAGGTAATGGAAGACATTCATTTAGCGGAGCTTTAGTATGTAACAATAGCGGACAGAGTGGTTTTGCTATAAGAATGTACCCATACAATAAAGATTTGAGTTACAAATTTGATATGAAGCTTATTATTTGGAGCTAATATTATTTTGATTTAGATATCAAAGGGTTTAACTTAAATAATTAAGTTGAGCCCTTTTTTATTTGTATATACTAAAGAATTGTATTTTGTTAAATCTATATTTTTTGCAAAAGTTATATTAGATTTTTACTGTAGCAAAAAGTTTTTAATATTATTATGGTTTCTTTATAAAATTAGATTTTTTATTTAGAAACTTATAAAATTATTAGTGTATATTAATTTATTATTTTTTATAAGGATAAAAATATGTTGGCTGTATTTGTTAATATGATTACTGTTTTTATTGGTTCTATTGTTGGAATAATATTTAAAAATAATTTATCAAAAAAATATGAGAGAGTTGTATTTATTTCTGCGGGTATAATATCTTTAACTATAGGTATTTCTATGGCTATTATTACTGAGCATATACTTATATTTGCTATATCTATTATGCTTGGAGGGCTTACGGGTACTATGCTTTCTATAGAAGAGAAAATTGAATCTTTTGGTAAAATCATAAAAAAGACTTTTTCATTTAAAGATAATGCATGGAATTTTAGTTTAGGTTTTTTAACATCATCAATACTTTTTTGTTCTGGTTCTATGGCGATAGTAGGTTCTTTTCAAGCAGGTACTAACGGCAATTATGATTTAATATTTACTAAGAGCGTGATAGACGGTTTTGTTGCTATATTTATGACAACAGTTTATGGCATAGGGGTGGCTTTTTCTGTGATTAGTATATTTGTTTATCAGGGAGCTTTAACTTTGCTTTCTTCTTTTTTAGAGCCCTATGTTTCTCAGACTATGCTTAATGAGGTTTCTGCTGTTGGAGGAGCTACTGTTATGATGATAGGACTTAATCTTCTTAATATCACAAAAATTAAAACGGGGGATTTTTTGCCTGCTTTGATTTATGCTATTTTTTTGGTGTTAGTTATACCATATATTTCTTTTTTATGATATAATTAAAATATTACCATTTTTTACTAGGATTATTTATGAATACTATTTTAAAAGATTATTTGGAATATGCTAAAGAAAAGTCAAATATAGATGAAGTTCAAGATACAAAATTAATTAAAAAAAATGAAAAGTTTTTAAAATTAAAAGAATTAGAGCATTCTGATGATATGCCTAAAATATGTAAAGAGCTTTCTCTTTCACTTAATGATATGGATATATTAAAATCTTTTAGTGCTTCTAATTTTATTGCACATTCATTTTATCATGATGATAATATTGATGAAGAGATTGGCAAAAGAATAATAGATTTATTTTATAAAAATATTTATTATGCTTGTAAATATATAAATGATGCTGCTTTGGCATACAATATAGATGAAGATGATTTAACAACTGATGATATAGATAATTTAGATATTGATATAATGTATAGAATAGATTATGAGGCACTTGCTGCTTTTACTGGTATTGATACTATGATACCTGCGATTATGACTTTAACATGCGGCAATCTTAATCTTCGTGAATATTTTAGAAGTTTAGAGCCTACTGAATATATAGAGTATATAGAAACTTATATTCCTAGTATGAGATATTTGCATGTTGGAATTGATGCTTCATTAAAAACAAAAATACTTGTACTTTCTCCAAAGGTTGAGAGAGGATTTTTTATTGAAACAGCTGACACTAATAATTGCTTTCATTTAATTACGCTTCTTGAAAATGAGATTTACAATAAAAAGTTATTAAAGAGATATGGAATAGATAATTTTGAGTTTAATGAGTTGGTTTATAAAGTGGCAAGAGGGGAGGAGTATTCTCAAGAGATTATTGAAACAACCGCTCATCAGCAATACTATACAATATATGCTTTACAAAGTGACGGTTCATACAAAATAGAAGATGATAATGGAGAGCTTGATTTGGATAATATTTTGCATAGCGATATTTCTCCGGAGGATATACCTCAAATTGAAGGCACTCCTATTATTATAATGGACAGTGAAGGCATGTGGACAAAACCTATAAAGTGGGATAATAGCTACTTTACAAAGCTACATCAAAAATTAAACCCATATGTTAATATATTAGACGAGATTACAGACGAAGAATACAAATCTTGGATAGAGAAGATAAAGAAGTTTAATTAATTTTTTAATATATCTAAAAAATTATATTTTGTTATAAAGGTTTTTATTTTATTAAACTTTTTCCCGCCTTTGCACCCATACCTAAAGGTACCTTGTCTACGGCAAAAGAAGTGGGGTGCTACTAAGTACGCACAGCGGTGGGCAAAGCCCTGCAAAATAATTAAAATTAAAAAACTAGATTTTGAGCAAATATAAAATTTTAAGTATATACTAAAATAATTTTTAGTTGCTATATATAAAATTTAATTAATAAGATTCTTTACTTCGTCCCAGCTTAGTTTATTAATATCGCCCATTGAATCGCCTACTACTGTATCTATAAGCACTCTTTTTTTGTTTTGAAGCTCTAAAATCTTCTCTTCTATTGTTCCTCTCGTTACTAGTTTATAATTTGTTACCACTCTTTTTTGTCCTATTCTATATGCTCTGTCGGTTGCTTGGTCTTCAACTGCAGGATTCCACCATAAATCATAATGTATAACAGTGTCTGCCTGTGTGAGTGTGAGTCCTGTGCCTGCTGCTTTTAGGCTAAGTAAAAATATAGGAGCTTCTCCTGCATTAAATCTATGTACTAAATCCATTCTGTTTTTTGTGGTGCCGTCCAAATAAAGATAATTTATATTGAGCTTGTTAAACGCATCTCTCATAATATTAAGCATTCTTGTGAAAGAACTAAATACCAACACACTATGCCCGCCTGATATAGCCTCTCTAATCATCTCTATAAACATATTAAACTTACCGCTTGTATGACTATCACCTCTTAAATCTTGATGCATAAGTCTTGGGTGGCAGCAAACTTGTCTTAGCCTTGTGAGTGCTGAAAATATTTCTATATGCGACTGTGCAAAACCTTTTCTTTTTACTGTTTCAAATATCTCTATTCTTGCAGCTTCAAGTATTGACATATAAAGCTCTTTTTGGTCTTTAGTTAAATCGCAGTAATTTACAACAGTGTGTTTTGGAGGCAAATCTTTAAGTACATCTGTTTTAAGTCTTCTTAATATAAAAGGTGCTATTCTTGTTTTGAGATTATCCAAAGCCTCATTTGATGTTTCTAAGCCAGATAAAATAGGAGCTTCATAATCTTCAATAAAGTCTTTATGCTTGCCCAAAAAGCCCGGCATTAAAAAATCAAACATAGACCACATTTCGCTTATACTGTTTTCTATAGGCGTACCGCTTAATGCGAGCCTTTTTAATGATTTTAAGCTTTTTACTGTTTTTGCATTTTGTGTGTTGGCGTTTTTTATATGCTGTGCTTCGTCGAGTATCACATAATTAAACTCGTTTTCGCTAAGTGCTTTTACATCTCTTCTTAAAGTAGAGTAGGATATTATAGCTACATCATAATTGCTTACAGCCCTAATCTTTTTCATTCTTGATTTTAAGCTTCCTGTTAAAACTATTGCTTCAAGAGATGGGGCAAACTTTTTTATTTCATAATACCAATTGGCAACGCATGAAGTTGGTGCTATTATTAAAGAAGTGAGTTTCTCCCCGTTTTCTTTTTCCTTTAAGATTGTAGCTATAGTCTGAAAACTTTTTCCAAGACCCATATCGTCTGCAAGTATGCCGTTTAATGACATGTCCGCAAGTTTTCTAAGCCATTTATACCCTATAAGCTGATAATTTCTAAACTCTCCTATTATGTTTTTTGGAGGCTCTTCATCATAATCAACTCTTTTTATATTTGATATTGTCTCTATTGCACTGTCATCTAAATCTAATTCTATACCGCTATGTTTTTCAAGCATATCAGCAAAGTATGGAGCACTAAACATTGGAAGCAAATATCTATTATCTTCATCATTTTCTATAGGGTTATCTTTAAGCATTTTTGCTATATAATCAATAACCTCTAAATCTATCGGCACAAATGAACCGTTTTGAAGCCTTATATATTCTTTGTTTTCTACTTTTACAGCTTTTATAATATCTGATAAATCATGTATCTCTTTAACTCCTTCAAATGAAAAATTAATCTCAAAGAAGTTAATGTCTTTAGTGAGAGAGACTTTCATTTTAAGAGGTTTTACATTTAGTTTGAGAGATTTAAAAGATTCACTGTAAAAACAAGTCCAGCCTTTATCCTGAAGCATAGGTAAAATTTTATAGCATAAATAAAATATCTTCTCATCATCTGATGAAGCAAAAGTATAATCTCCAACCTTATCCAAATATTTAGATAAAGTATTACAAAAATATTCCTCTTTTTCTTTGTCTCTATATATTTCATTTACTTCATTATCAAACATATTGCTGCTTGTGAATTTATTAGTATAAGGATCAACAGTAAAAGAACCATATTTGAATTTTATAGTAGAAAATACATTGCTTCCGTCATAGTCCAAGAACAATAATGCCTGTGCAGGAAATGCTAATATTTCATTTTCTTTTATGTTTTCTGGAAGTTCGATATGGAAATCTTTTTTTAAGTTTGGAAGCACCCTCGAACAAAAATCTTTAATATATGCTCTATTAACAGTTATAGGCTTTTTAAATATGTGTTTTTTTATTTTTGGATATGACGGATTAGTTTCATAAAAAATATCTTTATAGAGTATATAATCGCAATTCTCACCAAATGTGTAAACCTTGTTAAGCTCTACATCTTTTATATTGATGTCTAATACTAAATCTTTGTTTTCATTGTAGTATGTTTCTATAATAATATTTAATACTTCATCGCTGAATGTTATAACTTTGCTTTCTAATCTAATATTTGCTACTTCTTTAAGCATAGTTAAACATTGATAAGCATTATAATCTTTAAACCACAATTTACCGTTTTCTTGATTTTGTAAAGCATCAGCATATAAATTGTTTAAAAATCTTATTAATTTAGCTTCGCCTCTGCCAAAATCTTCTAATTCTATTCTATATTCTTCATCTTCTATTTTTTGTTTATCGCCAGTAACGCAAGAAAATAAAAAACTCTCAAGCTCTACAATTCTTAATTGCTTTTTTTTCTCTATGTCTATAAGTTTAAGTGAAAGTCCTAAGCTCTTTTCATTTCCTTCACCGCGTAATGACAATAATACTGATATGCTGAAATATTCTCTATAAAGATTGTCTCTGTAATTATCCATTAGAGGTGCACGCGTGTAGTAGAGCCAGTTTTGCCTTTCATCGTTTATTATTTTTACATCTTTTATGTTAAAAGTAGTATTATCTTCTTCATTGTTGCTATAATCTAAAAGGGTATCAGATTTTTCGTTATTTTCTTTAATATCTTTCTTTTTTAATTTTTCTGCCATTTTTTAGATTTTATCCTTTAAATATAGCCTAAATACTATTTTTATATACATTAAAATATTGACTATTCATGATAATAGAATTATAAAAAAAGTCAAGTTTTATGATATTTTATTATTCATTCTTATTATTCTCATAATTTACAAAATTAAATAATATATGTTATAGTAATTATATATAAAAGTTATGATTAATAAAAAATTATGATTGCAAAATTTCTTTTTCATTTTATAATTTTAATTAACATAATATTTATTTGGATAAACTAATGCTTAAAAAAATTATTGATAAAATAAAGTATTTTTATGCAGAGAAAAGGAAGTTATTTATTATAATATTATCTTCTTGGTTTGTATTTATTATATTAATAGGTGTTATTATAGGAGTAAATAAAAAGCCTGATATAGTTCCTTTAACGCCAGAAGAAGAAAATGCTATGATTTCGAATGATATTATAAAAAATGATGATAAAAAGATTATAGAAGGGGAGATGCTTTCAACAAAAAATAATTTGAGTTTTGAGGAATTAGAACGCTCAAGGAATTATGTGGAAAGCCGAAAAAATAAATAATAACTTTTAGGAGGAAGAAAAATATGCGTTTAAAGATATTTGCATGTGTATTTTCTTGTATTATGTTCACAGGGCTATTATTTGCTCAAGAAACAATCACAGTACAGCCAGATGATAAAGTGGTAACTAATGAAATGCCTGTCTCTGCTAAGGGAGAGCCTTTAGAGAAAGATTTACTTAAATCAATAGATTTGGCGGCTAATACTTTATTTTCTATTAAATTGAATGCTACTAATTTTGACAGATATATTCGTATTACAAGCTATTCTACAAATTTAGATTTTGTAAGATTTACTAGAGATAAAACTAATGCCTTTCTTACTTTCACTACATTAACACCAGGTATAGCAAAACTTAATTTCCAAGTAGATACAGAAGAAAATATAATAAAAAGATATATATATACAATCAATGTAACTAACGGAGATGCTATAACAGATACTAATTCTACAATGTTTGATGCTGAGACTACTAATGAAGCACCTACTACAAACGATATGATAATGGATACAAACGAAACAGTTACAAATACAACTGATACAAACACAACAAATAATACAGCAGCTACAAATGCAACAGCAACAAATGCTGCTAATAATACTACACAACAGCAACAAACAGTAACTAAAACAACACAAGCAGAAGATAATTCTGAAGTTGCTTTATTATTTAAATCAGCAGAAGAACTTAAAAATATGAAAGATTATGATAATGCTATAAGCTCTTATAATAATGTGATCTCTCAATATCCAGATTCAAAATATGCAGTTTATAGTTATTTTAGAGTAGGCGATATTTATAATTTGAAAAAAGATTATACTAATGCTTTTGATACATATAAAAAAGCTTCTGAATTAAAAACTGCTAACAACAATCAAAAGGCAGCTGCTTTATATTCAATGGGTGTTGTGAGAAAAGTTGAAAATAATAATCAAGAAGCTATGAAATATTTTAATGATGTTATAGCTAAATATCCTAATACTTATTCTTATGGAAATGCTGTATATGAAATTGCTGACAGTTTGAAGCAAATAGGTAAAATTTCTGACGGATTAAATATGTTAGAGAAATCATTAGCTTCAAAAGAGAAATTCTCTAAAAGAGCAGATGCAATGCTTCTTCTTGCAGAGATTTATGAAACAGGCAACAACAATGTAAGAGATTTTAATAAAGCTTATTTAACATATAATCAATATTTAAGTGAATACCCTAATACTTCAAAAACAAAATATGCTAATGATAGAAAAAACTTCTTATCAAGAAATGCTGTTAATATAAAATAAATAAATAATCTTTAATATATAAAAAAGCCATTTAAGAAGTAATTCTTATTTGGCTTTTTTTGTATATTTTTTATTGATATTTTTTATAGAATGTATTATATTTTATAAGAAAATAATATATTTATTTAAGAGTGTTTATGAAAAAAATTGTTATACTCTTTATACTAATATCTTCTTTAGCATATTCATTTCCATATAATATGTACACTGGAATGACAGGTGCACTTCGTTTGGGCGGTACTTTGTACTTAGATAATATGAGAATAGGAAATAAAAAATATACTTTATCAAGTCCTATTATGCTTAATTTTGGTATACTAAAGAATTTTGATATATTTGCAAGAGTGCTTCCTCTTACTTATATTCCAGAAGTGGGTGTTGGTGTTGAAGGAGAGCCTCAATTTTCTATAATGCCTAGATTTCAATTTTTTAATGGATTTATAGGGGCAGTTGAGGTATTATTTCCTGGTTCTTCAAAGCAGAAATTCGGATTAAATCCTCAGATACACTATTTAATAGGGCTTGGAGATTTTCTAACGATGTATGCCAATTTGGAAGTACCTATGTTTTTTAATGACCCTAGAGGTGTTGTTAATTATATAAGACTCAAAACTGCTATTGGTGTTTATCCTGGTTCTTTGTTTGGTTTTTCACTTGCTGGTATATATCTTGAATATCATTTGGCTTATGACTTTTATAATAAGGCTATGTTGGGCTTAAATCGTCTTGGGCTTGGTGTTTATTTAGTGCTTAATAGTGATGCTAGTTTATCTATCAATTTTAGTCCTTATGTTGAACAGCTTGCAAGCGGATATTATTTTGGTATAGGTGCTTATATTTCTTATACTCTAGATTTTAATAAGTTTATTAGATAATAAAAAACATTAATAGTTTGGATAAAATAATGAAAAAGATTATATTATTAATTATTTTATTTTCTTCATTTGTATATGGAGCAAATAATGCTAAAGATATTGAAGGTTTTTGGCTTATGCCTGATAAACCTAAAGGAAGAATGAAAGTTGCTAAGATAATAGTAATTAATAATAAACTTTATGCCTATGCAATTGATTTTCAAGATGATGTAAAAACTACTCTTGATATTCATAATCCAGATAAAGCCCTTAGAGATAAAGACCTTAGAGGACTTACATTTATTTATGATGTAGAGTTTAAAGATGGTGAGTGGCAAACTGGAAGAATATATCATACAGACCAAGGAAGCTCATATTATGCTAAAATTACTTTGGCTGATGATAAAAAATCATTATCTCTAAAAGCTTCATTAGATAAAGGCGGAGTAGTTGGTGCTAGTGTAAAATGGACAAGACTATCCGAAGAAGAAGCAAAAAAATATAATGATATGCCAATTAGCAGTTTAAGAACAGTAGAAGGCAAACCTATAAATTAATTATTAAATTATATAATTATCAATTAATTGTCTGCATCTTCAATAATTTCAGCATTCTTAAAATTGTATACACCAAAATTGTCGCATGTAACATTAATAAGTTTTGGGTTTTGCATAACTATGCTGTTATAATAAAATATAGGTATAATAGCCGTATCTTCTATAGCAATCTTTTCTGCTGAATGCAAATATTGTATATCTTGAGTTGTTAAATAATTTCTTATATTCTCATCATATAAAGGGTTATAATATTTTCCTTCGTTTAGTATATAATCTTTTTGCAGTAATGATAAAAATGACATAGGGTGATTATAGCCTCCAGCCCAACTGCGTCTTGCTATATCAAAATTACCTCTTCTTCTTGTTCTTATAAACTCATTATATGGTTTTGAAATAACTATAGTATCTATATTTAAATTTTCTTTAAGCATTTTTTTTAATTGCATTAGCTATTTCTAAATGAAGACCATCATCTGTTAATAATTCTATTACAGGAAAATCATCTGCATTTTTGTATCCTGCTTCTTCTAATAAGTTTTTAGCTAATTCTATATTTTTGTGATAATCTTCAGAATAAAAATAGTTGTTTGTATCTTCTGCTCTAAAATCTTTATTATCATATTTTATATTATAAGGCACTATAGCTGATGCTACTATATCATCAGATTTTACTATATTTGTTATTATAAAGTTTCTGTCTATAGCTAATGATATTGCTTTTCTTACCATAGCATTTGAAAGAGGATTTACTCTATTATTTATTTCATAAAAATATAATGAAGTTTTTGCTGTATTTTTTGCTATATTCCTTTCAAACAATTCATCTTTTTTTTCTATAGGTATATTATTATAAAAATATAATTCATCTTTTTCTATTAAACTTAGAGCCTCATTAGGATTATTGATAAACTCAAAATTAATTATATCTGCCTTTATGTTTTTATAATTCCAGTAATCTGTATTTTTTCTTATAACAAGCCTATAATCATCTAGCCTCACAATCTGAAAAGCTCCGTTTCCAATCATAGTATCAGCATTCAAAGACCAATTATTTTCATTTTTGCTTACTATATCTTCTCTTAAAGGAGTGTATGCACTATGACATACTAATTCATCAAAATATGGAACAGGGTATTCCAATTCAACATATAAAGTATCATTATCTAATGCCTTTACTCCTAATTGTTCTTTATCCATATTTCCATTTATTATTTCATGAGCATTTTTTATATTCTCTAAATATACAGCAAGAGGCGACTGTGTTTTAGGATCAACAATTCTCCTCCATGCATATACAAAATCATCAGCTTTTAAATCAAATCCATCAGCCCATTTAGCATTTGTTCTTATATAAAAAATATATATGGTGTTATTATTTGATGATATCCATTTTTCTGCTGAGCCTGGTATTATATTTCCGTTTTCATCTTTTATGGTAAGGTTTTCAAATAGATGATTTATATATATCATAGAGCTAATAGAAGAAGTTTTTGAAGGGTCTATTGTATTTGGTTTGCCTCCAACTGATACTGTTATTTCATTTAATATTTTTTTAGGCTCTTTGTGGCAGGATAGTAATAAAATTGATGCCAAGATAATTAATATATTCAAAAATCTATTTCTTTCCATAAAAAATCCAAAAAATAAAAAGTATTATATTTACATATATCGAAAAAAATGATAACTATATAATTAAAATATACTATTTTATTTATTATTTCCACAAATAAAAACAAATTTATTAAATATATTTTGCATTTTTATATTGTTTTCAGACATTAACTCTGGGTGCCATTGAAGGGCTAATATAAAATGATTTTTATCTTTATATTCTATAGCTTCTATAATATCATCATTAGCTTTTGCAGCAATATTAAAATCTTTGGCTGTTTTTCCTATTGCCTGATGATGAAAACTATTAACTTCGCTTTCTTCTCCTAATAAATCATAAAGAATAGAAGTTTTATCTATTTTTATTTTATGTGTTGCAACATCTGTCGGAGCTGTTTGAGAATGCAGTATATTGCTTTTTGTTTGAGATTCTATATCTTGAATTAAATCTCCTCCAAAATAAACATTAATAAGCTGTATTCCTCTGCATATTCCTAATATAGGTTTTTTCATTTTGAATGCATAATCGAGTACCGTGAAATCAAACTCATCTCTTTCTTTTGATATAGTACCAATTTTAGGGTGCGGTTCTTGATTAAAATAGAATGGGTGAATATCAACCCCGCCTGTCATGATAACACCAGAAACATTTTCTAGCGTTTTTTTTATAATGTCTTTATCTTTTATTATTGGCATTATAACAGGTATTCCATTTGCTCTCACAACTGATTGTATATAAGAATCGTTTGCAAATGATTTTTTACTGCCATTATCATTTAATATATTTCCAGATATTGCTATAATATTATTCATACTCAAAACCATTTTTTATATTATATTCAAATTATTATATTTGTCAAACTTAAATATATTGTATAATTTAATATAAATATTTATATTATTGGTATATTAATATGCTTAATTCTTTCATATTATTATACATGTGATATTGAAATTTATCTTTCTATATACAATAACTTGACTAATAATAATTTTTTTATTATAATAAAAGCATTATAATATAATATATTTAAATTAATTATTAAAGGGGTTATTTTTATGAAAGTAATAGTAATTGGTTGTAACCATGCCGGCACATGGGCTGCAAAAACTTTAAAAGCTACAGATCCTAATTGTCAGGTAGTTACTTATGATAGAAACGATAATATATCTTTCTTAGCTTGCGGTATTGCTCTTTGGGTTGGCGGCGTAGTAAAAGATCCTAAAGGTTTATTCTATGCTAGTCCTGAAGGTTTGAAAAGCGAAGGAATAGAAGTTTATATGGGCCATGAGGTAACAAAAATAGATTGGGCTAACAAAAAAATGACTGTTAAAGAATTAAAAACTGGTAAAGAGTTTGAAGATAATTATGATAAACTTATTCTTGCTACTGGTTCTTGGCCTGTAACTCCTCCTATTGAGGGTTTAAAACAAGAAGGTACTACTTATGGTCTTAAAAAAGGTATTTTCTTCTCTAAACTTTATCAACAAGGTCAAGATATTATTAATGAAATAGCTAAACCAGAAGTTAAAAAAGTTATGGTAGTTGGTGCTGGTTATATAGGTGTTGAACTTATAGAAGCTTTCAAAAATCATGGTAAAGAAGTTATATTAATGGAAGCTATGCCTAGAGTTATGGCTAACTATTTTGACAAAGAGATTACTGATGAGGCTGAAAAAAGAATTAAAGATGCTGGTATAGAATTGCATTTAGGTGAAACTGTTAAGAAATTTGAAGGTGATGACAGAGTTAAAAAAGTTGTTACTGACAAAGGTTCTTATGATGTAGATATGGTAGTTATGTCTGTTGGTTTCAGACCTAATAGCGAACTTTATAAAGATTATTTAGAGACTTTACCTAATGGTGCTATTGTAGTTGATACTACTATGAAATCTTCTAAAGATGAGAATGTTTATGCTATAGGAGACTGTTCTAGTGTATATTCTTGTTCTTCTAAATCTCATGAATATATTGCTTTAGCTACAAATGCTGTAAGAATGGGTATTGTTGCTGCTAATAATATTTTAGGTAAAAAAGTTAATTATTGCGGTACACAAGGTTCTAACGCTATTTGTGTATTTGGTTATAATATGGCTTCTACTGGTTGGTCTGAAGAGACTGCTAAGAAGAAAGGTTTAAAAGTTAAATCTAACTTCTTTAGAGATGCTGAAAGACCTGAGTTTATGCCTACTTATGAAGATGTATTAGTAAAAATCGTTTATGAAGAAGGTACTGGAAGATTATTAGGTGCTCAGATTGCTTCTAAACATAATCATGCTGAAGCTATACACGCATTCTCTCTTGCTATAGCTAATGAAATGACTGTTCAAGATTTTGCATTATCTGACTTCTTCTTCCTTCCTCACTACAACAAACCATTATCTTGGATGACTATGGTTGCTTATACTGCTAAATAATTATAATAATTTTTAAATAAAAAGCCTTATAGAATTTTCTATAGGGCTTTTTTTATTTTTGCAATTTTAAAATTTTAAAAAAAATCATACCCGCACGGTAAGCTAAATAAAAATATATTAATTAATTTGAAATGCAAATTAGATTATATTTATAAATATTATTTAACGTGCGGAAAATATATTAAGAATCTAATTAAAACTTGGGCGGGCATGCTTTTTAAAATTCAGCATTTTAAGAAAATTAAAGTAAAGATTTTTAATGATGCAAAAAATATAATAGGGCGGGGAATGTAAATAAATTAGAATATATATGTATTTTAAGAAAAAGATGATTTTTATGTTATTGAATAATTTTTAAAACTGTTATAGAATTGTTTACTAAATTACTAATAAAATATTTTTAAATAAAATTAAGAAAATGGCTAAGAGTATTATAAATATAGTTAATATATCAAAGAGATTTATAGACAGAATTTTGCTTGATAATGTTAATTTGCTTATAGAGGAGAAATCCAAAATAGGCATGATAGGCAGAAATGGAGCAGGCAAGACTACTCTTTTAAAAATTCTTATGGGGATTGAAGATGCAGATGATGGAGAGGTAATATTTTCTGATGATGTGCGAATTGGTTATCTTCGTCAGCAGGGAGATTTTGATGAGAGTGAGAAGGTTATAGATTATCTTGTAAGAGTTAGCGGCAAAGAATCTTGGAAATGTTCTAAGATAGCAAGCAGATTTGGAATTGACCATATAAAAGTTAATTATAATATTGGCAGTTTATCCAGCGGTTATAGAATGAGGGTAAAACTTGCAGAGATGATGCTTGAAGAGCCTAACTTTTTAATACTAGATGAGCCTTCAAACTTTTTGGATTTAAATACATTAATAGATTTAGAGAATTTTTTAATGGATTATAACGGAGGTTTTTTAATAGTTTCTCACGATAGGGAGTTTTTAAAAACCACTTGCGATAAGACTGTTGAAATAGAAAAAGGTAAACTTACTTATTTTCCAGGTAATATAGAAGATTATTTTGAATATAAAGAAGAGAAAGAATATACAATAAAAAAATATAATAAGAATGTAGAAGAGAGAAAGGCACATTTAGAGAGATTTGTTGAAAGGTTTAGATATAAAGCATCAAAAGCAAAAGCAGTGCAATCTCGTATAAAACAAATAGAGAAATTAAAAACTATAGAGATTAATCACCCGGCAAAAAGTGTGAGAATAAGACTGCCTGAAGTTGAATCTAAAAAAGGCTTTGCTATTATATCTGATGATTTATCTGTAGGCTATGGTGAAAAGGTTGTAGCAACAAGCAGGAGAATGGAGATACCTAGAGGAAGCAGGGTTGCCGTGCTTGGAGAAAACGGAGAGGGTAAAACTACTTTTTTAAGAACTATAGCAGGAAGGCTTAATCCTGTATCTGGAAGCTATAATTATTCTTATGGTATAAAGCTTGCTTATTTTGGAGAGGACACTTATAAAAATATCACTGCAAATGATAATGTGCTTTCTTATTTGAAGAAGAATGCAAAACAAGGTCTTTTAACTCAAGAGCTTTTAACTCTTTTGGGAAGTTTTTTATTTTCTGGAGAAGATGTTAATAAAGATGTAAAAGTGTTAAGCGGAGGCGAAATGGCAAGATTATCTTTGCTTTGTGCTATTACACAATGTGCAGATGTACTTATATTAGATGAGCCTACTAACCATTTAGACTTTGAAACTGTTGAGGCTCTTGCTAATTCTTTGCGTGATTATGGCGGCACTATATTTTTTACTTCGCATGATAGAACTTTTGCTAGTCTTCTTGCTGATACCATAATAGAAGTTAAAGATAAAAAACTTTCTCTATATAATGGTGATTATGAGGCTTATGTTTATAAGGTACGTTTGGAGGCATTGGAAGAAGAGGAGAGAGAGTTAGAATATCAAGAGGCTAATAACAGCAAAGAAACAAATATTGCAGAAAAAAATAATAGTAATTACGAAGAGAGAAAAAAAATTAGAAACAGACTTTCTAAAGCTGAATCTATGTTGAAAAAATATGAGAAAGAAATAGAAGATTATAAAAAAGAAGAGACTGATATATTAAAGTTTTTTGAAAAAGATTATAATGATGATAAGAGTAAGAGATTATTAGAAGTAAAAAAATTAATAGAAGAAAAAGAAAATGAATGGCTTTTAATAAATGAAGAGATTGATAGTATAAAGGCCATGCTAGAATAAAATAAAATATAAAAAATAGGTGTATTGGAGGAATAAAAATAATGAGAGTTTTTAAGAATGCTAAAATATATTCTATGGATAAAAATGATAGCATTTATGAGGCAGTTGCTGTTGATAATGGGGTTATAGTTTTTGCAGGAAGTAATGAAGAGGTATTAAAAAAATATAAAGATGCGTCTGACATAATAGATTTAGAAGGCAAAACAGTTATACCTGGTTTTAATGATAGTAATGTTAATTTTGTAGTTTATGCTCGTTTTAACACTATGTTGGATTTAGGAAATTGTAAATCTATAAAAGAGGTTATTGATATTGCTAAGAAGGCTGAAAAGTATGATGATTGGCTTATAGGCAGAGGATGGAATCAGGATTATTTTGAAGAGAAGAGAATGCTTAATAAACATGATTTAGATGAAATATCTAGTGAATATCCTGTTGCTTTTAGAAGATGCTGCGGAGAGATGATAGTTGCTAATAGTAAAGCTCTTGAAGTTTGCGGCATTACAGAAAGCATGAAATCTGATACTATAGATTTTGATAATGGTCTTATATCTTCAAAATCTATGACTTTAATATTATCAAAAATTAAATCTTTTGAGATGGATAAATTAAAAGAGATAATATTAGACACACAAGAAGAGTTTTTTAAGATGGGTATTACATCTGTACAGGCTGATGATTTAAGAGGTCTTCCTGATTTTGATTATAGAAAGGTAATAGATGCTTATCAAAAGCTTCATAGAGAAAAGAAATTAAAGATAAGAGTATGCGAACAAGCAGAGTTTATTAACAAACAAGATATAGATGATTTTAGGCAATATTATTACTATCAATATATTAATGATAACAGATTTAAAGTTGCACGTATAAAGCTTATCATAGACGGCGGTATAGGTTCAAGGACTGCTTTACTTAGAGAAGATTATAATGATGCTAAAGGCTTTAGAGGTGTAAGTCAGTATAAACAAGAAGAGCTTGATGAATTAGTAAAATATGCAAATAGTTTAGATTATTCTGTTATTATACAGGCTACAGGTGATGGTGCTATAGAGATGGCATTAAACTCTATTGAAAAAATTAAAGATACTAAAGATTTCAAATATAGAAGAAATGGTTTAATACATTGTCAGATAACTGATAAGAAGTTGTTAGAGAGAATAAAAGAGTTAAATGTGGCTATATATTATCAGCCTATATTTTTAAATTATGATATGCATATAGTTGAAGAGCGTGTTGGTGAGGAGAGGGCTAAAACAAGTTATGCTTATAAGACAGCTATGGATATGGGCATTAATATAGGTTTTGGTACTGCTGGTCCTGCTGGCGGAATTAATATAATGGAAGGTATTCACTGTGCTGTTAATAGAGAAGATTTAAATGGCTGGCCAGAGGGCGGTTGGATGCCTGAAGAGAAACTTACTGTTAAAGAGGCAGTTTATTTATATACTATGGGAAGTGCTTATTTGTCTTCTGAAGATAAACTAAAAGGAAGCATAGAAGAAGATAAATTAGCTGACTTTATTGTATTAGATAGAGATATTTTTGAAGTGGATAAAAAAGAAATAAAAGATATTAAAGTGTTAAAAACTATAATTGACGGAGATATTGTATACAGCAGCGATAATTGATTTTCTTATTGATTAAATAATAAATTAGTATATGATTATTGTATTATGTTTATAGAAGATTTTAAGTTTGTATTTCTTTTTGTAATTATACCTGTACTAATATTTTTTTTAGTTACTTCTCGTTTTAAGGTGAATAGGGTATTATCTGTATTTACTAAGAACACTAATTTTAAAAACGATAAAAATTATAAAAGAATATCTAAACTAAGAATATTTTCTGCTTCATTTTTAATACTTGCTTTATCATTATCAATATTTGCATTAATGCAGCCTAAATGGGGTATAATAGAGCAAAAAATAAAAACTAATAATTATATGATAACTATATTATTAGATTTATCTCGTTCTATGGAGGCTGATGATGTATGGCCTTCAAGATTAGAAAGGGCAAAATTGGAGATAGAAGATTTTGTAAAGAATACTGATAATCTTTCTGTAGCTTTAGTAGGGTTTGCGGGAACTAGTTTTGTTGCTTCGCCTTTTACTCAAGATATGGAAACTTTTTCTTATATATTAAATGAATTAAATACTAAATCTGTAACTTTGCAGGGTACTAGAATTGCTGATGCTTTAGTTACTGCAAAAAATACTTTTAATGTTAATATACCTGGAAAAAAATCTATTATACTTATAACAGACGGTGAAGACCATGCGGGGTATTTTGATAATATATTAAAAGAATTAAAAGACAATGATATTAGTGTTTATACTGTTGGAGTTGGTTCTGAACTTGGGGCTACTATAAGAAGTGATATTGGATATTCTGAAAATACTGTTATATCAAAAAGAGATGATAAAACATTAAAATTAATAGCAGATTCTACAGGCGGTAAATCTTATATTTCTGATAATATATCTTTAAAATCAATATTTGATGATATAAAAAATAATATGGATAGTGTTTCTACAATGAAGAATAATAGAAGCTATAAAGATAGATTTCAAATATTTTTGTTTGCTTCAACTATTTTAATTATAATTGCTAGCATATTAAATATATTGACTCAAAAAAGAGTTCTTTACAAAAATAATAAAAGTAGTATCATTAAAGATACTAAATAAATAGGTGATTTATATTGTGTTGTTTAGAATAAAAGTATTACTAGTATTTTTAATATTATTTTCAAGCTCCTATGCTTTTTCTTTAAATGAGTTTACAGCGAAGATTGATGTTGATAGGGCAAATAGATTATTAAGAAAAGGCGATTATGATAATGCTATAAGCTTGTATGAGAAGGCTTTAAGCAAATTGCCTACATCTCCTGAAATATATTATAATATGGGTACTACTTTATCTTCTATGGGAGATATGGAGTCAGCAGTTCAAGCTTTTGATATGGCTAAAAAGAATTTTACAGAAAAAACTTCTAAAGATATAAAAAGCTCAACTTACTATAATGCAGGTATAAGCAAAATAGAAATGGAAGATTATGCTGGTGCCATAGAAGAATTAATAGAATCTTTGGTTAATAACCCTAATGATAATAATGCAAAAAGTGCTTTAGAGTACGCCAAAAAGAAATTAGAAGAGCAGAAGAAAAATAGCGGAGAGTCTGCTCAAAATAATAATAATGATAATCAAGACAATGCTAACTCTAATCAAAATAGTCAAGATAATCAGAATAATAATAATGAAAATAATAATAACAATCAAAATAATAACCAAGATAATAATCAGAATAATCAAGATAATCAAAACAATAATGAAAACAATCAGAATAATGATAATCAAGAAAATAACAATCAAAACAATAACGATAATCAAGAAAATAATAATCAAGACAATAATCAGAATAATCAAGATAACAATAATGGAAACAACAACCAAAATGATGAAGAGCAAAATGCACAAACTGATATTGATAGACTGTTAGATTCTTTGAGACAATATAGAAAAGATAAAGAAAATGATGACCAATATTATGGCGGAGGAAGAATTGATAAAGACTGGTAAAGTAATAGTTGCTGTATTATTTTTATTAAATGTTTCTGTCTTATTTTCTCAAACTACAATTACGGCTAAACTCTCTGATGAAAAAATAGGTGTCGGTGAGCTTTTTAGTTTATCTGTAACTATTAATAATACAAAAGGAAAGGTTACAATACCAAACATAGACGGCTTATTATTAAGAGGAACTTCGCAAACAAGAAATATGACATTAAGCGGTGGGACTTTTAAATCTATTCAAACCTATAGCTATACTTATGTTGCAAACAGAGTTGGGGTGTATAAAATAGATAATATCACTGTAAAAATAGATAATACAACTTACAAGGCAAATACTGTTACTTTAGAGGTTGTAGATGAGCCTGTGAGAGAAAAGCAAAGTGATGCTCCTGATTCTGATTCTTTTGACAGATTTATGAATTATTCTGAAGATATACATGTTGAAAACACTATAAATAAAACAGAAGTATATTTGTATGAGCCTATATATATTATACAAAAAGCATATACTCATATTCCTGTTAATGTGGTTGGTATATCTAAAATAGCAGACAGAACAGATTTTATTTCTTATACAGATTCTTCTGAGTATAATTCTTTTACAGAGATAATTAATGGTAAAAGAGTGAGCGTTATACCATTAAAAAAAGAAGTGTTATATGCTTTGAAAGAGGGAGAAAAAAGCATTATTACTACTGAGTTTGTTTTTGAAAAGAATAATATGTTTTTTGATAGAGTTCTTTATGGTGAAGAAGAATATAATATAAAGGTTTTGCCTCTTCCTGATAATACAGGGTACAAAAACTTTTCAGGCGGTGTTGGTGAGTTTGATTTTACTGTTAAGGCTAATAAAACTAATTTAAAAATAGGTGAAGAGGTGGTTGTTAGTTTAGAGGTTTTTGGAGAGGGTAATACTTCTATTATAAATATGCCTAGTATTGACACAAATATCAATAAATATTTTTCTGTTTATCAGCCAAAAACATATGAAACTAATTGGTTTGAAGATGATAGAATGATGGCCAAAAAGACAAAACAGTATGTTATGGTTGCTACTAATAGCGGAGAGTTTAGTTTGTCAAATATAGCTTTTTGTTATTTTTCTCCAGAGGCTAAAAGTTATAGTAATGTTTATGCGGAAAATATATCTTTTAATATGATGGGCGGTAATATTGGCTCTTCTTCTTTTATTGATAATAATAATCAGCCTAATGTTATTAATATCAAAGATACTTATATAAAAAATGAAAAGCCTTTTAATTTGTTAAACATTAATATCGTTTATATTTATATACTTATTTTAATAATATTTTCTTTTATTATAGTATTTTCTAAGAAGATTAAAACATTAGCTTTATCTCCTTCAAACAATAATAAAGAATCTGGTATTAGTATTATGATTTCAAATTATAATGAAGGAAATAGAGAAGAGTATTGTAAAAGTGTTATTTCTTATATAGAAAAAGAGATTAAAAAGAAATTAAATACAAACTCCAAAAATATTTATTTGGAATTAAATGGAAAAGTAGAAGAAGAAAAAATAAAAGAGATAAAGTCTATAATAGATTCTTGTGAGAGAGAGCTTTATTCTGGAAATAAACAGAGTGAGAATACAGATTATCATAGTAAGGCTATTGAAATAATTACTAGTATTAACAAAAAGAAGTGACTTTTATTTATGAGTATTAAAAAATTATTATAATGTTTTTAGTTTTTGGATGCAATTTCCTTTTTGCTCAAAATGATTTAGAAAATATTAATAATATATTTAAAAATGCAAATGATTTATATAATCAAGGAAGTTATATAGAGGCTAATAATTTATATCTTAATTTAATAAGCTCTAATGTGGTGTCTAAAGATTTGTATTATAATTTAGCTTCTTCATATTATGAGATTAATAGTAATGGTTATGCTGTGTTATGGTATGAGAGAGCTTTGAATATATCGCCTTTCGATAAAGAGATTAAAAACAATATAAATAAAATAACAGAAAGAAAAGATTATGATTCTTTTTATATAATTGCTTTTTATATAAGCTTGATTTTATTTGTATTTTTTAGTGTATTTTTATTTGTGTTGTTTATTAAAAAGAAAAATATTAATTTCTTGTTGCTGATTAGTTGTGTTATTTTGCTTGTATTTTCTATATATTTATATAAGACTATAAAATCAGATTATATTATAATTATAAGAAATACTAACATATATAGCGGAAGCAGTATAAAGTCTGATATTGTATCTAGTGTATATGAGGGAGAAAAATTTAGAGTGATAAAAGAGTCCTCTAATTGGTATTATGTTAAAGGAATATCAAAAGGCTGGATTAACAAAGAAGATTTAGAGAAAATATAATTTTGTATAGAGAACTATTTTTTCTTTATATATTTTCTTACAAATCTGCTTATAATCATAATAAAACCCATAATTCCAGATAATAAGAAACCCACAAGTCCAACTAATGATATACCATGTATTAGCGGAGGCATTTTTGTAGCTATTATAAGTCCGCTTGAAATAATTAATGAAGCTAATACTATAGAATAACTTAATCTATCTCCCAAGCTATCTAAAGTATTTGCAAGTGTATCAAGTTTTTTATGTTCCAGCTGTATTCTTATATTACCTTTTTTCATTAAGCTTATAACTTCACCTAAATCCGAAGGTACGTTTTTTAAAACATGAAAATAATCATTAATTAAATTTCTAGATTGTTTTAATAGATTATCAGGCTTTAATTGTTCTTTGACATACTTGAAGGCAAAAGGCTTTATATGTTCTATTAATTTAAGGTCTTTATCTAAGTCTCTTCCCACACCTTCTAATACTATTAAAGATTTTATAAGAAGCATTATATTTCCAGAGAGCATTAATCTAAACTCTCTTATTATAGATATAAGTTCATTAAATATATCTTCTATGTTTATGTTTTCTAATGGCATATCTATATATTTGTTTACAAGCATAAATATAGCCATATTAAAATCTTCCATGTTTTGCACTTCACTATGATTGCATAAATCAAGTACAGCTTTAGCAAGATTAATATAATCAGCATTATTAATACTCATTATAAGAGAAGAGAAAGCCTCTTTTGAAGTAGGAGGTATAAACCCAATCATACCAAAATCTAAAAAACATAATACATTATTATCTAAAGCCATTAAATTACCAGGGTGCGGGTCGGCATGAAAGAAACCTAATTTAAATATTTGCTCTAATACACAATCAACACCAATAGAAACGAGTTTTTTTCTATCATATTTAGTATCATCAGGACTAATATCAGAGATTTTAATTCCTTCTATATATTCCATAGTTAATATATTTTTTGTGCTGTACTCTTCGTATATTTTAGCTATTTTTATATTTTTATTATTTTTGAAAAACTTTTGGAATTTTATAGTGTTATTTTTTTCAAAATTAAAATCCAATTCTTGTAAAAGCTGATTTTTAAAAGCTTTTATTAATTTCTCAGGTCTTATTAAAGCAAACTCTTCATTATATTTTTCTAGTATAGAAGAAAGCCAAGTTATTATTTCAATATCATTAAGTATATTTTCTTCTATGTTTGGTCTTTTTACTTTTATAGCAACTTTTTCGCCTGTTTTTAATACAGCAGTATGCACTTGAGAAATTGAGGCACTTGCTTTAGGGGTAGTATCAAAAGATTCAAAAGCTTCGCTTATAGGTTTTTGTAATTCTTGTTCTACTATTGCTACAGCTTCTTTTTCATCGAAAGGCTTAACATTGTTTTGAAGTTTTTTTAATTCATCAATAATGTCTTTTGGAAGTATATCGCTTCTGTTTGAAAGTATTTGACCTAATTTTACAAATGTAGTACCTAGTTCTTCGCAGGCCATTCTTATTCTCTGACCTCTGCTATAACCTCTTAAATCTATGCCTTTATATTTTACATTGAATTTCTGTATTGGATTTTTTACCAATTTTAATATAGGCGTAACAGCAATTATATCTTTAAAACCATATGCTATTATAACTGATATAATTTCTTTTGTTCTATTTAAAGACTTTTTCCCCTTCACAATATGCCCCAATTATTTAATTATTAGTATTGTTTATAATTTACTGCTGATTGTTTATTTTGCTTTTTAATTCTTCTAATTCTTTTTTTATAGCATCATATTCTTCTTTTTTTACGTAACCAGCTTTATCCATAGTAGTTTTTATTCTCTCATCTAAATACTGAGTTATTTCTTCTTTAGTTTCATTAGCCTTAGTAACCATTTCTTTTACAAATTTCTCGCCTTCTTCTGTGCTCATGTTCTTATCTTTTATAAACTCTTTTGCAGCCTCTTCTACTTTTTCTTTTCCTTTAAGCATAAATCCTATACCAGTATAAATGCCAGATTTTATTTCATCAGAAATACCCATAATTATTCCCCCTTGAAAATTATTAGTTTGTTTTAATATTATCTTTTTTTTAATAAAAAGTCAACACTCTTAAATTACATATTGGTACTTTTTTGAATTATATTTTATTAGATAACATAATTTTTTTATTAAAATATTTGATTTTGCTATTGCAATATTATTAGAAGTATTATATAATAGATACTAAAATAAGATAAGGAGAAGATGTATGAAGTCATTTTTCAAACATTTCAATCAAACTAACATATCTATTATTCTCCTATCTCTCATTATTATCCTGTAAAGTTTCTTTTTATAAAAAAATACACACATACAAAAAATAAAAAAATAATAAATTGTATTCTGTTATATTTGTATATATTTATAATACTATATATAGAATCTAGTAGATTTTAGGAGATTTTTATGCAATTGAATGGTTCAGATGTTTTAATTGAAGTTTTAATAGAAGAGGGGGTAGACACTGTATTTGGTTATCCTGGCGGAGCTGCTTTAAATATATATGATGCTATTTATAAATATAGAGATAAAATAAAGCATATAATGCCTGTTGATGAGGCAGGAGCTTGTCATGCTGCTGACGGATATGCAAGAGCAAGCGGAAAAACAGGAGTAGTAATTGCAACAAGCGGTCCTGGAGCTACTAACTTGGTAACACCATTAGCTACAGCATATATGGATAGTGTGCCTTTGGTGGCAATTACAGCTAATGTACCTACAAGTTTAATAGGTAAAGATTCTTTTCAAGAGGTTTATATTGCTGGAATAACAATGACTATCACTAAACATAATTTTGTTGTTAGAGATATTAAAGATTTGGCTGATACTATTAGAAAAGCTTTCTATATAGCAAATACTGGAAGAAAGGGACCTGTTTTAATAGATATACCAAAAAATATAACTGTAGCAGAAACAGAATTCGTAAGCAAACAAAAAATTACTCCAAAACAGCTTCAAATAAGCTCTGAAGATGAAAACACTATAAAAGAAGTAGCAAAATTGATAAATGAATCTAAAAAGCCTATTATATATTTTGGCGGAGGAGCTAAAGATTCAAGCGATAAATTAAGAGAGTTTATGATTAATACTAATATTCCTTCTGTACATACTTTAATGGGGGCTGGTGTATTAGGATATAATGATAAATTAAATATAGGGCTTTTGGGAATGCATGGCTCTGCTACTGCTAATAAGGTTATGAATGAAGCTGATTTGATACTTGCTATTGGTACTAGATTTAGCGATAGGGTTGCTTTGAATACTTCTAAATTTGGAGGAAGTGCTAAAAAGGTGCATATAGACATTGACAGAAGTGAGATTAATAAAAATGTTAATGTTGATTATAGTATAATAGGTGATTTGAATGATGTATTAGATAGATTTAATAAACTTGTAAAAAGAGTGAAAGATGATGAATGGGTAAAATATTTATCTGATTTAATATCAAAAGAAAAAGAAGAGAATTTCAAAAGAAATACAAATAAAGACGGCATTTATCCTAGCAGAGTTATGAATATAATAGGGGATAAAACTAAAGATGAAGCTATTTATGTTACCGATGTAGGTCAGCATCAGATGTGGGCTGTTCAATATATACGCCATACTAAGCCAAGGAGTTTTATAACTAGCGGAGGTTTGGGAACTATGGGCTTTGGATATGGGGCTGCTTTAGGTGTTCAGGTTGCTAAGCCAGATAGGAGAGTAATACATATAACAGGTGACGGCTCTTTTTATATGAACTTAAATGAGGTAGCTACTGCTGTTGAATATAATTTACCTATTATAACAATAATACTTAATAATAGTACATTAGGTATGGTAAGACAGTGGCAGACAATATTTTATGAATCTAGATATTCAAGCACTGATATCAATAAAAAAATGGATTATGTTAAAGTTGCTGAAGGGTTTGGAGCTAAAGGGTTTAGATGCGAAACTATAGGCGAATTTGAAAGTGCTTTTGAAGAGGCATTAAAATGTAAATGTCCTGTTTGGATAGAATGTGTTATAGATAAAGATTTGAGAGTTTTACCTATGATTCCAGCTGGCGGAACTATAGATGATATAATAGTAGATTAAAAAATAGTAGGAGCAAAAAATGAATAACAAACAAAGAAGGGTTTTAGTTTTATTTGTAGATAATAGTTCTGGTGTATTAAATAGAATAACTTTATTATTTAGTCAAAAGGGATTTAATATAGAAACTATTACTTGTTCAGTAACTTGTGTGCCTAGCATATCAAGAATGACTATAGTTACAGATGGAGATGATTTGCATATTACACAGATTATGAAACAAGCTTCTAAACTTATAGAGGTTCATTCTGTTCATTTAATAGACCATTGTAACAGCATAATAAGAGATTTGTTGTTGGTAAAAATAGAAATAGATGATTCAAATAAACGCAGAGTTTGTGATATAACAAATGCTCATAATGGACTTATACTTGATATAGGAAGTAAAAGCATGATAGTTGAAATTACAGCTTCTGCTTCTATAATAGACGGCTACTTAGAAGCGTTAAAAGATTTCAATATATTAGAGCTTTCAAGGACAGGGGTAACATCTATACAACTGGGTGATGATGTTCCTGATATGAATATAATAAATAATTTTGAGTTTTGATAATTTATAATAAATATTTTAATAAACTAAAAACAAATATTAAGGAGAAATAAAATGATAAAAAAATATTATGATGCTGATTGTAATCTAGGATTATTAGACGGAAAAACTATAGCTATAATGGGATACGGCAGTCAAGGACATGCTCATGCTCAAAACCTAAAAGACAGCGGAATGAATGTTATAGTAGGACTTAGAAAAGACAGTGCTAATTGCAAAAAAGCTGAAGAAGCAGGATTTAAAGTAATGGAAGTATCAGAAGCTGCTAAGGCTGCTGATATAGTAATGATGCTTGTACCAGATGAGGTTGCTGCTGATATTTATAATAGTCAGGTAGCTCCATATATGAAAGAGGGCAATGTATTAATGTTTGCTCATGGATTTAATATTCATTTTCAATTTGTAGTACCTGCTAAAGATATAGATGTTATAATGGTAGCTCCAAAAGGACCTGGACACACTGTAAGAAGTCAGTATTTAGAAGGAAGAGGTGTTCCTAGTTTGATAGCTGTTTATCAAGATAAAAGCGGAAGAGCTAAAGATTATGCATTAGCTTATGCTTCTGGAATAGGTGCAGGACGTGCTGGTATACTTGAGACTACTTTCAGAGAAGAAACTGAAACTGATTTATTCGGTGAGCAGGCAGTATTGTGCGGCGGTGTTACAGAGTTAATGAAAGCTGGTTTTGACACTTTAGTAGAAGCAGGTTATGAACCAGAAATGGCTTATTTTGAATGTATACATGAAATGAAGTTAATCGTTGATTTAATATATTCCGGCGGTTTTGCTATGATGAGATATTCTATTTCAAACACTGCTGAATATGGCGATTACAGAACTGGCAGAAGAATGATAACAGATGAAACTAGAAAAGAGATGAAAAAAGTATTGAGAGAGATACAAGACGGAACTTTTGCTAGTGAGTTTATACAAGAGTTTAGTGCAGGACGCAAGGCTAAATTTAATGCTACTAAGAGATTAGAGAGTGAGCATAAATTAGAGAAAGTCGGTGCAGAGTTAAGAAAGATGATGAGTTGGATTAAAAAGTAATTTTTATCCAAGCTTATAATTAAATACTTTTTTAATCTAAGTTTTAGATTTTTATTTATTTAATAAATATTACAAAAATGTAAAACTTTAGTATTTGCGTTTTTTGCAACTTTTTTGTGCGTCCAAAAAAGTTGATAATAACAAATAGACAAAATGTAATTAGTTTAGTATAACTAAAAATTAAAAACAAAGTATTTGATTATACAATGGTTTATTTATAAAAGGTTTTAACAATGAGAAAGATTAAAATTTTTTGATACTACTTTAAGAGATGGAGAGCAGTCTCCTGGTTGTACTATGAATTTGGCTGAAAAATTAGAGATGGCAGCTGAATTAGATAAATTAGGTGTTGATATCATAGAAGCAGGTTTTGCTATATGTTCTGATGATGATTTCAATGCTATAAGAGAAGTAAGTAAGGTTGTAGAAAATGCAAAATTGGTAAGCTTAGCAAGATGCAACAAAAAAGATATAGACAGAGCTTATGAGGCACTTGCTGAAGCAAAACACCCTATGCTTCATACGTTTATAGCTACAAGTGATATACACTTAAAGCATAAATTAGAGATGACCAGAGAGCAAGTATTAGAAACTATAAAAGAATCTGTTTCTTATGCTAAAACCAAATTTGAGTTTATAGAGTTTTCTGCTGAAGATGCATCTAGAAGCGACAGAGAGTTTTTAGCAAAAGCTTATACTATAGCTATAGAAAATGGTGCTACTACAATAAATGTTCCTGATACTGTGGGATATACTACACCTATTGAAATGGCTGACTTAATAAAATATTTAAAAGAGAATGTTAAGGGTATAGAGAATGTTGATATATCTGTGCATTGTCATGATGATTTAGGACTTGGCACTGCTAACTCTTTATCTGCAGTGTTGGCTGGTGCTACTCAGGTAGAATGTACTATTAATGGTATAGGTGAGCGTGCCGGTAATGCTAGTTTGGAAGAGATTGTAATGGGGATAAAAACAAGAAAAGATTTTTATAATGCTTATACTGATATTAACACTAAACGCATTTATAAAGTTTCAAAATTATTATCTACAATTTCTGGTATGGTGGTTGCTCCAAATAAGGCTATAGTTGGTTCTAATGCTTTTGCTCATGAGGCTGGTATTCACCAACATGGAGTATTAAAAGAGCGTTCTACTTATGAGATTATGAATGTTGAAGATATAGGAATACCTCAAAATAAAATGGTGTTAGGAAAACATTCTGGTAAACATGCTTTTAAAGACAGAATTGAATCTTTGGGTTATGACATTGATGATAAAGTTTTGGAAGATAAGTTTACAGAGTTTAAAGCTTTGGCAGATAAGAAGAAGATAGTTACTGATTCTGATATTGAAGCATTGTTAATAGGAAATACAAATATAGAAAATCCTACATATACATTAAAAAGCTTTATGGTTAATGACAGCGATTCAATATCTTCTTTTGCTTCTGTTTCTATAGTTGATAATAAAGATAATGTTGTTGAGGCTATAGGAAAAGGAAACGGACCTATTGATGCGGCATTTGGAGCTATTGACTCTGTAACATCAAATAGAGCTAAATTGGTTACATATAGTATTAATGCTATTACAGAAGGTGAAGATGCTTTAGGAGAGGTTATTGTGAGACTTGCTTCTGATGATAAAACAGTTATTGGAAGAGCTGTAAATACAGATATTATAAAGGCAAGTTTGATGGCTTATATTAATGGTTTGAACAAATTGTAATTTTATAGGGCTTATGCAATTTTTAATAGATTGTAGAAGCCCTTTTTTATGATATATTATGATTTTATATATTTATGCTAATTAATTATTGAAGGATATAAAAATGACTATCACACAAAAGATTTTAGCTGCACATGCTGGAGTTGATAAAGTTGAAGCAGGTGAGCTTATAATGGTTAGAACCGATTTAGTTTTAGGCAATGACATAACAAGTCCTGTTGCTATAAATGAATTTGAAAAGCATGGTTTTAATAAAGTTTTTGATAAAGAGAAAATAGCTTTGGTTATGGACCATTTTGCTCCAAACAAAGATATTAAAGCTGCAGAGCAATGCAAACAATGTAGAGATTTTGCTAATAAGCATGACATTACTCATTATTATGATGTGGGTGATATGGGTGTTGAGCATGCACTTTTACCAGAAAAGGGCTTGGTTGCTCCTGGTGAAGTTATAATTGGGGCGGATTCTCATACTTGTACTTATGGGGCTTTTGGTGCTTTTTCTACTGGTGTTGGAAGTACAGATATGGCTGCTGCTATGGCTACTGGAAAGGTTTGGTTTAAGGTGCCTGCTGCTATTAAATTTAATCTTAAAGGAAAGTTAAAGCCAAATGTATCTGGTAAAGATGTTATACTTCATATTATAGGTATGATAGGTGTTGACGGAGCATTATATAAGTCAATGGAGTTTAGAGGAGAGGGTGTTTCATCTCTTACTATGGACGATAGGGCTTGTATTTCTAATATGGCTATTGAGGCAGGTGCTAAAAACGGAATATTTGAAGTTGATGACAAAACTATAGAATTCTTAAAAGACATAGTAAAAAGAGATTATACTATTTTTAAAGCTGATGATGATGCAGTTTATGAAAAAGAGTATGATATTGATTTATCTGCAATTGAGCCTACAGTTGCTTGCCCGCATTTACCTGAAAACACAAAAGAAGCTAAAGAATTAAAAGACATAAAAGTTGATCAGGTTGTTATAGGTTCTTGTACAAATGGAAGATTGTCTGATATGGCTATAGCTGCCAACATTTTAAAAGGCAAAAAAGTAGCTAAGAATGTAAGATGCATAATTATTCCTGCTACGCAGAAAGTTTATAAAGAGTGCATAAAATTAGGCTATATGGATATATTTATTGACGCTGGTTGTGCAGTATCAACTCCTACATGCGGACCTTGTTTAGGCGGATATATGGGAATACTTGCACATGATGAGGTTGCTGTTACTACAACTAATAGAAACTTTGTTGGAAGAATGGGAGATAAAACTTCAAAAGTATATTTGGCTAGTCCTGCTACAGCAGCATATAGTGCTTTGACAGGATACATAACAGAGCCTAAGTGATAAAAATGTAATAATTGTTATAATATTATAATAAAATATAATTTGTTAAAATAAATTTATATTTTAGCTTAAATTTAATAATTTATCTTATTAAAGATAAAATTAGTATTATTTGACATTAATTTTTATACTTGCACTTTTTGGTTCTTTTTGCGGCGGGAAAAAGAACAACAAAAAATTGATAAATTAAAAAATTGTTCATTACTAATTTTACGGCTGAAAGTTTTTAGGAATGTAGTTTTTTATAGCCGTATTTATTATTAATAATAATTAAATTAGGAGATAATATGAAAGCTAAAGGTTTCGTTCATAAATATGGAGATAATGTTGATACTGATGTTATTATTCCTGCAAGATATTTAAATACTGCTAATCATAAAGAGTTGGCTTCTCATTGTATGGAAGATATTGATAAAGATTTTGTAGGCAAGGTTAAAGCAGGCGATATAATGGTGGGAGGAGAGAATTTCGGCTGCGGTTCTTCAAGAGAGCATGCTCCTATTGCTATTAAAGAATCTGGCATATCCTGCGTTATAGCTTCATCTTTCGCTAGAATATTTTATAGAAACTCTATTAACATAGGGCTTGCTATATTAGAATGCGATGAGGCTAGTAAAAAAATAAATGCTGGTGATGAGGTTGAAGTTGATTTTGACAGCGGTATTATTACAAACATTACTAAAAATGAAAGCTACAAAGCAGAGCCTTTTCCAGAGTTTATAAAAAATATTATTAACTCTAATGGGCTTTTGAACTCTTTAAAAAATTAATTTAAGGGATAATTATTTATGGAAAAAAATATTGTTGTTATTGAAGGGGACGGTGTTGGTCCTGAAATTATTTCTAAGGCTATTGATGTATTAAAAAAAATAGAGCAAAAATATTCTCATAAATTCAATTTAGAATATGTTGATATGGGCGGGGCTTCTATAGATAAATATGGAGTACCTCTTACTGATGAAAATTTAGAAAAATGCAAATCTTCTGATTCTGTGCTTTTGGGTGCTGTTGGTGGTCCTAAATGGGATAATGTTCTTCCTGAGAATAGACCAGAGAAGGGGCTTCTTAAATTAAGAAAAGGTATGGGGCTTTATGCTAATATTAGACCTATAAAAATGCTTAAACCATTAGAATATGCTTCTCCTCTAAAAGACATTGTTACTAAAAATGATATTGATTTTGTTATAGTGAGAGAGCTTACTGGTGGCGTATACTTTGGAGAGCATAAATTTGAAAACACTAATAACACAAAAAAAGCAATAGACATTATGCCTTATGATGAAAATGAAATAAAAAGAATAGGTAAGGTTGCTTTTGATATGGCTAGAAAACTTAAAAAGCCTTTAACTTCTGTTGATAAAGCTAATGTGCTTCATACTTCTAAATTATGGCGTGAGGTTATGAATAATTTATCAAAAGAATATAGCGACATTAAATATAATGATATGTATGTTGACAATGCTGCTATGCAGATTATTGCTAATCCTTCTCAATTTGGTATTATAGTTACAGAAAACATGTTTGGAGATATTCTCTCTGATGAGGCTAGCGTTATAACTGGTTCTATAGGTATGGCTCCTTCTGCAAGTCTTGCTGATAATACTGTTGGTATGTATGAGCCTATTCATGGTTCTGCTCCTGATATTGCAGGTAAGGATTTGGTTAATCCTATAGGTACTATACTTTCTCTTGCTATGATGCTTAGACATTCTTTTAATTTGGATAAAGAGGCAGAAAATATAGAAAAAGCTGTTTATAAAACTATAGAAGAAGGTTATAGAACTATAGATATTATGCCTAAGGATAAAAATATATCTAATTTATACAAATTAGTAAAATGTTCTGAAATATCAGATATTATTGTATCTAATATATAAAAAATTAATTGTTAAATAATTATTTGTATTATAGTTCATATTTACTTGATTATGATAATATAATTATGTAATTTAACTTGACAATTCAATTTTAATGTACATAATTATATTATATAGAAAAAATTAGGATTTGTATAAGTGGAATATAATGATAAAGAAACTATTTTAGAATTGCAGGAAGATAATAAACTTCTCGCTTCTAAAATAGACATCTATAAAGAAGAGATAAATGAATTAAAGCAAAAATTGGAATATGCACAGAAATTTTTTGTTTTGTATGAAAATATTATGGAACAATCAAGAAGCGAAACTAAAGACCTTACTAATAAAGTAAAAGAATTAGAGGCGGAGATTAAAAGGTTAAAGAATGCATAATATTTATTATCCTAATAATAAAAATGATAATATATATATAGCTGTGCTTTCTAAAGAATCAAATGTGAATCCTAAAGACATTACTTTAGAATATAGAGACAATCAAGAGAAGACTTTTTTTAATACTATTGGTTTTGATATTAATAAAGCCATTTTTATGAATCAAGTCCATAAAGATAATATAGTAAAAATAGATGAAACTAATATTAATTCATTTGGAAGCAGAGCAAAATTAGTTAAAGAAACCGATGCTATAATAACAAACTTAAAAAATATTCCTTTAGTAGTGCAAACAGCTGATTGTGTTCCTATAATACTTTATTGCAGTGAAAGTAATTCTATGGCGGCAATTCATTCTGGTTGGAGAGGCACTGTTCAAAATATTACAGAAAAAACTATTAATATTATGATAAAAGAATATAATGCTAATCCATCTAAAATGTATGCCTATATTGGTCCATACATAGCTTTAAAAGATTATGAAGTTGGAGAAGAAGTAGCAATTCATTTCAAAAATAAAACTATAATTAATAATAAATGGCATATTGATAATGGTTTAGAAGTGAAGAGTCAAATGATAAAATGCGGTATTTTAGAGAATAATATTGAGCTTTCTAATCTTAATAGTTATGATGATAATTTTTATTCTTATAGGAGAGATGCTCTTCAGATTGGAAGAATGCTTACTATTGGGGTATTATTATAATTTTAAATTCATTTTCAATTTTTTAACCGCACGCTAAATAGATTTTATAATTTGTAATAATATTATTTTTTAAATTTTTCTATTTATATAATATCGTTAACCGTGCGGAAAATTAGTTCATAGTACAAATATTATAATCACTTTGACAATTATTATTTTAGTATTATAATATTTAAAATTATTTAATTAAAAAGGTTTACTAATTATGTATGAAATGAAAGCAGTTGTAGGTACTAGTCAGATTGATAAAGACGGACTTTTAAAAACTTCATCAATATTTGATTTAATGCAGGATTGTTCATTTTTTCAATTAGATTCTGAAGAAGAGCTTACAAAATATTTTAATGAAAATAATGTGAGTATGTTTTTGGTATCTAGACAAGTTGATATATACAAGCTTCCAAAATATAGCGACAAAGTAATAGTACGTACTTATGTGTATGAATGCAATGAGGCTTATGGATATAGAAATACTGTAATATATGATGAAAATTATAATGAGCTTGTTATTTGCTATGCTATAGGCGGTTTTGTTGATTTATCTAATGGTAATTTAATTAGAGTGCCTTCTGATTTTATCAAAAAAAATTAAATTTGATGAAAAGCAGGAAATGAATTATTTACCAAGAAAAATAAAAGTTGATAATGACACTCTAAAAGAAGTTGATAGATTTAAAGTAAAAAAATATTTTATAGATGATAATAATCATGTTAATAACGCTAGATATATTGATATGGCAATAGATTATGTAGAAGATAATTATAAAAGAATAAGAATAGAATACAGAGTACCTGCTGCTTTAGGGGATACTATAGTTGTAAAGAAGGCAGTAATTGATGATAAGGTTTTACTTAAGTTTGATAGTGAAGATAATAAAACTTATGCTATATTAGAGTTTTCTTATAGTTTATAAATAATTTTACGTTGTTTATTATAAATTGATTTTAATATTAGAAAATATATATAAAAGGAAATAAAATTATGAAAATTGCTATAGGCTGCGATCATTCAGCTGTTGAATTAAAAAAAGAGATAATAAAATATTTAGAGGAATTAGGACATACTGTTACTGATTATGGTACGCATACTACAGAAAGTGTAGACTATCCAATATATGGAAAAAAGGTTGCTGATGCTATTGTAAGTAAAGAATGCGAATGCGGAGTTTTGATATGCGGAACTGGTATAGGTATTTCACTTGCTGCTAATAAAGTAAAAGGCATAAGAGCGGCAGTTTGCAGTGAACCTTATTCTGCTAAGCTTTCTAAACAGCATAACAATTCTAACATTATAGCTTTCGGTGCTAGAGTGGTAGGGGTTGATTTAGCTAAGATGATAGTAAAAGAATGGCTTGATGCTGAATATGAAGGCGGAAGGCATGCTAGGAGAGTTGACTTGCTTACTAAAATAGAGAACGGCGAGGAAATCTAATTTAAACTATAATGAATATAAATACAAAAGGGATTAGAGTTAATTAAAAAACTTTAATCCCTTTATTTTATTTATTATATTCTTCTATTAACTTACTAAAGAAACCTCTTTCTAAATCAATAGCTTTTATTCTGTTGGTATGATTAAATTTACTAGCATCTGTTTTGTAATTATAATAATGCTCTTCGTTTTTTTCTTCTGTAATATTAATATTAGTGCCTGATAGTGAAATATTCTCATTATACTGACCCATAGAAAATTTATCTAAATAAAAATCATTATTTTCTATTATGAATGTATAATAATATGTACCATTATCATCGGTTGCTTCTACTGTAACGTAATTTCCTGATGAAGCAATATCATAAGTTTGTGAATAGTCATCATTTTGCATTGGATAAAAGCCTGTTATGAACTGCGCTTTATTTTCATCGTTTTTATCTCTTTTCCATATACTTACATAATTAAAATATTTGTCGTTTACTTCAAAATCATGTACATATTTTTCCATTGATATAAGATTTTCTACATATTCTTCATTTAATATATGACTTTGTATTAAAATATATTTTTCATTATTGTTTGTAAACTCAGTTTGTGATGTAGGAGAATAAATGTAACTAGTATCTGCAAATTTAAAAGTTTGAGATATTTTATTTAATATCCTTATCATTAAATCTTCATTATTATTTCCAGTGATAACAGTATTAATTAAATTTGTAGGACTTAAAACAGGAAAATTTTCCATCAATACAAAAGATATATGAGGATCATCAGTATGAATACTTTCTAATTCTTCTGTATCTTGAAAGCAGTGAATAGTAATATCAGCATTGTTCTCTTTTAAATAATCCATAATATCGTACTTTTCATAATAGGCACTATACATTAAAGGAGTTCCAACATAACCGTCTTTCATTCTGTTTATGGAATTAATATCAGCACCAAGCTTTAAAAATAGTCTTACTAAATCTAAATTATCATTTAAAATAGATTTAAATAATAAGTCGCTTTGTAATTGATAATCTATATCAGAAAAATAATAACCTGCAGATTCTAATTTTCTAATTAATTTTGATATTAAATTATAATTATTATTTTCTGAGTTAATTTTATTATATATTGTATTATAATCAAAATTAACTCCGCTGTCTAATAAATAATCTATAATCTTATCAGTATAATTGTAATTTAGTATTTCAGTATCATCTAAGCTAATGCCATGTTCAACAAGCCATCTTACTAAATCATTATAAGCATAATTTCTATAATCAAGTTTAGGTATTAACATTAATACATTATTTCCATTTTCATCTTTGCTATTTATGCCTTTTAATAATAAATCTTTTATAGGCTCTAATCTTTGTTTCTCTTCTTCTCTTCTTTCTTTTTTGGAATTGTCGGATATTCCATAATCTGCTAATTCTGAGTCAATAGTTTTGTATAATATTTCATCGATTTCTTCTTCTGTGTAATTTTTAATTGGATATTTATTTTTGAATTCAGGTTTTTTATTTCTTGCTGCAGTTGTTTGCTGAGTTATAATTTTATTTTGAGTAGTATTGTTATTAACTGTTGTATTGTTTTGTGTATTATCAGATTTATTATTGCAGCTTATTAAAAAGCTTAAAGCTGTCATTAATATAATTTTTTTCATAAAACTTCCTTAATTTATTCATTTTAAAATATTTAGAATATTAAAGGCATTATACTAATATATTTTTGAATTGTCAATTTTTATGTTATTATTTTGCCAATATCATACATTACGATACCATAGCGGAACTTTGTCGATGCACATTTAGTTTGACTAACTCATATTAAATTTACAATGCTGTAATTAGTATTTGTTTGCCAATTAGTGTATATATAGTGGGTTGATAATTTTTTATGTAAATTTATAATTTGAATGATAATGATTTAAGGTGATTGAGAGGTTATTCTTTGGAAATAAAATACTATATAATATCAAAATTATTGAAGTTATATAGCAAAGAAAAAGTAAAAGTAATACTAATAAAATATAATTTTTAGGAGATTTTATGGAAGTTTTTAAATTACCTGCTGTTGGTTATGAAAATTTAATAAAAATAATACAGGCATATGATTCTGTAAAAAAAGAAGTATATTCTTTAAATGATATAGTTAATAATTCTGGATTACATAAAGATACCATAATTAAAAATAATCATTTTTTAATTTCAACTGGAATTATTGGAGATGATAAAATTATAACAGAACTTGGTAAGAGTTTATCTAGAGCCTATGAATTTAATATAAAAGATGAAATTATTAGTATATGGACTGGTATAATTAATAATACTGAATTTTTATCATCGTTAATAAATAATCTTAGAATATCTGGAAAACATTTTGAATTTGAAGAGTATAAAAATAAGATATTGCATGATTCAAATGATAATAATAATACTTTTACTAAATCTGGTTCTTCATGCATCATTGAAATATTTAAGATTTGTAATTTTATAGTTATTAATGAGGGAATTATATCATACAATAAGAAATATATAGAATTAAATGATATGAAAAATAAGATTGAACAATTAAATAAATTAGAAGAAGAAAATAATAATAATGAGGATAATACAAATGATATAAAAGAAAAAATATATGATTTAAATAAAGATATTTTTAATTATGGACTATCTGAAAAATTTTATATAAAATCTATGGAATTGAAAAAAGAATATGTACTTAATCATATATTTTTTATGGTTTCTATACTTGTGGATATATTGGTATTGATTACTTTTTTTATTATAAATACTAAGTTGCACACTTATAATTTATTTTTTAATATAAAATTACTTGTATTATCTTTTGGAATTTTAGGTTTATTATTATGCGTTACAAAATATTTTAATAGGCGTGTACATGAAACAATACAATTATCAGAAGATTATGAACATAAATCTTTGGTGTTGTCATCTTTTTATATTTATAGTAGAGAATTGAAAAAACTAGATACAAGTGATAAAAGAATATTAACTGATTATGTAAATAAAGTTAGCACTACAATAAATAAAAGTCCTGCTGTTAATTTAAATAAAAGAAAACCAGATAATTCTCCTGTAGAAGATATAAAAGACTTATTATTACAATTAGTTAGTTTAGCAAATTTAAAGAAATGATATTTGGATAATAAACCGCACGTATAGTTGGCGTTTGATAATGTTTTGCAGTACAGTATAGGATACCTATACAACGAGAACCTATATCCTCGATAAACTCGGATACGTTTCTCGAATGGCTATATTTTAGATTAAATTTATAATTTATATTACATATAATATAAAATTAGTATGATTTAGTATTAATTTTATATTTGCACTTTTTGGTTCTTTTTACGGCGGGAAAAAGAACAATAAAAAATTGACAAACTTAAAAATTTTAAAAATATTAAATTTATTTATTAATTATTTTCTCTAAATCTTCTTTTATACTCAAAGCCATTTTGTCATCAAAACTTGAAAATGAATTCTTTGTATATAATATGTTTTTGTTGCTGTCAATTACTATTATCCAAGGAAGCCATTTAACATTATACTCATCAGAAATATTTTTGTATTTGTCAACATCAACTTCGGTGAAAATCAAATTATCATCTATGAATTTTTTAAGCTCTTCATTTACAAATACTTTCTCTTTAAGCTCATAACAATTCGCACACCAAACAGCAGAGAAATCTATTAGTATCGGTTTGTTGTTTTGTTTTGAAAGCTCTAATGCTTCATTGTATGTTACGAGATTTGAAACTTCACTTTTTTGTTTTATAATTCCATAAATAGAGCCTAATGCTATAGATATTATAAGCACAGAAACAAATATTTTTTTCTCTAATGCACTCAACATAGCAGTTTTATTTTTTATTATGTAAACTAATATAGCAAATATTAATATTGTAGCTGAAGCAAGTATATAACTTATTTTATTAAATCCTAAAACTCCAAAAAGTATATTAGCATAATAGAAACTTATTATCATCATTAGGAAAGTGAAAATATATTTAACATAAACCATCCAAGTTCCAGCCTTAGGCATTTTTGTGAGTATTGAAGCGAATGTACCAAGAACAAATAATACAGAAGCAAAACCCAAAGCATAAACAGCCATATAAAGAGTAGCAAATACAGGATTAAGAAAACCTATTTCTAATATAACCGCTATTATAGGAGCAGCACAAGGAGTAGCAACTATTCCTGCAAGAAGTCCCATTATGTATTTATGGAATATTGATTGATTTTTTTTAGCGTATGCATTTGTTTTAGCAGACTGTAAAAATGAAGGAGCTTTAATCTCATAAAATCCAGCCATTGAAAAAGTAAAGTATAAAAATAGTAGTACTAATATGGTTAAAACAATAGGATTATATCCAATGCTTCCAAATAGTATAGTTTTATGAAAAGCAAATCCAGCCACAGAAACTACAGCACCCAAAAGAGTATATGTTGTGATTACTCCTAAAGCAAATAAAAGTGAAGCCAATACACTTGATTTTTTATTGTTTTTAGAATCAGTTGTGGTTCCCAAAATAGATACTGTTATAGATAGTAGGGGATAAGTACAAGGCAAAAGCACAGATGCAAGTCCTGCTGCAAATATTAAAATTAATGTTATAAATATATTATTGCTTCCTTTTATATAGTTTTCTATTGAGCTTGCATTCTCTGGCTTTTCATCTGTTATATTATTATTTGGTATATCAATTTCTTCACCGTATATTACTTTGCTTTGAGGCTGTAAGCATACATTGTCTTTTGCTGAGCATAATTGATAAGTTGTTTTTATAAAGTTAATTTTATTTATATCAATATCATTTAATATAAACTCTTGTTCGCCTTTTATTATAATATCCTCATGATACTTTTCTCCTTTTGGATATGTTGTATTTATTTCTTTATTGTCTGCAAAGAATAATATTTTATTTGCTATCTTTGATTCTAAATATGCATAATAACCTTCTGGAATATTTGCTTTTACTGTAATTTTATTATCATTAGTTGATAGGCTAAAAACAATTATAGCTTCTGTGTTTTTATTAAGTAAGCTATTGAAACTCTGACTATAAGCTGTTAAACTAAAAATTATAAACAAAAAAATATATATCTTTCTCATGCTCTCTCCATAAAATTAATATACATAAAATAAAATAATTGTCAATTTAAGAATTATAAAAAAGAACTGAAAACTATTTTTTTAAAGCATTACTGAGTGCTGAATATCCAGCATATGTAAGATTATATATATTTTTAAAACCCAATTTATACATACGCATACAAGCATAAGAAGACCTAGAACCGCTTGCACAGTAAACTATATATTCTTTATCTTTATCTAGTTTAGACATTTTATTGTCAAAATTGCTGTCATCTAAAGCTATGTTTATACTGTTTTTTATGTATCCGCTATATTGCACTTCCTGATAACTTCTCACGTCTATTAAACCTATGTTTTTATTATTTTTATATAGTTCTATAGCTTCATTAAGTTTTATGTTTTTATATTTACCTTTGCTCATAATATTGAATATTATTTTCTTCACAAAAGTTATTATTATAAAAAATACTATTAATAATATAATTAATGATAATGTATTGCTCATTTTCAAATATACCCCATATATGTATAATTAATTATATAAAAAATATAAAAAAATTCAATAGCTTAAATAAATATATTTTTAATAGATTTTTCTGCTTTAGTTTTATTTTTAATTCACAAAAAAATTATTATTAAAAACTATAGATAATATAAAACCAAATAAAGAAAATATACAAAATGGCTCTTATACTCTATCAACTACATTTTATGCTGTAACAACTAAAAAGGCTATGGATAACAATCCAAATATAAAAAAACTAATAGATTTTATACTTTCGAAAGAGGGGCAATATTTAGTTGAAGAAAGCGGATATACATTTATAAAATAATTAATTTCTGATTATATTAATTTTTATAATGTTGAAAAAATCATAAAATAATTTTATAATTATGTAAATCTATGTAATTTGGAGCAGAGCAATGGCAGATAATAAAAGCATAATAGAGCGTGATGAACTTCATAGCAAAATATGGAAAATAGCTGATGATTTGAGGGGAAGCGTTGACGGTTGGGATTTTAAGCAGTATGTGCTTGGAATGCTTTTTTATAGGTATATTTCTGAGCACCTTGCAAACTATTTAAATCAAAATGAATGGGACTCTGGCAACAAAGAATTTAACTATGCAGATTTAGATGATAAAGATGTTGAAGATGTAAAATCTGATATCATAAAAGAACAAGGCTTTTTTATATATCCGAGTGAACTCTTTGAAAATATAAGAAAAGAAGCTAATAATCAAGATAGTAAAAAAGACAGCAAAGAAAAACATAATCTAAATGAAAAACTTCAGAAAATATTTAAAGATATAGAAAACTCTGCTAAAGGAACTAAAAGCGAAACAAAAATTGCAGGGCTCTTTGATGATATAGATGTAAACAGTAATAAATTAGGACCTACTGTAATTAAAAGAAATGAGAGATTAAGAAAACTTATAAACGGCATTGCTGATATAGAGCTTGGAGATTTTAAAGACCATTCAATTGATGCATTCGGGGATGCTTATGAGTATTTAATGGGTATGTATGCATCAAGTGCAGGCAAAAGCGGAGGAGAGTTTTTTACACCTCAAGAGGTTTCGGAGCTTCTTACAAGAATTACAATTACAGGAAAGAGTGAAATTAAAAGAGTATATGACCCTGCATGCGGAAGCGGTTCTTTGCTTTTAAAGTTCAAAAGAATATTAAAAGATGAAGAAAAGAAAATACATTATTTTGGTCAGGAAATAAATATTACTACATACAATCTATGCAGAATAAATATGTTTTTGCATGATATAGGTTTTGAAAAGTTTGATATAGCCCATGGAGATACTTTAACAGAACCTAAACATTTAAGTGATGAGCCTTTTGATGCAATAGTTTCTAATCCGCCATACTCTATAAAATGGGAAGGTGAAGATAATACTCTTTTAATAAATGATCCCCGCTATTCTCCTGCAGGAATATTAGCACCAAAATCAAAAGCCGACTTTGCATTTATTCTTCATTCTCTCTCTTGGCTCGATACTGCAGCACTTGCAGCAATAGTATGTTTTCCTGGTATAATGTACAGAGGAGGCGCCGAGCAGAAAATAAGAAAATATTTGATAGACAATAACTATATAGAATGCATAATACAGCTTCCAGACAATTTATTTTACGGCACATCAATAGCTACTTGTATAATGGTATTATCGAAATCAAAAATAGACAGTAAGACTTTATTTATAGATGCAAGCGAAGATTATGAAAAGGCAACGAACAATAATAAATTAAGCGATAAGAATATAGAAGATATTTTGTCTTATTTTAAGGCTAGGGAGAGTAAAGCCCATAAATGCTATTTAGCAACAAAGGAAGAGATAGAGGCACAGGATTATAATTTGTCAGTATCCACTTATGTAGAGCAGAAAGACACAAGGGAGCAAGTAGATATAAAAGTGTTAAATAAAGATTTGGAGGCAATAGTTTTAGAAGAGAGCAATCTTCGTAAGGCAATAGATAAGATAATCAAGGAAATAGAGGCCTAAAAAAATATTATGAGCACCCTAAAAGAGCTTTTAAAGAAATACTGCCCCGACGGTGTGGAGTATAAAACATTAGAAGATGTTTGTATCATCTATACAGGAGAACAATTAAATAGAAAAAATATGATAAAAGAAGGATATCCTGTAATTAATGGTGGGATACAAGCTTCAGGATATACTAATAATTTCAATGAGTATGAAGAAACAATTACAATTTCACAGGGCGGTGCTTCAGCTGGATTTGTAAATTTTATGTTAGAAAAATTTTGGGCAGGTGCTCATTGTTATATAATAAAACCAAATACTGATAAATTAATAAATAAATATTTATTTTTTGTATTAAAAAATATAGAAATACATATAATGGAATTAAAAAATGGTGCTGGTATACCCGGTATCAATAAAAATAAAATTACTAAAATAAAAATTCCGCTCCTGCCAATAGAAGTACAAAAAGAGATAGTTCGTATATTAGACACTTTTACAAAATATCAAGATTTATTAAATAGAGAATTAGAATTAAGAAAAAAGCAGTATGAGTATTATAGGGACAAGCTTTTAACTTTTAGCAATGATAAAGCTCAATGGAAAAGACTAGGAGATATTGCTCATATAGTAATGGGACAATCTCCAGATTCTAAATCATATAATAATAAAAATATAGGTCTTCCATTTTTGCAAGGATGTGCCTCATTTGGTACTATTTACCCTTTAATTAATACATATTCATCTGATATAAAAAAAATTGCTGTTAATGGTTCTATATTAATGAGTGTAAGGGCTCCTGTTGGAAAATTAAATATAGCTAATACTGATATATGTATAGGTCGTGGTCTATGCAGTATCAATTCTAATTGTGAAGTCAGTAATAAATATGTATTTTATAGTTTGAAAAACATCATTAAGTATATTGCAGATAAGTCCAAAGGTGCTATATTTGATTCAATAACTTCAGACAGCATAAGAAATATAAAAATCCCAGTACCGCCATTAGAGGAGCAGGAACGTATTGTAAACATATTAGACAAGTTTGATGCTTTGTGTAATGACATCACTAGGGGGCTGCCCGCTGAGATTAAATTGCGTAAAAAGCAATATGAATACTACAGAGATAAATTACTTACTTTTAAGGAGAAGAAGAAATAATTGTGTATTAAAAAGCAATACCCCTGCACGCCTAAGAGATTATAATTAAAGAAAAGCATTACCGTGCGGTAAGCCCATACGGCGAGTATTGGTACAGCTCGTACGCGGGAAAAAGAACATATTATTAAAAGAAATTAAATAGGAGTTTATATGCAAAACAAAGAGAAAATTGACGTCATCAAAATGTCTGAGGAAAGTACCGTTGTCGCTAAATATACTCCTATTGAAAGAACTAGAACTAAATATCAATCTGAAGCAGAACTCGAAGAAGAATTTATTAAACAGCTCACCGAACAAGGATACGAATACGTAAATATAAAAAATGAAAATGATTTAATTAAAAACCTTAGAACTCAATTAGAAAAATTAAATAATTATACTTTTTTTGATAATGAATGGAATGATTTTTTTAATTCTATTATAGCTAATGGAAATGAAAATATAATAAACAAAACTGAAAAGATACAAGAAAATTATATTCAAAATATAACTTTAGAAAATGGATATATAAAAAATATTAATTTTATAGATAAAGATAATATATATAATAATCATCTGCAGGTTATTAATCAATACACAGAAACACACTCAGAGAGAAAAGCGAGATATGATGTTACTATTTTAGTAAACGGCTTTCCTATGGTTCATATTGAGCTAAAAAGAAGGGGCGTTAATATAAGAGAGGCTTTCAACCAAATAAACCAATATGGAGAAGAAAATTTCTGGGCTGGCTCAGGTCTTTATGAATATGTGCAATTATTTGTAATATCAAACGGCACTAATACAAAATATTATTCAAACACTACAAGAAGCCTTCATGTGAGTAATACTCAGCATCAAATTAAAACATCAAATACTTTTGAGTTTACTAATTTTTGGGCAGATGCTGAAAACAAGATTATTCCAGACTTAGTTGATTTTACAAGGACTTTTTTTGCAAAGCACACTCTATTAAATATAATAACTAAATATTGTGTATTTACTTCAGATAAAAAATTATTGGTTATGCGTCCATATCAGATTGCAGCGGCAGAGAAGATTATAAACAAAATTATAATATCTGAAAATCATAAAATAAGGTCGAAAAAAGAATCAGGCGGTTATATTTGGCATACCACAGGAAGCGGAAAAACACTTACAAGTTTTAAAACAGCCACTCTTGCTAAAAGTCTTCATTTTGTAGATAAAGTGCTTTTTGTAGTTGATAGAAAAGACCTTGATTATCAAACAATGAAAGAATATGATAAATTCCAAAAAGGTGCAGCAAACAGCAATACTTCCACAAAAATATTAAAATCGCAATTAGAAGACAATGGGGCCAAAATAATTATTACTACCATTCAGAAATTATCAAGGTTCATTCAAAATAATGAAAATCATGAAGTTTATAAAAAGCATGTTGTAATGATTTTTGATGAATGTCATCGCTCTCAATTTGGCGATATGAATGAAAAGATAAAAAAGGCTTTCAAAAATTATAATATATTTGGTTTTACAGGCACACCTATTTTTAAAAAAGAAGAAGACTACGAAAAATATCCAAATCTAAAAACTACTGAAAATTCTTTCGGGGAAAAGCTTCACACCTACACCATAGTAGATGCCATTCGTGATAAAAATGTTTTGCCTTTCCGTGTTGATTATATTAATACTGTAAAAGAAGTTAAAGATTTTGAAGATAAAAAAGTGCCGGGCATAAATACTGATGATATACTTTTACATGATGATAGAATAAAACTAATAGTAAAATATATATTAGAACATTTTGAGCAAAAAACTTATAGAAATGCAAGTAATTCTTATTATAGTCATGATGTTATTATGAATGTAGAGGCAATGGCTAAATCAAAGTATAACACTGTTGAAGAAATAAAAGAAAAAAAGACAGTTAAAGGTTTTAATTCTATTTTTGCGGTATCATCTATAAAAGCTGCTAAAAAATATTATAAAGAGTTTCAAAGACAAATGAGTGAAACTGAAAACAAATTAAAAGTTGCTACAATATTTAGCTTTGTCAAAAATGAGGATAATGAAATAATTCAAGATGAAGAGTTTGAAACAAAAAATCTTGATAATGATTCAAAAGAGTTTCTTGAGAATGCTATAAAAGATTATAATAAAATGTTTAATACAAATTATGATACATCTGATGATAAATTTGAAAATTATTATAAAGATGTTTCAATGAAAATGAAGAATAATCAAATAGATATTTTAATAGTAGTGAATATGTTTTTAACAGGTTTTGATGCTCCTACATTAAATACTTTATGGGTTGATAAGAGATTAAGAATGCATGGTCTTATACAGGCTTTTTCAAGAACGAACAGAATTTTAAACTCTGTTAAGACTTTTGGAAATATAGTTTCTTTTATGAACTTAGAAAAGAATACAAATGAAGCACTTGCAGTTTTTGGTGATAAAGAAGCCAAGTCTATAGCATTACTTAGAGGTTATCAAGACTATTTTAATGGATACAATGAAAATGGCGAGCATGTTTTAGGATACACAGAAATTGCTGATTTACTAAAAACTAAATTTCCTATTAATGAAGTTATTGCTACAGAAGAAAAGAAAAAGGAATTTATTAAATTATTTGGAGATTTCCTAAAAATAATAAACACTCTTTGTGCTTTTGATAAATTTAGAGAAGACAGAGAGAAAATAATGTCAGATATAGATTTTCAAGATTATAAAGGAAAGTATAATGATTTATATACAGAGTTTACTCAAAACAAAGACAATAATAACAATCTTGAAATAGAAAATATTCAAGATGATGTTGTATTTGAAATAGAGTTAATTAAACAAGTTGAAGTAAATATTGATTATATACTTTTAATAGTTGCAAAATATAAAAATGGAAAATAAAGATAAACCTACTATAATAGAATATGTTAGAAAATTAATTAATGCTGGTATTGAATTAAGAAGCAAGAGAGAATTAATTGAAAACTTTATTAATCAAATGAATACTTCTGAAACAGATATACAAGAAGAGTTTTATAAATATGTAAGGGAAGAGAAAGAGAAAGACTTAAGTATATTAATTAAAGAAGAAAATTTAAAAGAAAAAGAAACAAAAGAGTTTATATCAAGCTGTTTTGAATATGGAGAGATAATAACTTCAGGAAGTGATATTGATAAAATACTTCCTTCAATATCAAGATTTAGTAAACAAGGAAATAAAATTGAAAAAAAACAAATTGTTGTAGAAAAATTACAGTCTTTCTTTGAGAAATATTCTGGTTTAGTGTAATATATTATATAGCTTTTTTATAAAGGAGTATTTTTATGAAAAAACTTTTTATTATGTTATTTATGATTTTTGCTTTATCATATGTCAATGAAAATTATGCTCAGAGTAATACTAAAAAAGTTAATATAACTTTCGATTATACAAAAAGACCGGGTTATTCCAGTAATCAAATAGCTGCTTGGGCAGAAGATAATAACGGTAATTATATAGCCACAATATATATCACAGATTTTACAGGAAGAAGAGAAGGCTGGACATATAGAAAACAATCTCTAAATAATTGGCAGAAAAAAGCTAATGCTCAAAGTATAGATAAAAATATAATTGATGCTGTATCAAAACCTACTCCTAAACAAGGAAAGGTTAATATAGTTTGGGACTGTAAAGATAATCAAGGAAACGTAGTAAAAGACGGTACTTATAGAATAGTTGTTGAAGCTACCATATATCAGGATAATAATGTGCTTTATACTTCTGTTATTAATATAGGAAATCAAGCTAATTCTCAAAAAGCATCAGCTAAATATTCAAAGCCTGAAGCTCAAAAAATAGACATAATAAAAAATGTAAATGTAAGTTTCATGCCTTAAATTCCATTTACTCTTTTATATTGACATATACATTTCTATAGTATAGGATAAAATCCTTATAATCTTTATGAGGTAAAATATGTTAAAAAATAAAAATATTTTTAGGTTAATTATATCTTTTATTTTATTAATAATAACATCTTTCTTTTTGTACTCAGAGGAATATGATACTAATTACTATAAAAATCTTTTTGATGAAATGTTTGCAAATGAAGATGAATTAAAAGAAATGGCAAAAGACCCTCAAGGATATATGGAAAATTTTTTAAAAATGGAAGCAGAAAAAGTATTAAAAGAAAAAATAGAACTTTATAAAAAATATAATGTTGTAGAAATAGATAGTTTAGAATATGAATATCAAAATGCTGCAGAAGGTTATGGGAATTTAGAAGCTGTTAAGAAGTTTATAGAGAAATATGATATAAACGGAGTATATGACGGCTATACTTTGCTTTATACTTATTCAAAATATAATTCCAAAATTGATATAGTGGAGTTCTTACTTAAAAATAATGCTGATGTTTATCAAAAATCTATTAATGGTAAAACGGCTCTTTACAGTGCTGTAGATGATTATGCTTATGATGTTGTTGAAATTATCTTAAAACATTATAAAAATGATGATGATATAAACGATGAGTTTTTGTTGGCGGTTAATCAAGAAAATGAACCTATGTTAAAAAGCCTATTGAAAAAGAAATTTTTATTTTTTGGAAATAAATTCAAAATGGATTTAAACAAAGGGCTTGAAATAGCACTTGATAAAGGCAATGAAGATATAGCAGCTATATTAGTTTTAAACGGAGCTAAAACTGATAATTTTTTATATTATTTGAAATTAGTATTTGGTAAATATTTAATTCTTATAGTTATTATGATTGCTTTATTTTCTTCTCTTATTTATGTATATAAAAGAAGATATATTCCTAGTATTTATGAAGAGAGCTCAATGTTTATAACTTTTAGAGATAAAGTAAATAATATGTATATTTATTGTTATGCTTATTATGGCGGAGTAGTATCTGTAATGCGTGGTTTTTTGGGAAATATATTTATAAATAATGATAAGCTAAAAGGATATTATAATATAGTCAGTAATTTTATGGATAATTATATTGTTATTTATGATTTTGATGATAATAAAAAAAATGATAAAGAATATTTTAGCTGGTATGATTTTATTATAGAAAAAAATGAAAAAGCCATTATAAAATTTGATTGTTCTCTTTATGATTTTTTTAATAGTGATAAAACAGAAATTAACTATATTATAGAAATATCTGATTCTAAAATTATAAATGGAGTTTTTGAAGTAAATAGAAATCCTGCTATTAATGTAGAATATTCTAAATTAATATTTAGTAAGTCTGCAAAACATAATCGTTTTATAAATATTCTTTCTTATTTATTTGACTTATATCATTTCAATATAAAGAATAATGATAAAATTAATTCATATATAAACGGAGATAATAAATCGTATTCTGATAAAAAAAAGGAATTGAAGATAAATGTTGAACAGATTTTAAAGAAACATGAGAGTATGCCATTTAATGATATTAAAATTAAATATTATGACAAACTAAAAGATTTTTATAATGCTGATAATATAGTGTATTTTGATGATAAAACAATATGCGTATACAAGAGATTTGCTAAGATAGAAGCTAATAATAATCTTACAGTAAATAATATATCACTCATCATTGATTTAGATAATGAAAAATTAATAAGTCCTTATTTGAAAGATTTTGTTAATAATGCTGATGAGATATTAAAAAGATATGATAGTAATTTTTATAAGAATATAGACAATTTGATTTTTCTTATAACAGAAGCAGGTATTATATTGATGAGAGAAAGAGGAGAGAAAAAATTATTTATTGCTTTAGATGATATAAAGGATAATATAAACAAGGAGCATTATTTATCTTATTTATTTAATTAATTTTAAAGTGTTAAGCTTGTTGTGTGAGCATAACAAGCTTAACAGGTGAGTCGAAATGGCTTATAAGTTTAGTTGGCAACTTATATTGATCTGAGTCGAGTATAACAATTAAAACAAGTTGTCCGAAACATCTGACAAGTTTAGTTAGCAGTTTACATTAAGCTTAGGCGGGCATAACAACTAAAACAAGTGAGCCGAAGCAGCTCGCAACTTTAGTTAGTAGTTTACATTAAGCTGAGGTGAGCATAACAACAATAGGAGATATTATGAAAAATTTAATAACTAAATTTATGGATAAGGATATAATAATTTTGTTAGCAGCAGTGATTTTAGTAGCTCTTGTCATAATAATTATTAATATACCTAAAAATAATGCTAATAAAAATCCTGTAAGATTTTATAAAAATAATTTTTTTATGCTTAAAGATAAAGTAAACAATATTTATATTTATGTTTATGAGCATAGAACAAATGATAATCATAATGATTTATACTTTGATAAAAATAATGTGTTTCCATATATAGGAAGAATATATATAAATAATGATAATGGTTTTATTATAAATGATGTTTACTTTTCAGCTGAAAGAATAGGAATTGACAATTATTATGATAAAGATAATCCAATTTTAATTAATAAACACTCATCAGATGGTCGCAGATCTTCTAGATATGATGCTGAAACTTTTGCTGAAATAAAATTCAAGACAAAATTAGATGATACATCAAAATCAGAAATTGACTATGTCATTGAGTTTAAGCCTTATGACAGTATTGTTGACTATGTTGGAGATAATATTAAAAAGACTTTAAGAGAGCCTGTAAAGATAGAGGGAACTTTTGAAATTATAAGAGAAGATGAAGCAGAAATAATAAGACTGCATAATACAGATATAGTTGGTTTGTATAATGATAAAAGTACTTTATTCAGTTCTGAGAGAATATTTTCTCTAAATGTATTTAATTTTGATTATCTTTTTATAAATGGAAAAGAAAAAATAAATTCATCTATTAATGGAGTGAAAGAGTTCTCTGATGAGTTTTTAAAAGATAAAATAAATGAAAATAAAGATATAGTAGAATCCTATGTAAAAGAGTCTAAAAAAAGACATTGGAAATCATTAATGAATGAGAGTATATTAAACTATATTGATAATTATGCTGATTATTATAATGAACTTAAAGAGTTTAAAAGTTTTAATATATTATACTATGATGATAAAACAATATCTTTATATAAAAGAGTTTCAAAGTTAGAAGATTTGCATCTTGCTGAAATAGATAATATGTTTATGACATTTGAGTTAGGCAGTCAGAAATTAATAAGCCCTTATCTTAAAGACTTAGTAAATGACCCTGAAGCATTATTAAAAAAATATAATGTACCTAGAGATTTTTATTCAAATATAGATAGTTTAATTTTTGGCGTAACAGATTCATTTATTATAGTAATGAAAGAAAAAGGCTATGGAAAAATATTTATTGATAATAAAAATATAAAAGAGTATATAAATAAAGAAGCATTATTTGGCTTATTTATTTGATTGATTTTATATATAAAAAATTTTAGTTTTTTAAGTTTTAGGATTCGTATTAATTGACTATTAAATTATATATGTAAAATAATTTTTGGGGTTAAATAAAGATTATGAAAGAATTATTATATAGTATTTTATATAACGAATATTTTGTTTTAATTATTGTTACTGTTATTTTGATTATTGTTTTTAAACTTTTAATGAAAAATAAATACCGTCCTTATTTTGAAATAAAGGATACAACTTTTACAATACTTAAAGATAAGATTAATAATATATATATTTACTGCAATAAATTTGAAAATATTGATGAGGGTATTCATTATTTGTATAGAGGGAAAATTTTTATAAATAATGAAGATTTATTTGGTATTTATGAAATTAGAGGAAACAGCAGTAAAATAGAAGTTTTTGATTATTATACTGAAGAAGACTTTATAAAATCTAAAATAAAAAATATTGCAGAAATCAATTTAAAAACAAATTTAAATAATGCTAATATTTCAAAAGCTCAATATATTATGGATATTAATTCCAAAAAAATAGAAGGTGTTTTTGAATTAATAAATGAACCTAAAATAAACATAAAAAACTTTAATATAAACAGATTTGGATATTTAAAAAACTATGGAGAATTAAGCATAATTCTTAGTTATTTATTTAATTTTTATTATGCATTTATAGACAATAAAGAAAAAATAAATTTTGATATTAACGGAGAATCTAGTTTTTCAAAGGATTTTCAGTATAAAAAAGAAAATGAACTTTCAGATGAAATTAATTCTTTTTTGAAAAAAATCTCTGTTTATAAATTAAGAAAATATTTTATTAAAATTAAGGATTTATATGCTTTTAATATATTATACTTTGATGAAAAAACTATTTGTATTTACAAAAGACTTATAAAAATAGAAGATAGTAAAGAAATTATAATAAATAATATTTTCTCTTATTTATGATTTGAATAATCAAAAATTAATTACACCTTATTTTAAAGACTTAGTAAATGATGCTGAAGAATTATTAAAAAAATATAATGTCAAAAGTGATTTTTATTCTAATATAGATAATTTAGTTTTTGGAGTAACTGATTCATTTATTATAATAATGAAAGAAAAAGGATACGAAAAAATATTTATTGATAATAAGAATATAAAAGACTATATAAAGAAAGATCATCATTTATATTATTTGTTTAATCAATAAATTATTATTGACACAGTAAAAAATATTTTTATAATAAAACGATATATGGAGGTTATATGATGAAAAATATTTTTAAATTTTTATTAATTTCAATTTTTTTAGTAACAAATATAGCATGTTCTCAAAAAACAGAAAAAAACACAAATATACCTGAAGAGCTATACGGACAATATTTTATGTCAGCTGATGAAACATATATGAAATCGCTTCTTATAATTGTAGGTTATAATGGTATAGAAATTAATTATCCTAATGATGAATCTACAATAGAAGTTGTAAAAAAGTGCGTAGATGTTGTAATGGAAAGCGACAGAGCTATAAAAGGAAATATAGCAAATAATAAATTATCTAAAGTATCAGAGAATCATTATAAAACTATATCTACAAATGATGCTTATATAGAGTTTAAATTTACTAATGAAGGACTTGAAATGTCTGTTTATGAAGGAACAGAGCAAGTTTCATCAATTAATTTGCGTAAATTAAAAAAATTATATTGAAGAACATATTAAAAAATTATAATTAGATAGAATAAGAGATTTGTATAAAAAATCATATTTTAAAATTTTATTTACTTTATTAGTTAGAGCTTTTTGTTTTTAGCAATAAGGTTTATTAACAACTATAAAATATAAACATTACAACAAAAAATAATTTTTTAAACTATAAACTTGCTACTCATTTATAGTTTAAAACAATAGGAGTTTTTATAATGGAAAATATATTTGACTTTCTATTAAATCAAGATGACAATACAAAGTTTATTATAGGTTTAGTTTTTATTATTATCTTTTATATTATTTTTATGTATATAAAGAAGCGTTCAAAGCAATGGTATTCTCAAAATAAAATAATAGTAGATGGAAAAGATTTTTTTATGCTTAAAGATAAAGTAAATAATATATATATTTATTGCTATATGTATAAAGATAAAGCCTATGCAAAATGGTTTAACGATAACCATTCTAAAATGGAGGATATACTATCATTAAATAATAATTGGGCAGAAGATGAACGAAAAAGACAATTTGACGGCTTTGCAAATGAATATTTTGACCGTTTTCCAAGTCAAACATTTATAAATAGAGGTGATGAATTAATTATTCGTGAAACTAGTAAATTATATGTAGATGAAATGGTAGTTTACCATGATTATGACAAAAAATATTTTAAGGATTTATATTACAGACAATACAAAATAGAAACTCCTTTTCAATATTATGAATTTAATCCAAATGATAAACCTAAATTTGAGGGTTGGTATTCAAAAGAAAATGTAAGAGACAAATTAGCAAGTATAACATTTAAAAAAGATTTAGATTATGAAAAAACATCTGAAATTGAATATAGTATGAATATTGAAAATAAAATAATAGAAGGAGTTTTTGAAGTTATTAGAAAGCCTGAAATAGAAGTAAAACAATTTTATCTTCCAATTGAACAGATGAGTTTTCCTGATAAACTATCTTACAAATATGATGGTTTGGGAGTTGATGAAACAAAGAAAATGCTTACTAATTATTTATTTAATTTCAATTATCCTTTTATTAGAGGAAAAGAAAAAATAAATATGGCTATCAGCGGAGCTTACAATTTTGATGAAAGATTCAAACAAGAAAAAGGAAAAGAGCTTGAAGAGAAATTGAACAATAAAAATCTTATTTTTGATATATTCTGTCCTTTAGATTATATTGGTCTTATATATTATAGGAAGTTTAAAGACTTTAGATGCCTTGATATATCATACTATGATGATGAAGTAATATGCGTATACAAAAGAACTGTAGAAGTAGATAAAGATACTAAAAAAGCTATTGTAAAGAATAATTCTCTTATATTTGAATTAGATAGTGAAAAAAGTATAAGTTCCTATTTAAAAGATTTAGTTACTGATAGCAAAGGCTTGTTATCTAAATATGATGTTTCTGATTATTTTTATAACAATACAGATAGTTTAATATTTCTTTTAACAGATACAGGTATTATAGTTATGCCTGAATATCCTGATCTAGATATTAATGACTCTGCAGATGAATATGAAGAAATTGCAGAGAGAATATTTATTTCATCAAATGATTTAAAAGAATATTTAAATAGAAGTCATTATTTGGCTCATTTATATGAATAATAATTAAGCAGTTATTTTTGTATTAATATATTGATTATATTATAATATAAAGTATAATGTTAGCAATTTTACTACTAGGGGGTAAAAAGTGAAAAGAATAATATTATTAATGATTGCTGGATTAATGATGTCATTGTCTTTGTATTCACAAGTTGCTAGATTTACAAGATTAACTCCAGAACAATTAACAAATTTAGCAAATCCAAGAAGACTTTCTCATAGAATATTTTATAGAGAAAAGTCAAAAGGACCTAATGCTAAATGGTTTGATGCTGTTAAAGAGGGTAATTTAGAAGAGATAAAAAAAATGGTTGAAGCAGGACAGGATATTGAAGTTCAAGATACAGCAAGTTTAAAACAAACAGCTTTAGGTTGGGCTGCATTTATAGGATATTTAGATGTAGTTCAGTATTTAGTAAGTAAAGGTGCAAACTTATATGCAGGTGATACTGCTGATGTTACTAGTGCTTTTAAATCTGCTATACTTGGAGGAAATATTGAAGTAATTGAGTATTTGTATCCTTTGTATAATGGAAGACTAAATTTAAATGAGCAGGATAAAAGAGACGGTGAAACAATGCTTATGGTAGCAGCTGGCAATAGCAGAGAAGATGCTGTTAAGTTTTTATTAAGTAAAAATGTAGATGTAAATATTGTAAGCAGACAATTAAATAAAAGTGCTTATACTTATGCTTGCGAATCCAAAAAATCAAAATATTATCAGCATGATAAAAGCTGCTGGCGGAACTAACGTAAGAACTGGTAAAGCTTCTTGTAATTAATATTTTATAAGAGTAAATAAAATAATATGTTTTATTTAGTTCCAGTATTTATAATTCTTCCATTAATATTAATGGCTGTAATGATATTAGTACCTAACCATATAGGAAAAAAATTACCTCCATCATTTACAAAATCAAAATCTTCTATTTTACAAATAAAAAGAAATGATTTATTTGATTTACTAGTGAATTATGAGAATTATCCTATATGGTTAAAGTATTTATCACTTGTTCAAGTAGAAAAAATAGATGATGACAAATTAAAAATCATACAAACTTATAGTAATAAAAAAATATCTCAAGATTTAACTGAGGTAAGAAGAATTAATAATGATGATAAATCAGAGATATCTATTGTTAAATTAGAAAATGAATTTACCGTTTTGTGGACATATGTATTAGAAGATTTAGATAACGATAAAACGAAAATAACTATAAAAGAAACAACATATGTTTATCACCCTTATTTTAGATTTATTTTTAAGTATGTTCTTACAGATGAAAATGGAAAAAATGAGTTTTTAATTAAACTTAAAAAATATGTTAATAAAAGATAGACATTGTTGACTAATTTCATTTTTTTAATATACTAATAAAAATATGAATAATAAAGAATTTAGTTTAGTATCTTTGAATATATCTAAAAATACAGGCACTATAAAAACACCTGTAAAAAGCATTGTTTTAGTTGAAGATAAAGGTGTATTTAATGATGCTCATTTTGATAAATTAACCGATAGACAAGTTTCTTTGCTTGCAATTGAAGATATAGAGTATACAAATCAAAAAATGAACTCTAATTTAAAGCCTGGTGATTTTGCTGAAAATATTACTACCAAAGGTGTAGAGCTTTATAATTTAAAAATAGGCACTAAAATATATATAGGCGATACAATATTAGAAGTTTCAAAAATAGGAAAAGAATGCCATAGAGGATGCGACATAAAAAAGTTGGTTGGTGATTGTATTATGCCTAAGAGGGGCATATTTGCTAGAGTAATTAAGGGAGGAGAGATTACAGTTGAGGATACTTGTTATTACTGTATCTGATAGGGCATATAAAGGCATATATCAAGATAAATCTGGTGAGATTATAATAAAAACTTTGGAAGAAGAATTAAAAGATAAAATTATCAATAAAATTATTATACCAGATGAATATGATATAATATTAAATACATTAAAAAATAATAAAGATAAGTTTGACATAATAATAACTACAGGGGGAACTGGTTTATCACAAAGAGATGTAACTCCTGAAGCTACTATGGAGTTTTGTAAAAAAGAGGTTAGGGGAGTATCAGACTATTTAAGGCAGGAATCTATGAAAGAGACTATATTTGCTTCTCTTTCAAGAGGCTATGCTGGAATCAATGATAATGTATTTGTGGTAAACTTTCCTGGAAGTGAGAAGGCAGCAAAATATTGCACTAAATTAATTGTTCCTTTGCTTGAACATATTATAGCTATGATAAAAGGTGAAGGGCATTAATATAAAAATTAAATAAAGGAAATATAAGGGAATTTTATGAAAAAGATTATATTTGCATTTTTTTTAATATCATATTTGTTTGTATCATGTAATCAATCAAATAATACTCAATCTAATTCAGAAAATAAAGAAATATATGTATTAGCAGCAGCAAGTCTAACAGATGTGCTTACAGAACTAGCTAATAATTATAAACAAGAAACATCAACAGAAATTATATTTTCTTTTGCTTCATCAGGTGCTTTGCAAGCTCAAATAGAAGCTTCTGCTCCTGCCGATATATTTTTCTCTGCAGCACAAAAACAAATGAATGCTTTAGAAGAAAAAGGTTTAATTGACAGTGAAACTAGAAAAGATTTGCTTGAAAATAAAGTTGTTTTAATTTCTCCAAAGAACTCTAATTTAAATATAAAATCATTTACAGATATAACTAATTCTAATGTAAAAAAACTTGGTCTTGGTGAGCCAAAAAGTGTACCAGTAGGACAGTATTCTGAAGAGATATTAAGTAATTTATCTATACTAGATATTGCTAAAGAAAAAGCTGTTTATGGTTCTGATGTTAGAAATGTGCTTGATTGGGTAGAGACTGCAGAAGTTGATTGCGGAATAGTGTATGCTACAGATGCTAAAATAGCAAAAAATATTAATATAATAGCAGAAGCTCCAGAAGGCACTCATAAAAAAGTTATTTATCCTATATCAATAGTAAAATCTTCTCAAAACAAAGAAGGAGCAAAAAAGTTTATAGAGTATATTTCTACAGACAAATCAAAAGAGATATTTCAAAATTATGGTTTTACTGTAGTAAAATAATGTAGTATAATAATATGGAATATTCTCCATTAATACTTTCTTTAAAAACGGACATTCTATTCTACCATAATAACTTTTTTTGTTGGAATATATATTGCATTTGCAGTTTTTAAAATAAAGAGATTTTCATCTATATTTGATATAGTATTTACCCTTCCTTTAGTGCTTCCTCCTACGGTTGTTGGATTTTTTTTGCTTATATTTTTCGGCAGAAATTCTTTCATAGGTAGCATAGTTGAAAAGTTAGGTTTTCCTTTTATATTTACTTTGAGGGGAGCTATACTTGCTTCTTTTATAGTTTCTTTTCCATTAATGTATAGAACTAGTAAAGGAGCTTTTGAACAGATAGACACTAATATTATAAATGCGGCTAGAACATTAGGTAAATCTGAAAATTGGATATTTTGGAGAATAATGCTTCCAAATAGCTGGCAGTCTATATTAGGTGGAGCCATACTTTCTTTTACAAGGGCTTTAGGTGAGTTTGGCGCTACTATTATGATTGCGGGGAATATACCTAATAGAACTCAAACCATATCACTAGCAATATACACTGCTGTGCAGGCTGGAGATAGGGCATTAGCTTTTAGGTGGGTTATAATAATTGTTGCTATATCATTTATAAGCATAATGATGATGAATATTATAATACCTGTTTCTAGCAGCATTAAAAAAAGATTATAAGAAATATATTTTGAGGTTTTAATATTGAGCTTAATAGTTGATATTAAAAAGAGATTATCTAATTTTGATTTAGATTTACAATTTGAGACGAGTGATGGTGGAGTGTTTGCCATACTCGGAGCTTCTGGAAGCGGAAAAAGTATGGCATTAAAATGTATTGCAGGTATAGAGAAACCAGACAGCGGATATATAGAAGTTGATGGAAAAGTTTTTTATGATTCTAAAAAGCATATTAATATTAAACCTCAAAAAAGAAATGTTGGATTTTTATTTCAAAATTATGCATTGTTTCCAAACATGACAGTTGAAGAGAATATAAAAACAGGAATTAGAAATAAAGTTACTAATATTGAAGATATAATGAAAAAGTTTTTTATATATGATATAAGAAATAAGAAACCAAGAGAGATATCTGGAGGCGAACAGCAAAGAACTGCTTTAGCTAGAATATTTGTATCGTCTCCTAATATATTATTATTAGATGAACCTTTAAGTGCTTTAGATTATCATATAAAGTTGGAGTTAGAAAAGTTTATTTTATCTAGCATCAAAGAGTTTAACGGCACTACATTATTTGTATCTCATAACAGAGAAGAAGTTTATAAGATGGCTGATAATATAGGTATATTAAACAGAGGGAAATTTGAGGTTATAGATTCTAAGCATAATATTTTTAAAAGTCCAAAGACATATTTTTCTGCTTTGCTTGTTGGGTGTGAGAACTTTTCAAGTGTGAGATTATTAGAAGATAAAAAAATAGAGTGCATTGATTGGAATATTATAATTAATAGTAATAATAATAATATAAATTATGTAGGAGTTAGGGCTAATAGTTTTTTTGAAAATAATAATTTCAATGATTCTCAAAACATTAATATAAAATGCCGTATTAAAAAGATAGTAGAAGAGATTTTTTCTTATGTCATCACTGTTACTCCTATAAATACTGAAAGTGAGATAATATGGCATTTGCAAAAATGTAATTATAAAAAAGATTATTATGTTGGAATGGAGATAAACTTAGCTATTAATATTGATAATATTATGTTTTTAGAATAATATAATTTAATATTTTATTTTTGAGGTAATTAAAAATGTCTAGAACTTTTTTGCATCCTGATGAGGCTTTAAAATTGGTATTAGAAAATATAGAGGATTATGGAGAAGAGAAAATATCTGTACTTGATTCTTATAATAGAGTTTTAGTTAATGATATTTATGCTTTAAATGATGACCCTCCTTTTAGCAAATCATCTATGGACGGATATGCATACAATAAAGAAGATGAAAATAAAGATGATTATGTTTTAATTAAAAATAAAATTATATATGCTGGGCTTTGTGAGAAAATAAAAGTTAATAGCGGTGAATGCGTAAAGATTATGACTGGTGCAATGCTTCCAGAAAATTGCAACGCTGTACAGAGGGTTGAATGGACTGAAAAAATAGAAGCAGATAAAACTACTATTAAATTTACAAAAAAAGAAATTAGTAATAATGTAATAAAAAAAGGAAACAATAAAAAAACAGGTGAAAAGATACTAGATAAAAAATTTTTACTTCCAAAAGATATAGCAATATTAGCAGGCTTTGGTTTTTCAAATATTGATGTAAAGAAAAAAATTAAAGTAGCGGTTGTTTCCACAGGAGATGAAATAGCAAATATTGGAGAGAGCCTAAAAGAAGGACAAATATATGATGCTAATGCGCCTATGCTTGTATCAAGAACTTTAGCATTATCTTGTGATAGTAAGTTTTATGGCAAAGTAAATGATGATGAAAGAGAGATAAAAAATATACTTTCTAAAGCTATAGAAGAAAATGATATTGTACTTATAAGTGGCGGAGTATCTATGGGGGATTTTGATTATGTGCATAAAGAGTTATTAGAGCTTGGAGTGAAACAAATATTCCATGGTTTAGCTATGAAGCCTGGTAAACCTTTATTTTTTGGTAAGCTTAATAAAAAGGCGGTCTTTGCTTTGCCTGGTAATACAGTCTCTTCATTTATGACTTTCGAGATTATGGTAAAGGCGTATATATTAAGTTGCTTGGGATTAAATTATGATAGTAGTTATACAAATGCTGTATTAACAGATGAGTTTAACAGAAAAGATAATGAAAGACTTGAGTATGTACCTGTAAAGCTTATTCATAATAATACAAAGTTAGAAGCTAAACTTATAAATTATAATAATTCTTCTATGATAGCGTCATTCTCTGAGGCTAATGGTATATTAAAAATAGATATAGGTGTCTCTAACATAAAAGCGGGGAGTGTAGTTGATGTTAGATTCCTTTAATAGAGAGATTAATTATATTAGGGTATCTGTTACAGATAGATGCAATTTAAGATGTGTTTATTGTATGCCGGAAGAAGGCATTGAGAAAAAAACTCATAATGAAATTTTATCTTATGAGCAAATATATAATGTTGTAAAAGAAGCGGCAGAGCTTGGAGTTAAAAAGGTTCGTCTTACTGGAGGAGAGCCTTTGGTGAGAAAAAATATTGATGAGCTTGTAGCTATGATTAGAACCTTAAAAAATATTGAAACTATAGCTATGACTACAAATGCCCTTATCCTATCTCCTATAGCAGAAAGATTAAAAAAAGCTGGTCTTGATTCTATTAATATTTCTCTTGATACTTTAGACGATGAAAGATATAAATATATTACAAGAGGCGGTAATTTAAAAGATGCTTTAATAGGAATTGAAACAGCTTCTAAACTTGGTTTTCAATTAAAGATTAATGTTGTTGTTTATGATGAGAAGAGTAGGGAGGAATTACCGTTATTAGAAAAATATGCAAGTGAAGTTAATGCTAAATTGCAAACTATTCAATATTATAATATTAATACTCAAAAGGTTGATAGTATTAATTATGACAGACCTCATAGATGCAAGTATTGTAATAGGATAAGGCTTCTTTCTGATGGTTATTTGCTTAGCTGTTTACATAGTAATATTAAGTTTAAAATTGATTTTAATGATATAAGAGGCTCTATTATAAAATGTATTGAAGGTAAGCCTGAAAATGGCACTTATAGTGATGTAAAATCTATTAGTATGATAGGAGGATAATATGGAATTAACTCATATAGATGAAAATGGCAATGCCAATATGGTTGATGTTGGAAATAAAGATATTTTAAAAAGAGAAGCCAAAGCTCAGGGAAAAATATATTTATCAAAAGAGACTATTGATTTAATAAAAGAAAACAATATAAAAAAAGGCGATGTTATATCGGTTGCAAGAATAGCTGGTATAATGGGAGCAAAACAAACTTCTAATCTTATTCCTTTATGCCATAATATTAATATAGAAAAAGTCTCTATTGATTTTATTTTGGAAGATGACGGAATAATTGCAATGTCTTATTGCAGATGCAGCTATAAAACAGGAATAGAAATGGAAGCTTTAACTGCAGTTAGTATATCTCTTTTAACTATATGGGATATGTGTAAAGCAGTAGATAAAAAAATGAAAATAGGCGATATTGTATTAATTTCAAAAACTAAAGAGAATATTTTATAAAAGAGCATTACTCAGTAAAAAATAATGCTCTTTATATTTTAATTTTTAGCAGGTTTAAATCTTAAAGAAAGCTGTAAACCAATATCAAAACTGTCTGTTCCTATATAATTTTTTGATTTAGGTCCAAAATTATATCCCAAATAAAATCCAATACCCAAATCTCTTGTATCAACAAATTCTCTAGTTTTATAATTAATATCTGAGAAAAACCAATCAAAAGTTAATTTTATATATGGTATAACATACATTTGATTGTATATTGATTTTATATCATTAAAACTAATCTTCTCATAATGTCTATAACTTTCAGTATATGATACTCTTGTATATGATTCTATTCTTCCATGAAAAGGAATTTTTACTCCAGCTCCTAATCCAAGAGAAAAATTATTAATATTAAATTTAGGAAGTACTCCTAATTGTAAACTAGTAAACCTGTTATTAATAGTATTTCTTTGATACATTGTATTAGGAACTTTATAAGCAAAACTATCATGACTAAAACCTATTTCTCCTAATATACTCATAGCCATGTTATTATTAAAATCTGCTAAAAAACCAAGCTGAGCAGTAAGAGCACCATCAAAACCAAAAGAAACTTTTCTCTCAAAACCAGCGTCTCCAATAGGTATGCCAATAGATTTACCAATATTAGCATTAATTATAGCTTCAAAACCGCTTTTAGCAAAAACAGAACTATTGATTATTAATATCATTAGAAATAGATACTTTTTCATTATAGTCTCCTTATGTAATTATGTGTTTTTATAATAAACTATTATTATCTTTTGTCAATTAAAAATTATAATGTAAATATTTTTATTTTCCTTTGCAAACTCTATTAGATAGCTCATCAAAGCCTTTTTCAATAGTAAGTCCCCAATCTGTTTTTATTTTATACCACTGTCTAATATATTCGCATTGATACTCTTCATTTTCTGGAAGCCATTCAAGAGGAGATTTATCACCCTTAGAACGATTAGCACTTCTTGAAACAGCTATTAAATGATGTTCGTTTTTCAAATAATTATAATATCTATTTTTTTTCTCTTTGCTCCAATTACTAGCACCGCTCATATATGCATTTTTTAAAGGCACTAAATGGTCTATATCCAAATCTTTAGGGTCATCAAAATATTTGCCTGTGTATTTATCATACCATCTGCCAGATACTATTTTATTATTTGATATTAAAGGCTTTATTAAAGACTCTTCCAAAAGAACTTCATTTCTTGTATTAAGTCCGTCATTGTCATCATCTGCCCATTTTCCCCAATCATCTCTATTGTATCTTTCAATTTTATTATCTATAAAAGAATATTGAGCTTCTATTCTATCATAATAATGATATATTAAAACAAAAACAACTGCTATAAAAAGCAAAAATAATTTATTTAATTTTTTCTTTTTTCTTCTAGCCATATTTTATAATACAATTAAATCAGTTGGTGTGCTGTTTAAAATTGCAGGACCATCTTTAGTTACTATAGCCATGTTTTCTATTCTCACTCCTCCAAAATCAGGGAGATATATTCCAGGCTCAATAGTAACTACAGCTCCGCCATCAAGCACATGATTAACTATAGGTGATAATCTAGGAGATTCATGTATTTCAAGTCCAACACCATGTCCAAGACCATGTCCGAAATACTGTCCGTATCCTGCATTTTTTATTACTTCTCTTGCAACATTATCAACTTCTTTTCCAGTTATTCCAGAATGTATAGCAGCTGCTCCTTTCTCATTTGCTTCTTTTACTATATTATATATCTTTTGCATTTCATTAAATTTATCGCCTTTGCCGAAAAAGAAAGTTCTAGTAATATCGCTTTTGTATCCGTCTCTTGATAAACCAAAGTCCATTAAAATATTATCACCAAGTTTTAATTTTCTATCTGATGGAACTCCATGAGGAAGAGATGTTCTATCACCAAAAAGAAGTATAGTGTCAAATGCTGTTTTATCTCCGCCTTCTTTTCTCATTTGATATTCAAGTTCAGCTGCCAAATCTTTTTCTGTAACTCCTTCTTTTACTGTTGATAGCATTTTTATCATAGCCTTTTCAGCACTGTGTAGATTCTCTTTTATTATATTAATTTCTTCTTTTTCTTTTACTATTCTTATAGAGTCTATATCAGCTTTACTTATAGATACCTTAATAGAATTATTTACCATAGAAGCTACTACGTTTTCATAATCAGTAAGATACAATGAGTTTTTAGCAACAGTTATTTCTTTTATATTGTTTTCTTTTATAAAATCAGCTAAAGCATCTTGATAAGTATTTGCAACCAAAACAACTGTAGTTTTATGTGTGATTTTAGATGCTACTTCAAAATATCTTGAATCTACAAATAAATACTTTTTAGAATCATATATTAAAAGCCAGCCTGCTGTACCTTTAAAACCTGTCAAATAAAATATGTTTTCGTTTTTGGTTATTAAAATTGTTTCTTTAGTAATGTTTAATAGTCTATTTAATCTAGAATCATAGTCAAATTTATTGTTTTCTTTACTTGTAAATGTTTTTAATGTTGACATAGTTTGCCTACCTTAATAATTGTTTATATGACTTAATATTATACTAATAAATTATATTTTGTCAAAATTAATATTTTTATAATTTTTTTATAGCTATGTTTATTCTGCTTAAAAAATAGGTAACATTGCTTAATGTTTCAGTTAGAAGAAAGATAAGTTTATTTCTTTTTGTTGAATTAGCTCTATTTGACATCATCATAGTAGAAGAGAGTATTGTTTTTAATATATTTGCTTTTTTTTGATAAGTTTTTATTGTTTTTATAGAAGTATTATAAATATTGTTTATTTTTTCTTCATCATTAGTATTTTTTGCTTCATTATAAATATTTAATATTTCAATTTTAAACTCTTCTAATATAGTTTTTAACTTTTTAAAAGCTTCTTTTATATTAGTTTTATCATTTTCTTTATATTTTTTATCAGCTATATTTAATGCCATATTTCTATCAAATACAAAATCATCAATATTTCCCTCTTCAATATACTCTATTTTTACAGCATCATAAGTCAGTCTTTTTATATTCATGTTTTTGTATTTATCTTTGAAACTTTTAAAATACTCTATTTGGTTTTCAAATACAAACTCTGTAGGAGGGTAAACATCAATATTAGTGTTGTTTTTTATTGTATTAAAATAATAAGATTCGAATGTTTTTATTTTATTTGTTTTGTTTATCATATACTCGTATGACAATGTATGCTTAATATGTCTTTGATAAAATGGATAGCTATTATCAAAACCTATTAGAAGTACATCTTTAAAACCTGTATAGTATGCAAAATCAATCATAGTGCTTGCTACTGTACTTGAAGTATTTAATGCTGATATAGCAGTATAATCATTAATATATTTTATCAATTCTAAGTTTTCATTTGAACTAAATCTTATTATATTAGTTTTGTTTTCTAATCTTTTTGGTATTATTTTATTGCATGCTATATCCATTATTAAATATGGAAAATCAGCACTTTCATAAATAAAATCTAAAGAATTAAAAAATCCTCCGTCTACAGTAACTACAAAATCTGGTATTATATTATTTTTGCAAAGTACACTATAAGCTGTATCTACGCATATTACTATAAATGATTCTCTGTTATTTTTTATTTTTTTTATAGAATATTCCAAAGTAGGTCCAGGGCATATTAATAAAGCCTTAAAATCTTTGAATGCATCTTTTAATATAGATACATCAGAAGATTTATTAATATATTCACTATTAAATATAATGTTTTTTGTCCATATATTTTCAAAATACATATTTGTTAATATATTAGACAATTCTTTTTCCATATTATTTAATATATTAGTATAAAATATATTGGCATTATCTTTTTCCTCTTTTGTAAGTGATGGCAGCATTACAAGATTTATACCATTAATATTTTTATAATCTATTATTTTGTTTATATATTCTATGTCATCTTCAGAATCTATAAAAAAAATGTTTTCTTTGTTTGTAGAGTAAATATTATAGTATGAATACTTAAAAATGGCAGCATCTTCTACTACAATAACTATTTTTAAATCTTTTATAATTTCATCATTAAAATAATTGTTAATGTTTTCTAATAAATATTTTAATATATATCCTAATCCATAACCGTATATTATTATTAGATTTTTGTTTTTATTTATATTTTCTAATGCTCTTTTACATTCATTTTCAATATTATATTTGCTGTGTATTGCTCTATTATTTTTATATATTATTTTTAATCCATCTTTATTTACATCGATTTTATAAATATCAGATAATTCTTCTTTTTGCTGTTGCAGTTTGTTATGTAATTTTATAGATATATTCATTGAAATATGATAACAAAAAAATAGATAAAAATCAAATATGTAATTGACAAAAGTGTAATAATATAATACTATATTACGCGTTATATTTTTAAAAAATATTTACTTATATATTTGGAGAATTAATTATGCCATCAACTCCATTAGGTTTCAATAGTAAAAACGGTAAACAATATAAAGTGATGATAGTAGATGATTCTAGTATTATAAGAATAGCTGAGAAAAAAATATTATTATCAGAAGATTTTAATGTTGTTATGGAAGCAGATAATGCTATGGCTGCTTTGAAATATTTAAGAGAAATACCAGACAAACCAGATATTATAATGTTAGATTTTGAAATGCCTCAGATGAATGGTATAGATTTACTTAAAAGAATAAGAGCTTTGAATTATGAAGGAAAAATAGTTGTTGTTACTTCACATACTAATAAAGACACTTTTATGGAATTTGTAAATCTTAAAGTAGATACCTATATTGCAAAACCAATACAACGTCAAATAATAATTGCACATTTAGCGAGAATACTTGGAAGATTTGATTATTTATAATATAAAATATTTAATTGTTATTTAATTCTATTATAATATCAACTTCTGTTAATGAGCATTTTAATTTAGCTGCTATTTCTTTATTGCTAAGACCTTCTTTATGTAGCTTTAGTATATTCTCATGTTTTATTTTTTCATCAGAGTTATAATCATTAGCAGAGTTGTTATCTTCTAAATTATTATTTCTATTTAATGTTATGTTGTTTCGTATAGTCATATCGAGTTGCTTTCTTAATTTTTCTATGGCTTCTTTTTTACTATTTTCTTTTATTTTTTCTTTATTTCATCATATCTGCTAATTTTTATTTCTTCTTTTTTAGAATTATTATCTTCTTTAATTGTTTTTTTAACATTATTTTCTTCTATTTGTTTGTTTTCTTTTTCTGTTTTTTCTATTGTGATATCTAAAATATTATTATTATTTAATGATTCTTTATTTTTTTCCTCATTTTCTTCAGTAATATCTTTTTTATCATCTTCCACTTTTATATCTAATATATTTTTTTCGTCTAATGCAGATACATCATATTTCATTTTTATGTTGGCATTTAAAGCAGCTTCTTTCTTTTCTTTTAATTGACTAAATTGAGGATCTTTTTCATTTAATTGTTTGTTTAAATTATTCGCTCTAGTTATAGCATCTTCTAATAATGATATTCTGCTTAATGCTATATTATTAAATTCTTTAACCAATGCTTCAATTTCATCTCTTGCCTTTTTTATAACCTCTTTTTCTAATCTCTCCCTCGCTCTTGAAACTATATATACATAAAATAATGGCATTACAACTGCTAATATTATAACATTGATTATTATACTAATTAAGATTTGCATTTTTTAGAGTTATCCTATTTTTATCCAAATATATCTATTTTTAATCCTTTACTTTGTTCAGTAAGGGATACTTCTTCTATCTCTATATTATTATTTTGGCTATCATCATAGTTTTGATTAAATACAGATTTCTTTTTATTTTTTTTCTATATGACATATAACCTTTATTTTTTTGATTATCTTTTTTCTCTTTAATTTTATTATCTTCAGCAACGTTTTCAGATTTTACAACTGTTGAATCTTTTATGTATGAATCTCTATGTATATCCTTATCTTCAGATTGCATGGCTATTGTTTTGGCTGCCATTCTTACATGTTCCATTCTGCCTATATGCGATTGCTGCATATAAAGCACTTGTAAATCTAAAGGTGCTATAGGCATTTTTTATAAATCTCCGTATATTATGCCATAAATTTATCCTATAATAATAAATATATATAATTTTTATTTTATTGCAAGTTAAAAATATAATGCATAATAAAATCATTGACTTTTATTCTATGTATAGTATTATAACGTATCCTTAAATAATAATAGCTAGGAGTTTTTTGATGATATACTATAAAGATAATATTTTAATGTGTGAAGATATTGAGATTAGAAATATTACAGATGTTTATAAGACTCCTTTTTATATTTATTCAAAAAACGATATTTTACAAAAGATTAGGTTTTTAAAAAATGTATTTTCTGATATAGAGAATCATTCTATTGTTTATGCTATTAAGGCTGAGAATAATTTATCTATATTAAAGATGATGATAGAAGAGGGGATTGGAGGAGATGTAGTATCTATTGGCGAGACTTTGAAATATATAAAAGCAGGCGGAAAGGCAGAGAATATAGTATTTTCAGGTGTTGCTAAAACAGAAGAAGAGATAAGAAAATCAATAGAATTAAATATAAAGCGTTTTAATATAGAATCTATTCCAGAGGCAATAAGAATAAACTCTATAGCAAAGGAATTAAAAAGAAGAGTAAAATGTTCTATAAGAGTTAATCCGAATATAGATGCTCATACTCATGAAAAAATTACAACAGGAATTAATGGAAATAAATTTGGTATTAGTATAAAGACAATTAGAGAAAATGCTAATATGTTAAAGTCTTTAGATAATATAGAAATAGATTCATTATCTATGCATATAGGCTCTCAAATGGTAGATGCTGAACCTTTTTATAAAGCAATACTAGTAATGAGAGATTTGATAGCGGAGGTTAATAGTTTAGGCTTTAATATAACAAATATAGATATAGGCGGAGGATTTGGTGTAAGATACAACAGGGCACATTCTGGATTTGATTTTGATAAGTTTAAAAAAGATAGTATAAGTCTTCTTAAAGATATGAAACTTAGTGTTACAACAGAGCCTGGAAGATATTTTGTTGCAGAGTCTGGTGCTTTGATAATGAGAGTTGAATATATAAAAGAAGAGCTTAGCAGAAAGTATGCTATTTTAGACGGCGGTATGAATGATTATGTTAGGGTTGCTATGTATGAAGCTTATAATGAAATAATGCCTTTAGTAAAAACTGATAAATATTCAAATTATGATTTTGTAGGACCTATATGTGAAAGCTCTGATGTGTTTGCTAATGATAGAGAATGCGAAACTCTTAAAGAGGGTGATTATGTTGCTTTGCTTGATGCTGGTGCTTATGGCTTTAGTATGGCTAGCAATTATAATTCACGTCCATTAATATCACAGGTGATGATAGACAAAGATAAACATTATATTATAAGAAAAAGACAGAGTTTTGAAGATATGATAAAAGATGAAATAATATAATTTTTGTATTTGTTTTAATTGTTATGAATGTTTATTAAATCTTTATATTGTTTAAATAGTATTTTGAAATTATAAAAAAGAATCACAGAGTTTTTATAAGGTATATAAACTAATAATATTTAATAAAATAAATATTATTAGTTTTGTTTATTTAAAATATTTTCTTTCTTACAATAATCGCAAAGAAACTCTTTAAACTTATGTACTGTATCTCTGCTCATGGCATGTTCTATTAAACAAGCTTCTTCGTCTGCTATTTTTTCATCTATATTTAATACTTTAGTTAAGAAATAATAGAATATTGCATGTCTTTCAGCTATATCTTTTCCTATAGCTCTTCCAGAATCTGTTAATTCTATATCTCCATAATGTTCATGTTTTATATGGCCTAATTTGGATAATGTTTTTATAGCTGTATTAACGCTTGCCTTTGAGCGTCCTACTAAATCTGCTATATCAGTAATTCTAATAGCTTCTTTAAACTTTTTTTCTACTTCCAAATTGTATATAGTTTCTAAATAATTTTCTAATATAGGTGTCATTTCTTGTTGTCTCATACGAATGATTTTAATATAAAAAATATATAAGTCAATATAAAATACATAATTTTTCATTTTTTGTAAAGCTTTTATTAAATATCAATATTAATTTTTCTATATTGTATATAAGTTGTAAAGATGATGGAGGTTTGTAAATAATTTTTTATAAATAAAAACTTGAAATTTATTTTAAATATGTTATAATACATGACATATTTAATTTTGGAGAGTTCGTTCAATTGGTAGAGCAGCGGTCTTGAAAACCGCCGGGCTAACACCCATGTGGGTTCGAGTCCCACACTCTCCGATTTGGTTTGAGCTTCTTTAAATAAGGGGCTTTAGCTCATCAGGATAGAGCACTGGTTTCCTAAACCGGGTGGGCAGGTTCGAGTCCTGTAAGCCCCAATTACAATACAATCATGAATTTAAAACTTTTTTATCCTATTACTTTAATCTTAAAAAACTCCAAAAAAATAAAATTGTTTGTTTTTGATATAGACGGTGTTATGACCGATGGCAAACTTATATTTGATGATAATGGCGTAGAAACTAAATTTTTCAATACTTTAGACGGTATGGGTGTAGTAATGGCATTAAAAGCTGGAATTAAAATTGCTGTTATTACTGGAAGTAAGGCTAGTTGTGTGAAAAAAAGATTTGATAAGTTTAGAGTACATGGTTTTGAAGATTTAATACAGGGTGAAGAATATAAAATGCCTGCTCTTTTGACATTAATAGAAAAATATGGTTTAAAAAATGAAGAAGTTGCTTATATGGGTGATGATGTTATAGATTTAGCACCTTCAAAATATGTTGGATTTTCTTTTGCACCAAAAAATGCTATTAAAGAAGTAAAAAAAAATTGCTAATATAGTATTAGATAAAGAGGGAGGAAATGGTGCTGTAAGGGCTGCCATAGATATGGTATTAAAGGCTAGGGGTGATTATGAAAAAATTCTCAAAGAGTTTTATTCTTTTTAATATAATGATATTTTCTATAATCTCTTGTACTGATTTTAGCAAGATAGGACAAAATACTGGAGATGATAATTTTGAACGCCCTCCTGAGATGGAGTTTTATGGTTTTAGAAGAGAAAGCTATGTTACCAATTTCAAACAAATGGATATGTTTGCAACTAATGCTAAGTTTTATGACAGCAGAGCTTTAATAGAGTTATATGATTCACGTAATTATACTTATGATGCTGATGGCACTATTGCAGCAAGAGTATCCGGAGAGTTTGCTAAAATAAATAAAAATACTTTATATACAGAAATATTTACAAATGTTGTTGCAAAGGCTTCTAATAATAGTACTCTATATACTGAGTATGTACAGTATGATCATGAGAAAAGCCATTTTAAAAGCCCTGTACCAATTAGAGTAGAGCAAGAAGATGGAAGCTGGCTTACTGGAAGCAGTATGGAAGGTGATTTGGCTATGGAAAATATAACTGTATATAATGAAAAAGATGAAGGTGATGCTATAGGAGTGCCAATTGCTGAAGAGTAAGATTTTTTATTCATTTGTAATTTTATTTGTATTAATATCTACATTAATGCCTCAATCTCAAAGAAGTGCTGATAAATTTACATACGACAATAAAAATCAAGTTTTTCAATATACAGGCAATTCTAGATTAGAAGATAAATCAGCTTTAATAACAAGCTATAAGATGACTTTTTATAAAGAAACAGAGCTTGCAACATTCACAGGAAAGGTTAGACTTTTAAGTAAAACAAACGGCTCTACAATAGATGCAGGATATGCTAGCTATAATGGTAAAACTAGATATGCATATGCTAGAAATAATCCAATACTTCGTTCATCTACAAACAATATGACAATAAAAAGTACTTTTATGGAGAGAGATTTTAATACTCCTACTGCAAAGGCTATAAGCAATGTTCATCTTATACATATAGATAAAGAAAATGACAGAAGAACTGATGGATATTCTGATGAGTTAATTTATGATATGGATACGCAAATTTCTGTGTTAAAAGGAAATCCAAGACTTTATCAAGGCAGTGATAGAATAGAAGGCGAGATATTGGAATATAATGCAAAAACTTCTACAGCAAATGTTATGGGAAGAAGTAAGATATATATACTTCAAACTAATGATTATGTTCAAACTGGTGAAACTAATGAAACTAAAAATAGCAAGGTGAGTAATTATAATATTGTAACGGCGGATAGACTTTTTCTAGATGAAAAGGGTGGGGCAAATCAGACTAATAGATTTTTATATGCTTATGGAAATGTTAATGCTTATTTCTTTGAAGAGAATATGATACTTAAAGGCGGATATATTATATATGATATGGATAATGAGCATATATATATGTATCAAGATCCTTCTGTAAGAATACCAGACAGAGGAATAATATCTTTCGGTGAGTGGATAGAATATAAAAGAGATGAGAAGTTTAGAGATATTATATTTCACAATGATGTTGTGATGGTAGATTATGATGAAGGTATATCATTAGAGGGTGATTTACTTCATCTTGACCCTGATACTAAGGTTGCTACAGTTAGCGGTTCTCCGCATGCTTATTTAGAAAATAGAAGCATGAAGATAACTTCTGTTACTATGCAGATATTTAATGATGATGAGAAATTAAGGGCTAATGGAAATGTTTATGTTGAGATGAAGGATATGAACTCAAAAAGTGCTTGGGCTACATATTTTGATAAGGCTAAATATTTAAGATTATGGGGAGAAAATCCTTATCTTTCGCAAGAAAATAGTATTGTTAGAGGTCGAGAGATTAGATATTATGTAGAAACAGAAAGAATAGAAGCATATGGTGTAAGCGGTTCTATGTCTGAGTGATTTGTTATTATGAAAAAAATATTCTTTCTTACACTATTTATTATATCTATTATCTGCTCTTGCAATAAAACTATAAAACCGTTAAATAAAAATAAAGAATATGTTGTAAATATTACATATGTTAAAGATAATAATCTAGCCGCATTAAATCCGTCAGATTTTTTTTATATTTTTAATTCAAAACTTCCATTATTAACTTATGAATTATTAGGTTATAGAATAAAATATGTATTAAAAGAAGGAATTAATGCTGAAGACTTTTATAAGAACAATAGAAAACTTTTAAATAAGAATATTGAACTTTTTAAAAGAGATTATATTGATATAAAAAAAACAAGTAATAGTATTTTAGCAAAAAATATTCTTTACTATTCTCTTTCTAATGAAACCTACAGTAGCCTAAAAACTTTATTTAATTATGATAGTTCAACAACCTCATTAGAGGAATTAGCTTCAAATATAGCACCTAGTTTTAAACAAAATATATTAACCCTCTGGAATACACCATTACCAAACGGAAAAAATTACTTAGAGAAGATATTGTAGCTATGTATACAGCACAGTATTGGAGAGTTATAGGAAGTGCCTTAAAAGATTCTAAAATAGATTCGCATATTATAATAATAAATATGCCTATAACAGCGAACTATAAAGGAGCTGATGCTAAAGCTATATCTGAGGCTGGAATAATAGATAGGTTAGTACTTGAAAATAAAAATATTGAAAATACAAAGTCTTTAGCTGTAATTAGCACTTATCCTTTTTTATCTAATAATAAAGTTTTTGTATCTCAAAGAGGTGTTGTGAAAATTGATAGCAAAACTTTAAATGATATATTTGCTTATTATATACTTCAAACTATTGCTATGATGTTTAATAAATATGATATACATACAGAAGAAAAACATTCTATTATGTCTGAAGTTGAAAATTTTAACTATATTAATTGGTATAATAATATTATAAATTATGAGTTAAGAGCTCCATATAAAGGGTTAAAATATTATAAAGATAGTATAAAATATTAATTAGTTTTTATAATATCTGCTATAATATTCATAGCTTTTCATTACTCTTTCAACATAAAACTCTGTCTCTTCTATATCTATAAACCTTGCAGTACGATACATATTATTTGTACCATATTCTTTTTTCCATCTGTTTCCTCTTCCAGAACCAGCATTATAGCTAGCAGCAACTAATGCATAATTACTAGCATTTTGACTTTGGAATAACCAGCTTAAATGCGATATGCCAATATTAATATTTTGTTTAGCATCTGTTAAGTTTAGAGGGTTATATCTATATCTTGATTTTTTATTTTCAGCAGCGGCAGTTGTAGGCATTAATTGCATAAGCCCCATTGCCCCAACATAAGATTTTGCTTTTACATCAAATAAACTCTCTTCTCTCATTATAGAGTATACAAAATTTGGCTCTATTTTATAATATTTTGCCTCAGGTACAACATATTCATCAAAGTATCTAGGATAAACATATTTTCTAAACTCATCTGGAAGTAAATCCACATTGTCATAATAATTATATCCAAAATATTTTCCTATATTAGCACAAATCTGCATAAATCTCTTTGTGTTTAATGATGACTTATATATCTTTTCTGCATAATAAAATAAAGGATAAGTAACCTGTGTTTTTTGATAAACTGTATTAAATTCTCTATAAGCATTGTCCATATCACCATAATAATATAATAATATAGGTTTGTTTACTTCCTCTCTTGTTTGCAAAGATAATTCATTGAATATTTCATTTTCTTTTTTATTAGAATAAAAGTCTTGAACAAATTTATTTTGCATAAATATTTCTTTAGCTATAGCTCTTGCTTCTTTTACTAAATTATCTTCTTTTTTAGTTACTATATAATCTATAAACTGCATTTTATCAAGCATTTGCATAGTTTGGGTATAATTTGAATCAGCATAATATTTTTTTGCTTCGTTTAAATAGTAAGTATTGCTTTTAGAAACATTGTTTATCATTTCATCAGTTGCTAAACTTAAAGCTCCTTTTACATAAAAAGGATTTTTACTTTCAAGCAGACTTTTCATTATATACTTATCTCTTGTTTCAGTATCACCCAATTCTTCAGCAGCCCACATATACCATGATAATACAAAGTCATGTCTGTATTTTGGATATATTTTGTCTAATTCATTAATTGCATAATATGTTTCTGTTTTATTTTTTAATTTTAATGCCTTTCTTAAATAACTTTTTAATGAAAGTTCTGTATATCTATTGTTATGGAAATTCTTTAGAGAGTTTGTCAAATATTTTTTAGCTTCAGGCAAATTATTATTATTTAAACTTATATTAATAAAGCTATTATAAATTCTTGGCACATAACTATCTTTTGGATAATTTCTTAAAAAAGTATTATATAACTCTCTCGCTTTAGTATAATTTTTTAGCCTTTCATAATTATTAGCATTCCAATAAATTGCTAGTTTTCTATATTCTTTATTGTTGGTATTAGCAAGATATTCATTAAATAATGTAGAAGCACTTTCTCTGTTTCCTGCTAATTGATTAATTCTTGCTTTATAATATATTGAATTGTTTTTGTAGGCATTAAGTTCTATAAGATTATTAAAATATTTTAAAGCGGCAGTTCTATATCCAGCATCATATAATTCTACAGCTGCTTTATATTTTATATTATTATTAAAATTATATATCTCTTCTTCAAAATTATTATTTAAATATATTAAAGCTTCTCTGTTTATGTATTTTTTAGTTAACTCTAATGCTATTAATTTTGCTTTATTAGTGTCTTCAGTTTCTTTCATTGCTTTTAATCCAACAAACTCTTTTATCCATTTTTGTTTGTTGCTGTTGAAAAAATTACTTATAGGATAATCATCTTTGTAGAACTCTGCTAATGCTTTATATTGTTCAGCAAAAGGGTATAATGATGACCTTGGATATTCTGTCATAAGTTTAGAATATAAATCTATTGCCTCATCATACATATTAGTACTTAAAGCACTTTTTGCTCCATAATATATAATATAATCTCTTATTAATAAATCATTGCTGCTGTTTATTAGATTTGTAAATTGTGCATATGCTTTTTTATATTGCTTATCATTATATAGTTTTAATGCACTGCCGTAATTTAGTTTATTCTTTGATACTATATCAGGTATATATGCTTTCCCTTGAGCACCTAATCCGGAAGTCATTATTATAATAATTAATTCAAAAAGTATAACAAAGATAATAATATTCTTTTTCATAAACACCTACTAATATATATTATATTAACTATAGTATTTTATTCTTTTTTCTATCTTTTTGCAAACATATTTAAAATTATTTATAGTTTAATTTATTTATATCTGTTTTTTTTTATAAAACAAAAAATATATATATTTATAAAAATGAAACAATGAATAATTTATATTTACTTTTTTTGTTTTAATATTATAATATTTGCAATTAAAAAATGAGATGTATTTAAAAAATAGAGGAAATGAAATTGAAAATAAGAGAATTATCTCGAATAAGCGGTGTGTCTCCAGCAACTATTTCTAGAATGCTAAAAGATCCTAATTCTGTAAAAGTATCTACAAGAAATAAAATAAATGACATTTTAAAGAATAATGGTATAGATAATTATTTTTCTATGAATGCTATAAAGAGAGTTATTTTAATAATTCCAGATTTAAGTAATAGCTTTTATATAGATATGTTTAACGGTATAATATCTGTTGTACAAAAATCTGATATACCATTTGAAATATATTTAACTAATGAATCTATTGAAGAGGAAACAAAAATATTCTCTAGGATAGAAAATGATAAAGATATAGGAGTGATATGGGTTCCTGCTTCTGCTAAAAGAGATAAATTGCCATATAATAAAAATAGTAATATTGTATCGTTGGTTGATAGAGATTTAGAATTTGAAGATATATATATAAAAAATCTATCTAATAATTTTAGTGCTGCTAAAAAAGCAACTGATTTATTAATAGAGGGCGGGGCAAAAAATCCTATTATAATAACAGGAAGTCTTAATTTAAGTAATGCACAAGAGAGAAAAGATGGATTTTTAGAGAGTATTAAGAGCCATAATTTGGATAATGGAATGGAAAGAGTATATTATGGTGATTTTAATAATAGCGATAGCGGGTACTATATAATTAAAAAACTTGTAGAAGAAAATATAAAATTTGATTCTATATTAGCGGCTAATCAAATAGTTGCTATAGGTATATTAAAGGCTTTAAAAGAATTAAAATTATCAATACCAGAAGATGTATCAATAATATCATTTGACAAGGTAGTTAATTTGTATTCAGAGAATCAGAATATATCAGAAGTAGTTTTTCCAGCATTTGACATAGGAGTTAATGCAACTGAAGTGTTATTAGAACAGCAAAGTTTCAATATGTCTAAACAAATATATAATTTTTCTGCTCAATTTAATTTGAGAGGAAGTGAGAAAAAATTATAATATTGATAATATATTTATCAAAAATAAAGGCTGCTAATGTTTCAAGCAGCCTTTTTATTAAAGTTAAGAATATAGAATATATAATTAATTAATAAGCTTTCTTATATAAAGCCAATATATCGTCTAATGTTACATCTCTAGGATTTCCGCCAGTACATACATCAGCTAAAGCATCTTTTGCTAATCTTGGTAAATCTTCTTCTTTGATTTTTAATTCTCTTAAATTAGCAGGAATATTAACATCTTTAGAAAGTTTTCTAACAGCCTCAACAGCTTTTTTAGCAGCTTCTTCTTTGCTTAATCCATCAACTTTTTCACCCATTGCCACAGCTATATCAACATATTTATCTATACAAACAGGCATATTAAATTCCATAACAGTAGGAAGAAGTACAGCATTAGCAACACCATGAGGAATATCAAATATAGCTCCAAGCGGGTGAGCCATAGAGTGAACAATACCAAGTCCAACATTACTGAAACCCATACCAGCAACATACTGAGCAATACTCATTCCATCCATGTCAGTCATGTTCTTATCTTTAACAGCACCTCTTAAGTGTTTAGATATAAGCTGCATAGCTTTGTATTCAAACATATCAGAAATAGTATGAGCACCTTTAGTAATATAACCTTCAATAGCATGAGTTAAAGCGTCCATACCAGTAGCAGCAACAAGACTGTTAGGCATAGAAGCCATAAGTTCAGCATCTACAAAAGCAATTATAGGTATATCTTTAGGGTCAACACAAACCATTTTTCTATTTTCTTCTTCGTTAATTATTACATAGTTGATTGTAACCTCAGCAGCAGTACCGCAAGTAGTAGGAAGTGCCATAATAGGTACGCTTTTATTTTTAGTAGCAGCAACTCCTTCAAGAGATTTAACATCAGCAAAATCAGGATTGTTTTTTGTGATACCTATAGCTTTAGCAACGTCCATTACAGAACCGCCTCCAACAGCTATTAAGAAATCAGCACCAGATTCATTATATTTTGCTAAACCGTCTTTACAGTTTTTAATAGTAGGATTTTGCTTAATATCCAAAAATACATCATAAGCAATATTAGCACCATCTAAAACATCTTTAACTTTTTTAAGTACACCGCAAGAATCCAAAACTTTATCACTTACTAAAAGAGCCTTCTTGAAACCTCTTGCTTTAATTTCTGTAGCAAGCTCGCTTCTTATACCTATGCCAAAATAACTTGTTTCATTTAAAATGTATCTAGCCATTAAAATACTCCTTTTTTAAAATTATTTCTTATATAAAAAATTATTAAAAATCATTTCTTCTTAGACTTAGAAGATTTAACTGTTGTTTTTGTTGTTTTTTTAGTTTTATGTTTTACATTAAGACCATAATTTTTGAATTTTTCTAAAACAATTTCCATTTCAGCATCAGATAAAATAGAGTAATCACCAATACCTCTTACTCCCATATATAATCTAGCTAGATTTTCAACTTCCATCATAACATGATATGCTTTTTGTAATGTTTCATCAGCAGCTAAAAGTCCATGATTTTTGAGTATGCAAGCCTTATATCCTTTCATAGATTTAGAAATATTGTCGCATAATTCTTGAGTGCCGTATGTTGCATATTTAACACAAGGAATTTTATTTCCTCCTGCAACGCCTACCATATAATGAATAGCTGGAATATAATCTATATTTAAAATAGAAACCATAGATGAATAAATAGCATGATTATGTATTACAGCATTAAAAGTAGGGTTATCTTTAAGAATAGATAAATGAAATCTCCATTCGCTTGAAGGTATTTTATCTTTTTCTGGTTTTCCATTACCATCTACAAAAACAATATCATCAGGCGTCATAATCTCATAAGGCATACCTGAAGGTGTAATAAGCATACCATCTTTAAATCTTATGCTTATGTTTCCAGCAGTACCTTGATTAACACCATCTTTTCTCATATTTAAACAAGCTTCTATTATGCTTTTAGCTAAATCTTTTCTGTTTGCAGTAGCCATTTTTTCTCCTTAAAAATTTTATTATTTAAAAAAACATTATATTTGTTTTATATCAAAACTATTAACAACTAATTTTCTCATTTCGTTGGTATCTTTTAAAACCCCTAAAGCTTTAAATTGTGCTAATATATTACCAGTAGCAGTGCATTCTATAGGTCCTACTGAAACAGTTAAATTAGTTTTTTCTTTTGTAAGCTCGCATATTAATTTATCTTTTGTTCCGCCGCCTACAATGCATAGTTTATTAATATCTTTATTTAAAAGTTTTTTAAGACTATTAATATATTTAGCATAACTTTCTGCTAGAGAATTATATACAGAAGCTATTATAACACCTTTTTTATCTTTTTCTATATTAGCCTGATTAGTATCTTTATAATAATTTAATATTTCATCTTCTATGTCTTTAGGATTATAGAATCTATTATCATTAATATCTATTCTGTGTTCATCTTTAATATTATCTCTTGCAAGCTGTTCCATATCGTTGAATGAGATTTGATATTTCTTTTGAAGAAGCTGTATAGTCCAAAGCCCGTTAATATTTTCTAAGAATCTTATAGTGTTATTGTATCCCATTTCATTTGTAAAACCATTTTCAAAGGCTTCATCAGTTAATACTGCTTCTTTCAATTCTACTCCAAGCAAAGACCATGAGCCAGAAGATAAATATGCTGTATTATCATCAAATATAGGAGCAGATAATACGGCAGAAGCGGTATCATGAGAAGCAACAGCAATAATATCAAATGGCTTACAGCCTAAATAATCTGCTATTTCTTGTTTTAATAAACCTTTTTTGCTTCCTGGTTCTTGAAATGATGGAAGTTTGTTAATATCAAAATTAATCTTTTCAAGAATTTCTTTTGACCACTCTTTTTTGTTTATATCTATAAGCTGAGAAGTGGAAGATATTGTATATTCAGCAGAAATATTGCCTGTTAAAAAATATCCAAATAAATCCGGAGTAAATAATAATTTTGAAGCATTATTTACTATATTTGCTCTGCCTTGTATATCTTCGTATATTTGCATTATGCTGTTAAAAGGCATGCAAGATATTCCAGTTATTTTATATAATTCTTTTGCAGATAATCCGATTTTTTCTAGTTTTTTTATAGTATCTATGGTTCTAGTATCTCTATAATTTACAGGGTTAGACAATAATTCTCCGTTTTTATCTAAATAACCATAATCAACACCCCAAGAATTAATACCTAAAGATGAAGGCTGAATACCCATATCTACAACTTTTTTAATTCCTTTTAACAATTCATTATACATATATATAAAATCTGTATAATAATAGTTATTAATTTTTATAGGGGATAAAGAAAACCTATGTACTTCTTCTAAAGTCATTTTATCATTTTCAAACTTCGATAAAAATATTTTACCTCCAGAAGAACCAAAATCACAAGCTATTGAATAAATTTTACTAGTCATAAAAAAACACCATTTTTATAATCTAATATAATTATAATCAATTTTTATTTCCTATTCAATAAAAAAATAATCTTTTTTATTAAAATGTCATTTTTTTGTTTAAAAATATCATTTTTTAAAACAATAATTATTTTTTATAAAATTTATTATTTATAAAAAAATAACATATTTTATTGATTATTGTTATTATTTTTACTAAAATATTAATTAGATAAAAAATAAATTAAGGATAAATCATTCTATGACTGATAATATTATTTTAAAAATGACAGGTATAGAAAAGAGATTTAAAGGTGTTTATGCTTTAAAAAACTTTAATTTTTCTTTAGTTAAGGGTGAAATACTCGCTTTAATAGGTGAAAATGGTGCTGGTAAATCTACTCTTATGAAAATTTTATCTGGTATATACAAAAAAGATTCTGGCACTATAGAATACTTTGGAAAACCTTTAGAAGTATCAGGACCTAAAGAAGCTGAGGAGATGGGTATATCAATAGTGCATCAAGAGTTAAATTTGATGAATCATTTAACTGTAGCACAAAATATATATATAGGTCATGAACCTTTAAATAAATTTGGACTTATAGATGATAAATTGATGATAAGACGTGCTGGTAAAATATTTAAAGGTATGAATGTGGATATAGACCCATCTGCAAAAATAGGTTCTTTAACTGTAGGAAAACAGCAATTAGTAGAAATAGCAAAAGCATTAACTCATAATTCAAAGATATTAATACTTGATGAACCAACAGCAGCTTTAACAGAGTCTGAAACAAAAGAGCTTTTTAGAATTATTAAAGATTTACAAATAGCAGGTGTATCAATAGTATATATTTCGCATAGATTAGATGAGTTATTTATATTATCAGACAGAATAACAGTTATTAGGGACGGAGAATATATAGACACAAAAATAACAAAAGAAACTAACAAAGATGAAATAGTTAACTTGATGGTTGGACGTGTTATATATGAAACACCTAAAACTGAAAGTAAAGTAGCAAAAGATGCTAAAGAGATATTAAGAGTAGAAAATCTAGTAGTACCTGGTGTTGTTAAAGATGTAAGCTTTTCTTTGAAACATGGAGAGATATTAGGATTTGCGGGACTTATGGGTGCTGGAAGAACAGAAACTGCAAGAGCTATTTTTGGTGCTGATAAATTTGAAAGCGGTAAAATATTTGTTGATGGAGAAGAGGTATCAATTAAATCGCCAGTTGATGCTATAAAAAGCGGTATTGGTTATCTTTCAGAAGACAGAAAAAGATATGGTTTAGCATTAGGTCTTCCTGTATTTGAAAACATGATGATGGGTAATTATGATAAGTTTTCAAATATGCTTATGGTTCAAAATCTTAAAGTAAAAAATACTGCAGAAGAAGAAGTAAAATCATTAAATATTAAAACGCCGTCTGTAGAACAGTTGGTTAAGAATCTATCTGGAGGAAATCAGCAGAAAGTTGTAATAGCGAATTGGCTTATAAAAGAATGTAAGGTATTAATATTTGATGAGCCTACAAGGGGAATAGATGTAGGAGCAAGAAGTGAGATTTATAATCTTATGGAAAAATTAGTATCTATGGGAAAATCTATAATAATGATTTCATCAGACTTAGTAGAAATACTTAGAATGAGTGACAGAATATTGGTTATGTCTGAAGGCAAAAAAACAGGCGAATTAGACATAAAAGGAACTACTCAAGATGATATTATGAAATATGCTACTATGAGATAATATCATTTACTATAAAAAAAATAATATTATGGAGTTTATATATGTACAATATTGAAACTAACACTTTTACTGGTAAGTTATGTTTTAAAGCTAGAATGAGGAGAAAAGTAAGAAATTCTCTAATATATCTAAAAAATAATGGACTTCAAAAATTTTTAACAATAGTTGCTCTTCTTATATTGTATGTCTTTTTTGTTATAGCAGGAAGAAATTTCTTTACATTTGATACATTTTCATTGATATTAAGAAACTCTTATTTTATTGGATTTTTAGCTATAGGTGTAACATTTGTTATAATAACAGGCGGTATTGATTTATCCATTGGTTCTCTTTCTCTGTTTGCGGCAATGGTTGGCGGCGTAATGATAACAAATTTCAAAACACCTATGTGGGCAGTGCTTATTATAGTAATAGCAGTGGCAACTTTAGGCGGATTTATAAATGGCTGTTTAATTTCATATTTCCATTTGCCTCCATTTATTGCTACATTAGGTATGTTAATGGTTACAAAAGGTTTATCTGGTATTGTTTCAAAATCTCAAACTATATATTATCCAACTATAACAGACCCTGATTATGGTTGGTTTAGAGTATTATTTAACGCTACAGAATCTAATTTCCCATCTGGTTTTATAATGCTAGCCATATTTACAATAATATCTGTAATTGTGCTTACTAAAACAATAGTAGGAAGATATATATTTGCTTTAGGAAGCAATGAAGAGGCTGCAAGACTTTCTGGTATAAAAACTAATAAATGGAAAATAATTGCTTATACTATAGCAGGATTTTTTTGTGGTATAGGAGGTTTAACTTTTGCTGCTAGCTATTCAAGCATAAGTCCTGGAGCTGGACAGGGTTATGAGTTTGATGCGATTGCTGCAGTAGTTATAGGAGGAACTTCTCTTTCTGGCGGTGTTGGTTCTATAATAGGTACTATAATTGGTGTATATATAATGTCTGTACTTAAAGTAGGACTTCCTTCTGTTGGTGTTGAGCAGTTCTTCCAATACTTTACTATAGGTATAGTAGTTATTATAGCTGTTCTTATAGACGTTTATAGAATAAAAATGTCTAATAAAGTAAAAAAAGTAGATGTAAAAAAAGAAAAACGTGAACAGCTTGAAGAAGAAATTGAATCTTATAGAGTAAGAATAGATTATATGATATCTGATAATACTAAAGACTATTCTAAAGAGATATCAGAGGTACAAGCTAAAATTAATTCTTTATTAGAAGAAAAGAAAAAATTAAAATGATAATATCTTTAAATTAAAAATAAAAAAATATTTTTTAAGGAGAATAAAATGAAAAAGATTTTATTACTAGCTACTACTTTAATAGGATTAACAGTTATGTTGGCAAGCTGCGGAAATAAAGAGCCTTATATAGCTGTTGTATCTAAAGGATTCCAGCATAAGTTTTGGGTAACTGTTAGAAACGGTGCCGAAGATGCTGCTAAAGAAAATGGTGTAAAAATTAGTTTTGTTGGACCTGAAACAGAATCTGATTCAAAAATACAGCAAGACTTATTAGATAGTGAAATTAATAAAAACCCAGATGCTATAGCTTTTGCTGCTGTAACAGGTGATTTCACAGAACAAATTAAAAGAATAAAAGAAAAAAATATTCCTTTAATCGGTTTTGACTCTGGTATATTACCTGATCAGGCACAAGGTGCTGTACTTGCAACTGCTTCTACTGATAACAGAGCTGCTGCTGCTGTAGTTGCTGATAAAATGTTTGAAGCTTTAAAAACTAGAATAGCTACTTTCACTTCTGCTAATAAAGCTAAAATTGCTGTACTTCAATTAGACAACTCTGATACTGGTATAGGAAGAGCTGAAGGTTTTGTAAAAAGATTTACTGAATTAGCTGACGGTGATGCTACTACAGTTGGAAAATATACTTTACAAGTTATAGTTCCTACTACTCAAAACGAAGCTGATATAGCTAACGAAGTTAATGCTTTAAGAGGAAAAAGTGTTTTAGGTATATATTTATCTAATGAAGCTATGGCTAGAGGTTTCTTAGTAGTATACAAAAGTGCTGAAGCTGGTGCTGCTAATACTATAGTTGGCGATGCTCAAGACGGCGGTGATTTGGTTGTTATGGGATTTGACTCTGGTAAACCTCAATTAGATGCTATAAGAAGCGGTATAATACAAGGTTCTGTTACTCAAGACCCTTATAGTATTGGTTATCAAGCTGTAACTTTAGCTTATAAAGCTTCTAAAGGCGAACCTGTTGCTAATGTTGATACTGGTGCTAAATGGTATGACAAAACAAATATTGATGACCCAGAAATAGCTAAATTATTATATGAATAATTTTATTTATTCAATTAACGGAGGAATTTAAACAATATGTTTAGAATGCAAAATAATTTGCCTAAAGTAGGTATAAGACCTGTTATAGATGGTAGGAGAAACGGAGTTAGAGAATCTCTCGAAGACACTACTATGAACATGGCTAAAATAGCTGCTAAGCTAATAGAAGAAAATATTAAACACCCTAGCGGAGAAAAAGTTGAATGTGTAATAGCTGATACTACAATCGGCGGTGTTGCTGAAGCTGCTAGATGTCAGAAAAAATTTGATGAAAATAATGTTAAATTAACTCTTACTGTTACACCTTGTTGGTGTTATGGTTCTGAGACTATTGATATGACTCCTGTTATACCTAAAGCAATTTGGGGATTTAATGGTACTGAAAGACCTGGAGCAGTTTACTTGGCTGCTGCTGATGCAGGACACACTCAATTAGGACTTCCTGTATTTTCTATCTATGGTAAAGATGTTCAAGATGCAGGTGATGAAAATGTTCCTGATGATGTTAAAGAAAAAATATTAAGATTTGTAAGAGCTGGACTTGCTGTTGCTACTATGAGAGATCAATCATACATAAGCATGGGATATGTTGCTATGGGTATTATGGGCTCTATGGTTGATGCTGAGTTTTTACTTGACTATTTAGGAATGAGAACTGAATTCGTAGATATGAGTGAAATCAAAAGAAGATTAGAACTAGAAATCTATGATAAAGAAGAGTTCAAAAAAGCATGGGAATGGGCTAAACAATGTAAGTTTGGAGTAGATAAAAATAAAGTACAAGCTACTGCTGAAGAAAAAGAAAAAGAGTGGGCTACTTCTATAAAAATGGCTATGATTATGCGTGACTTAATGGTGGGCAATCCTAAGTTAGCAGAAATGGGATATATAGAAGAAGCACAAGGTCATAATGCTATAGTTGGCGGTTTCCAAGGTCAAAGACATTGGACTGACTTTATGCCTAATGGAGACTTTGCTGAAGCTATTCTTAACTCATCTTTTGACTGGAACGGTATAAGAGAGCCTTATGTTGTTGCTACTGAAAATGACTCTTTGAATGGTCTTTCTATGCTATTTGCTCATTTATTAACTTGCAAATCTCAGCTTTTCGCAGATGTTAGAACTTATTGGAGTCCTGAGGCAGTTAAAAGAGTTACTGGTAAAGAGCTTACTGGTAAAGCTAAAAACGGTATCATTCACTTAATTAACTCTGGTGCTGCTTCTTTAGACTGGACTGGAGAGCAAAAGATTGGCGGAAATCCTGCTTTGAAAGAATATTGGAATATCACTGAAGAAGAGGCTAAAAAATGTCTTGATGCTACAGAGTTCTCTCCTGCAAGCAGAGAATACTTTAGAGGAGGCGGATTCTCATCTACTTTCTTAACTAAAGGTGAAATGCCTATGACTATAATCAGACTTAATTTAGTTAAAGGTTATGGTCCTGTACTTCAAATAGCTGAAGGTTATGCTGTTAATATTGATAATAGTATATTTGACCCTATTAACAAAAGAACTGACTCTACTTGGCCTACTACTTGGTTTGCTCCTATACTTACAGGTAAAGATTCTTTCAAAGATGTTTATTCTGTAATGAATGATTGGGGTGCTAATCACTGTGCTGCTGCTTATGGTCATATTGGTGCTGATTTAATTACATTAGCTTCTATGCTCCGTATACCTGTAAGTATGCATAACGTAAGTGAAGAGAGAATATTTAGACCTAAAGCTTGGAAAGCATTTGGTACAAAAGATTTAGAAGGTGCTGATTTTAGAGCTTGTAAACATTTTGGACCTTTGTTTGGAAAAGTAACTAAATAATTAATTATGATTTTTAAGCTCCATTTAATAGATTATTATTAAATGGGGCTTTTATTAAAAAAGTTAAAATCTTGTTTAAGGATTTAAATATGTTAAAAGGAATAGACCCTGTTGTTTCACCTGAATTATTAAAGACATTATGCGAAATGGGACATGGAAGCGAAATATTATTTGCTGACGGAAATTTTCCTTCTCATGACTATAATGTAAAAAAAATAATAAGACTTGATGGTATAGATATACCTACAGTTTTAAAAGCTATTATGCCTTTATTTCCTTTAGATACTTTTGTAGAAAGCCCTGTTGTATTGATGCAGCCTAATGCTGATTTTGGAAGAGAGCCTGATGTGTGGGCTAAATATAAAGACATAATTTCTAAACATCAAAAAGTAAATTATGAGTATTTGGAAAGATTTGCTTATTATGACAGATGTAAAAATGTTTATGCAATTGTGGCTACAAGCGAACTTGAAATATATGCAAATATTATACTTAAAAAAGGTGTAATTTTTCCAAATAAATAATTAATATAAATTTGCTTGACATTATATTGATTATAGTTTATTATAATTAACATACTCAGAGGGAGTAGTTGACGTAAGTTTTTACGTGGCTAAGTCAACAATCGCAACTTCTATCAAAAAATACTATAAGTAATAGAAGTTTGGCTAGCCTTAATTAATGAGACTCAAGTATAAATAAATTTTCACAGTAAAAAACACTTTGATGATTTATTTATGCATGAGTCTTTTTTTATGCATTTTTTTTACAGTTTATTATTAATGAGAGGTTGTATTTTATGATGAGTAGCTTTTTAGGAAACAAAGAAGATATTCTCAAAGAGCTTAATGTTGACACCAAAATAGGTCTTACAAAAGAAGCTCAAAAATTAAGCTTAGAAAAGTATGGTGCTAATAGTTTCACCAAAGAAAAAAGTGCCACATTGATTCAAAAAATATTAGAATCATTAAAAGAGCCTATGATACTTATGCTTATATTTGCAGGCTTAATAGCAATAGGTGTAAATACTGTAGCATATTTTAATGGCGGGCATGCTGACTTTTTGGAATGTTTGGGAATATTTATCGCTATAAGTTTATCTATTACAATTACAATAGTGATGGAAGGAAAAAGTGCTAAAGCATTTGAGGCATTAAATAGCATAAATGAAGATATTAGAGTAAAAGTTATAAGAGACGGCAATATAGAAATAATAAATCAAAAAGATTTGCTTGTGGGTGATATTGCTTTTATAGAAACAGGAAACAAACTTCCTGCAGACGGAAGACTTATTGAAAGTGTATCGCTTAATATAGATGAATCTGCTTTAACAGGAGAAAGTGTTCCTGTAGAAAAAGATGCTGAAGCTGTAATTACAGATGAAAAAACAGCAGTTGCAGATAGAATAAATATGGCTTATTCTGGTTCTTTTGTTACTACTGGTAATGGTAAAATGGTTATTACTGCCGTAGGGGATTCTACAGAGTTTGGTAAAATAGCAAGAGAGCTTTCAAAAACACAAAGAACTTCAACACCTCTTCAAGAGAAATTAGCAGAATTGGGTAAAAAAATAGCTATAATTGGTATCACTGCTTCTATGATAGTTTTTATAATTCAATTAGTTAATCATATTAGACTTGGAACTGCTAATTTTGAAACTATATCTGAGGCTTTTATTACTAGTATAGTATTGATTGTTGCTTCTGTTCCAGAGGGACTTCCTACAATAGTAGCTGTGTCTTTATCTATTAATATTATAAAAATGGCTAGACAAAATGCATTGGTTAAAAAGATGGTTGCTTGTGAGACTATAGGAAGTGTTAATGTAATTTGTTCTGATAAAACAGGTACTCTCACAGAAAACAAAATGACATTAAATCAATTATTTGTTAATTGTGCTTATGTAGAGCCTGAGAATATAAAAGATAAAAACATAATTAATAACTTTGCTATTAACTCTACTGCTGATATTGATTATAAAGAAGATGGTCAAATTAAGTTTTTGGGCAATCCTACAGAATGTGCTTTACTTGTAGGGGCTAAAAAATCTGGTTTTGATTATAAAGCTATAAGAGAAAGTGCTAAAATAATATACGAATATCCTTTTTCATCAGAGACAAAAAATATGACTACTGTTGCCAAAATAGACGGTGAGAGTGTTGTATTTACAAAGGGAAGCCCTGAAAAGATAATGGCTATGTGTGATATTAGCAGCGAAGAGAAAAAATGTATAGAAGAGGCTATAGAGAAGTTCCAAGAAGAGGCAAAGAGGGTTATAGCATTTGCTCACAAGAAAGTTGATGATAATGTAGAGAACATAAGAGAGAAACTTGAAAGCAATATGATATATGACGGTTTTGTTGCTATATCTGACCCTGTTAGAAAAGAAGTTTATGATGCTGTAGAGCAATGCAGAAGTGCTGGTATCAACATAAAAATGCTTACAGGAGATAATATAGTTACAGCAAGAGCTATTGCAAGAGAATTAAAAATACTTGATGAAAATAGCATAGTTCTTGAGGCAAAAGATATTGATGCTATGGACGATAACACATTAAAGCAGAATTTAAGTAAGATTTCTGTTATAGCAAGAAGTACTCCTACAGTAAAGATGCGTGTTGTTAATGCTATAAAAGAGATGGGTAATGTTGTTGCGGTTACAGGGGACGGTATAAATGATGCTCCTGCTATAAAGAATGCTGATGTTGGTGTTGCTATGGGTATAACAGGTACAGAAGTATCAAAAGAGGCTAGTGATATAGTGCTTCTTGATGACTCTTTTGCTACAATAGTTAAGGCAGTTCAATGGGGACGCGGTATATATGACAATTTCCAAAGATTTATACAGTTTCAGCTTACAGTTAACTTTGCTTCTGTTGTAGTTGTGTTGTTATCTACTTTAACAGGATTTAAATCTCCATTTACAGCTATACAGTTATTATGGATAAATATTATCATGGACGGACCTCCTGCTATTGCTTTAGGACTTGAACCTATTAGAAGCAACTTAATGAAGAGAAAGCCTATTAAAAGAAATGCTAATATAGTTACTTTAAGTATGCTTAGAAAGATTATATATTCCGGTACTGTGATGATTATATTATTTATGCTTCAAAGTAAGCTTAATATATTAAATGTAAGTGATGCTGAAGCTTCTACTGTATTATTTGTTATGTTTGTAATGTTCCAGATATTTAATTCTTTCAATAGCAGAGAATTAGGTTATGATAGTGTATTCAAACATTTCCTTGATAACAAATTAGTACTTTTAAGCATGTTTGGTACTTTTGTATTACAGATATTAGCTACACAATTTGCTGGGGCCTTCTTTAATACTGTACCTTTAAGTTTATTTACTTGGGTTAAAATAGTTGCTTTGTCTTTTATAGTGATTATAGCATCTGAGATTTTTAAACTATGTGCTAAATTGTTTTTTGGAAAAAGATAATATATAAATACCGTTTATAATTGACTTTTTACTTTTTATATGTTATTTTTAATAAAATAAAAATATAATAAAATATGTTAACTTTTTAATAATATTATCGATTATATTATCTGTTAAAAGTAGTTGACTTTTTTAAAATTTATAATATAAATAACAAATAATTTAACTGAGAAGGTTATATGATACCAAAATTACATTTAAGATTAGTAGAAAGATTTAGAGATGTCTTTGGACAAAAAGGTGAAGTAAAATTGTATTTTGCTCCTGGAAGATTAACTTTTATAGGAGAACTTATAGACTATTCAGGCGGTGATACTATTACAGCTGCTGTAGATAGAGGCACCTATTTAGTAGTTAGAAAAAGACCAGACAATAAAATTAATATTTATGGTCATTCATTTAAAGCTAAAAAATCATTTACCTTTAATGAATTAGAAAAAAACAAAGAAGATGAATGGGCTATATATTTTAAGGGTGTTTTTTCTGTATTATTGGAAAGAGAATATAAAATAACTGGTATGGATATTTATGCATATACAGATTTGCCTTTTAATACTTCATTAGCTTCATCTAGTTCATTATGTGCTTGTTTAACTTATGCTATTTTTGATGTAAATGGTTTAGATAAAAGTGATATTATAGAATTGGCTAAATTATCTTATGAAGGCGAAATTAAATACGCTTCTCATAGAACTTCATTGAGCGATCATATTACTATATTTTTAGGAAAAGAAAATAGTTTATTACTATTTAATATGTTTAAAATGAGCTATGAATATTTGGATATAAACTTTGGTGAGTATTGTGTAGCGGTAGTTAATAGTAATAAAAAAAGAACTTCTAGTGATAGTGAATATAATGCTAGAAAGAGAGAATGTGATAATGCTTTAAAAAAGCTTAAAGAAAAAAAATCTTCTATTAAATTTTTATCAGATTTAAAGCCTAAAGATGCTGATTTTATTAAAGAGACTTTGCAAAATAAAGAACAAAGAAGAGCTTTATATGTATCTTCTGAAGAGGATAGAGTAAATCAAGCTGTAAAAGCTATAAAGAAAGGTGCTATTAAAGATTTAGCTGCATTAATATCAAAAACTCATGATAGTTTAAGTAAATTATATGAAGTTTCTACTGCAGAACAAGATATTTTGGTGGAAGAAGCTTCAAAAATGGACGGAGTTCTTGGTGCACGTATGATTGGTACAGGTTTTGGAGGCGGTGTTTTAATTTTGCTTAAGAAAACTGAAGTAGAAAATGTAATAGAAGCTTTATATACTAATTATAAAGAGAAAACTAGAAGGGACGCTGATGTTTATATTGTAAAACCTACTAATGGCGTTAGAATGCTTTCTATTGAATAATAATTAATATATTGGAAAAATATTATGACATTATCTGAAATAAAAAATACAGTATTAGAGATTAAAGAGCAGACTGAAATTTTAAGGGGGTATCTTTGACCCTGAGGCTATATATAAAAGGGTAAAAGAAATTGATGAGATATCTTCTAAAGATGACTTTTGGAATGATAATATTGCTGCTCAAAAAATAATGAAAGAGAGAATGCTTCTTCTTGATAAAATAGAGCCTATTGAAAACTTAATAAAAAATGCTAACAATATTTATGAACTTGTTGAAATGGCAATAGAATCTAATGATACAGAAATGGAGAAAGAATTAGAAACTGAATGTATAGAGCTTCAGAAGGTTTTTAATGAATTAGAGACAAAGAATCTATTTTCTGGTGAGTTTGACAGTAAGAATGCATATTTAACTTTAAATGCAGGAGCAGGCGGTACTGAAAGCTGCGATTGGGCTTCTATGCTTTCAAGAATGTATGTACGTTTTTGCGAGAGGCATGGTTTTACAGTAGAGACTACTGATGAGCTTCCTGGTGATGAGGCTGGTATAAAACAAATAAGTTTTTATGTGCAGGGGCTTTATGCTTATGGATATTTACGCTCTGAAATAGGCGTTCATAGGCTTGTAAGAATATCTCCTTTTGATGCTAATGCTAAGAGGCATACTTCTTTTGTTGCTGTAAGTGTTATGCCTGATATAGATGAAGATATTGAAGTAGAAATTAATCAGGCTGATTTGAGAATAGATACTTATAGGGCTTCAGGAGCAGGCGGTCAGCACGTTAATAAAACTTCTTCTGCTATAAGAATAACTCATATACCTACAAATATAGTTGTTCAATGTCAGGCTGAGAGAAGTCAGCATAATAATAAAGATATGGCTATGAAAATGCTTAAGGCTAAACTTTATCAATTAGAAAAAGAAAAGCTTGATAAAGAAAAAACAAAAAAATAAGCTGGGGAAAAAACTGATATTGCTTGGGGTAATCAGATTAGAAGTTATGTTTTTCAGCCTTATCAGATGGTAAAAGATTTGAGAACTGGTCATGAAACTGGTAATATGAACTCTGTTATGGACGGTAATATTGATGAGTTTATATCTGCTTATCTTAAACAGCAAATAAAAAAATAATTATAAAGTATTTCTATAGTTATACGATTATAAAAACAGTATTGAAATTTATTAAAACATTTCAATTAAATCTTAATTAAAAATGGAATTTATAATCAATGTCTAATAAAAAGTTTAATTTAAAAATTGCTACTATAGCTTCTTGGGTACTATTATTTTTCGCTTGGATATTTTTCTATGCAGTTACACAAAGACCTACTGCTGTTTTTTGGGTTGTATTAGCTGTAACATTAATACTTACGGCAATTACTGTTATAATAGAAAAAAATAATATAATTTCTCTATTAAAAACAAGATTTGTTCATAAAGCTTTTTTTGGCATACTTTCTCTTATTATCATTTTAGCTATTTTAGTGGGGCTTTATATTATAAGCATAAACTTCCCGATAAGATTTGATTTAACACAAAATAAATCATACACAGTTTCTCAGCAAACTATGGATGTAATTTCTAGAATAGATAGTCCGCTTTCAATAGTTGTTTTAAGGTCTCCAAGTACAGATCCTACTTCTGCTGATTGGCGTTCTGATTTATTATTAGACCAATATCAAAGATTAAGCAAACATATTACAGTTGAATATATTAACCCAATAGAAAAACCTTCTGCTAAAAGTAAATATCAAATGACTCAGGTTGGTGAGATAATATTTAGTTATGGACAAAGCAAACAGGTGAGGGTATATAGAAAAGATTTAACTACTCAATCTAAAGTTACTTCAGAGCCTTTATTTGTTGGAGAAGAGAAATTCACTCAAGCTATATATACTTTGTTAGAACAAGAGTCTTATGTTGTTTATTTTACAGTTGGTCATGGAGAGAGACAGCTTCAAGACAGAGGAGGCGAGGGATTATCTTATGTTAAAACTTATTTGGAAAATGAGAATTATAAGGTAAGAGATTTAAATATTATATTAGAAAATATTCCAACAGATGCTTCTTTAATTGTAATAGCTTCTCCTGTTGAAACATTCAGCGATTTTGAAATTGAGAAATTAAATAACTATGTAAAAACAGGTGGTAAATTGCTTGTGCTTTATGATAGTTTTATGGATAGAAGTAATTTTAATTCTAATTTAGATGTATTTTTATCTGATTGGGGATTTAAGACAAAAAATGATTATATAATAGACCCTGTATCAAGTGTTGTTATACCGGTTAATGTGGTTCCTCAGTATACAGCTCACCCTATAACACAAACTCTAAAAGAGGGTAATGTATTTGCTTGTTTGGTTGTAGCAAGAAGTATTTTATCTGGAGAAAGTAAATATAGCGGAAGTTTTGAGAATATAATCACTACTTCTCCTCAAGGATATGGTAAGGAAGAGGCTACTTTTGATTTGTCTCGTGCAAGATTTAACCCTAGAACAGATATTGCAGGTCCTGTACCTTTGGCTATTGCTGGAACTTATGATATAGAAGGCAGAGATGTGCCTGCAAGAATTGTTGTATTTGGAGATGCTACTTTTGCTTTAAATGCATATATTAATCCTGAGCAAGGTCAATCTGTAGATGTTGCTTTTGCGGGTAATAAAGATTTGTTTATGAATACAGTTGCTTATCTATTAGAAGCAAGACAAAAGATAACTATAAGACCAAAAGAGGCTAGCATTAAAAATCTTACTCTTACAACAACACAAACTAATTTTATTAGATATGTTGCTCAAATTGGTTTGCCTTGTTTATTTGGTATATTAGGTATTCTTATATGGTTCTTAAGAAGAAGATAATAAATATAAAGGTGTATAATTAATATAATATGTATAATATAAAAACATTATATAAAAAATATTCATATTATATTAATTATGCTTTATTAGTATTTATAAATGGTGTTGCTAGTGTATTAAATTATGTTTCTTCGATTTATGTAAATAGAAGTTTATCAATATCAGATTTTGCTCATTATAATGGCATTATCAATATATATTCAATAATAGTTTTAACTGTATCTAGTTTTAGTTATTATATAATGCATAATTATAAAGACGATGAAGATGCTAGGAGTTACTGGGCTTATGGATATATTATTGCTGCTGTAATATTTATATTGTATATATTATCTATACCGCTTATTGATATACTTTTTAATATAAGAAGCTACATTTCTCTTTTTATAATATCTATTGGAATATTTGCAACTATTTTAACTATAGTGTCGCAGTCTATATTAAAAATTAATAATTATATAGCTTATGATTATATTGCAAGTTTAATAGCAATATTTATAGCAAAAATTTTACTTTTGGCATACTTTATTATAACAGGACTCACATTAGAAAAAGCTATTGTATCTGTAACTTTATTTTGTATTTTATATTTAATTATTAATTTAATTGAACTAAAAAAACTTAATCTTCCTTATTGTGTTTCTATAAAAAAAATAAATACATATTTCTCTAAACAAAACTTATATATTTTCTTAAGTTATATAATAAATATTGTTATAATAAACTTTATATTTAATTGGATATCATTAAGCGATGTATTAATGGCTAATAGATATTTAGATAAAACAAGTGCAGGTTACTATTCTACAATATCATTAATAATAAAAATGTTTTTCTATATAGGAACCCCAATAGCTTCAGTTATGTTTTCTTATATTTTAATAGCTAAAAAGGATAATAACAAAAATAAAGAAAATAAAATACTTTATTATTCAATAGGCCTTTTTATATTTGCTTCATTTTGTTTATCGGTATTTTTAATTGCATTTGCCAAACAAGTTGTATTGATACAGTTTACAAACAGATATGAGGCTATTATTCCATTAATCCCAGAGGCTGCAATATTTGGTTTTTCTTTAGGGTTTACTGTTATTACATTTAATTATGGACTTGCATATAAATTATTTGCACCTTTCTATGGATATTTAGCCATATTTGCTTATGTGTATTTTTCTCTGAGAAATGGACTAAGAACTTTTGAAAATTTTATGTTTATAATGAAAATATTTTTTATAGCATTGCTTATATATAATATTTTAATAATATTAATACATAGAATAATATTAAAAACTAATAAAAAGTAGAAGAAAAAATTATTATTTAGCACCTTTTGATATAAGTAACTCTTCTATTTTAGTATTATTTTTTTCTTTTGCATAACCTAATGCTGTGTTTCCGCTTTTATCTTTAGCGTTGATATCAGCTCCATATTCTATCAATAACTGTGCTATTTCTGTATTATCAGTAAAAATAAACCACATTAAAGGTGTAGCATCTTCTAATTTTATATTTTGTCCTTCATATTTGGCAGTAAATTTTGTATTAATATCAGCACCAGCATTTATTAATAACTCAGCTACTTCTTTATTTTCATTAAGTATTAAAGGAGTAAAATTTTTCATATATACTCCATTTCCATTTAATGAAACCTTTATGTTTACATTAGCTTTTTTTTCTATAAGTATTTTTGATATTTCTGTTCTATTATACGTTATAGAATATATTAAAGCTGTAAATCCTGATTTGTCTTTTATATTAATATCTGCGCCTTTTTCTATAAGAATCTTTGATATTTCATCTTGCTTAAAAATAATAGAAAATATTAATGGTGTAGCACTATCTTCTATTTTGGTATTTATATTAATTTTCTTATCATTTATGAAATTTGAAACTTCTTCAATATCACCAGATGCTATATGCGATAAGAATTCTGCTTCATTTTCAGCTTTTCTTGGATATAGTGCATTAAAACTAAATAAAGTATACAATATAGCCATTAATATAATCTTTTTCATATAAACCTCTTTATAAAAATATTTTACTAATAATATATTAATTGTATTTTTTATCAATATGATTACTAGAAATTAATTAATATAAAAAATATTAATTTTTAAGAAAAATACATAAATACTATTGACATAGTTATTATTTTTATTAAAATTAAACTATCAAGTTTTAATAATGGGTTTATATTATGAATAATACTAATACTAATAAAACAATTAAATTTCCAAAATCATCAACAATATTTATAGATGGCCAAGACCCTAAATATAAATTTTATATAATTATAAAAGGTAAAGTTTTAGCATACAATTATTTTGCAGATGATTATACTATAGAATATAAAGAAGGTGAGATAATAGGACTATTTAATGCCGTTATAAATGAACCTTTTACATCAACAGTGAAAGCAATAGAAGATGTTGAAGTTTTAGAAATGAATGTTTATGAGATAGAAAAGATAGATAATCCTAATATAATAAATAAAATATATGAGTACTTACTTCTTAATTTGGAGAGATGGATTAATAGATATTATTATTTCTTGAGTAAAGTTACTACAACTTATAATTATTATACTGATAAAAATAGAATAGATATGATTAGTATGGCTAGTATTTATGAAGAGAATGGATATACTGATGCTGCTTCAAAGATATATGCTAAATATTTAGAATTAAACCCTAATGCTGAAGATATTGGATTTGTGAGAAATAAAATAGACAAATTAGGAAAAATAGAAGAGCCTGAATATATAGATAATAATGTTTATAAGTTTAAAAAGGGATATTGTTTATACACAGAGTTTCAATATAATGATTATATTTATATTATTAGATATGGAAAAGTTGGAGTATATAATATATTTAATTCCAGACAAGTTACAAGAAGGGTATGTGTGAATAATGAAATACTTAATGGATATGCTCCTAAAAGTGATATTAGACCTCTTTTTACTACAGCAGTGGTATTACAAGACTCTATTATACAGCTTGCTAAAAAAGAAGAGTTTATGGAGTTGATATTAAAAGATAATAATATAAGACTCTATCTTATAAAAGTTATGAGTATGAGAGTATATATTACAATATCTAGAATAAAATCTTTTAATGCTAATAATAATGTTAGTAAGTTTGTAATTATATTGGAAGCTTTAATTAAATATGAATTGATATTTAAAAATACAAAACAAATAGTATTTCCATACAATTTTAATGACCTTTGTTCTATGGTTGGTATTACTGCAGATGCCAATAAAGAAGCAGAGTTAAATAAAATAAAATCTGTTTCCATAACTGAAGACGGATATATTATGATAAAGGATACAGAAGAGTTTTATAAAGAATATGAAATATATAAACAAAGAACATCAAATAAATTAAAAAAATAAATTAAATAATAAAATATGATAAATACTCTATATTTCCTTTAGAGCCTTTTATAGGGGAGATAGTTCTATTTATCTCTTTAAATCCTATTTCTGTGATTCTATTAATTGCATTATTAACTATCTTTTCTCTCAATATATCATCTTTAATAATTCCTCCCTTTGAAACTTCACCTTTTTCAGCTTCAAATTGAGGTTTAATAAGGCTTACCCAATATTCTAAATCATTTAATTCTTTAAATATAATAGGAGCAATTTTTGAAATGGATATAAAAGAAACATCACTCACCACAATAGAAGGAATTTCTCCTTCAAACATTTCTCTTTTTATATCTTTGGCATTAAAATCTTCTATTGATATTACTCTTTTGTCATTTCTTAATTTGTATACAAGCTGATTATGACCAACATCTAAAGCATAAACTTTTTTAGCACCATAAGAGAGAAGACAATCGGTAAATCCTCCTGTAGAAGCCCCTATATCTAAACATATTTTATTTTCTACAGAAAGATTAAATTCCAATAAAGCTTTTTCTAACTTTTCTCCAGCTCTAGATACATATTTTCTATTTTGTATGACTTCTATTTTATCGGTATCTTTTATTTTTTGAGCTTTAGAAGTTACTTTTACACCATTAACAAATACACATCCAGCTAATATTATATCCTGTGCTTTGGACCTGCTTTCAGTATATCCGTTATGATGTACATACTCATCTAATCTCATTTATAAAATTATTCTAATCCGCCGATAAATGTTTTAATAATACTCAAAGCATTTTTTTCTTTATCTCTTGTATTTACTTTTATTAATACTTGAGTATGATTAGCGTCTAATATATTTGAAGTTAAATATACAGATTCAAAATTTTCAGTATATTCATCACCAATTCCATATAAAGCTAAATTAGAGTTTAATTCCAAGTAAAATACAAAAGTATTATTCTTAGCCAAATCAACTTTATTTTTATCTAGCTTAACATTAGGCATTTCATTGTTCATTATTTTTTCTATAATAGCAGGATTACTACTAATATAAAGTATAGAATCTTTAACATAACAAGTATTACCAGCAAGTGTATATATGTCATTATTAACATCATCAGCTAAAGCATCTAATATAATTTTTACTGTATTTTCATCAGTGATAGAAGCAGAAATAAGTAAATCAGGGTCTTCATTTTCATTGCTGTCCCAAGCAGATACAAATATATCGCCACCTAAAAGTTCTATAAATTTATAAACATCAACTCCATATTCTTCTAATTCTGCAAAATCTTCACTAAATGGGAATTCATCGCCAAACATAGTTTTTAAATGTTTAGAAAGTTCAGTACTGTTGAAAGCTAATGATAAAAATCCATAATTATTCTCACCATTAACAAAAGTATATATATTGTCAGCTAATTCCTTTTTTAGTAAAGAACTATCATAAGGATAATTTGGTGAATATGTATCTATTACAACATCAGCATTTCCAACATTAAAATTAACTTTAGCAGTTAATATAGCATCTTTATAACTTTCTTTAGATAAACCATCATAATTTCTTCCAAATAAAAACTTTGTAAACTCATCAGTTTCATCAGAAAGTAAAGATAAATCTACCCAAGCATAAAAATCATTAGTTTGATTTTCTAATTCCATAAACTTTTCATTTGTAAGAGGAGAAGTAGTATCAAATATAGAATTAGCAATATTTATAATATTATTTTCTTTATTAAGTTCTTCATTATACCAATAAATATCATCTAGTTTTGTTTCTACTGTAAATACTTCATCATTCCAAGATATTAAAGTTGTATCATCAAGATAAAAATATCTGTAATTATTGTTATCACTAAAAGATATTAATTTATCCTCTTGGCTTGCTATTTTTATCATCACTCTATTTAATTCAGTTACATCTAATATATCAATCATTACTGCTATTTCTTGATAGCTATTAAATGAAACTATTTTTGAAGGTTTAGAAAAATCTAATATCTGTTCTAGTTTATTAGTCATAACTTCTACTACATAGGCATCATCTCTATATGTAGCAAAATTATCAGCAAACTTTTGCATAAACACTTTATTAAGAGTCTTTTGTAAACTAATTTCAGCTTTTGTAGATAATTCATTTAATTTTATAGAAAATACAGCTTGAGAAGTACTTGGAACATATTTTGTTTCTACTGCTTGTATTACTGAAGTTGAAAATAGAGTTATCATTAAAACAACTATAGATATTATATTTTTCATTTTACTAAAACTCTCCTTAAATTTTATAAAGCAACTTAATATATTATATTAGACTAAAAATTAAAAGTCAAGTATAATATAAAGAATATAAATACTATTTTATAAAAAATAAATAAATATTTTAATGAAAAAAATATTTCAAAGTTTATACTTTATGGTTATATATATGGGAGTATTATATAAAATGAAAAGAATAACTAGTGTTTTTGCATTATTACTATTATTTATTGTATCATGTAATTCAAATATTAATGATAGAAAAGTAACTAAATCTGCTTTATTAAATGAACATAATGCATCTGTTGTAAATACCGAGTTTAATGGAAGCAAAACAATTATAGTATACTATTCTTGGAATGGCAATACAGAAATAGTGGCTAATAAGATTAAAAAGATTACAGGTGCTGATATATATAAAATTACTACAAAAATCCCATATCCAAATGAATATGATGATATGGTGATTCAAGTAAAAGATGATATAGATAATGATAAGCTTCCAGAATTAAACGGCAGTGTTGATTTATCTAAATATGATAATATTATTATTGGATATCCAATATGGATAGGTGATATGGCTTTGCCTATGAAAAGCTTTTTGTCAAAAAATGATTTAAAAGGAAAAAATATAGCACCGTTTATATTAAGCGGAGGCTCAAGAGTATATAGAAGTGTTTCATATATAAAAGATACATGTCCTGATAGTAAAGTTTTGAATTATATATCTATAAAAAGAAAAGATGTATCCGATTTGGACGGTAAAATAAATAATTGGATAAGAAAAATAAAAGTAGATATATCTAAATAATTTATTAATATTATGTTAATATTTGCATAAAGAAAAAAAATAGTATACAATTTACATAATAATAATATAATTGTTATTTGGAGATATATTTATGAAAATAGATAATAGAGTATTAATATCTGATGACGGTCATAGAATGTACACTTATATTTTTACTCCAGACACTCAGCCCAAGGCAATAGTACAAATAGTTCATGGTCTTGGCGAACATGCTGGAAGGTATAAGGAACTAGCTAGCAAATTGGCAGATAATGGTTTTTTAGTATGTGCTGATGACCATAGAGGCTTTGGAAGAAGTACTGTTAGTAAAGATAGTATTGGACATATTGCAGATAAAAATGGTGCTGATTTAATATTAGAAGATATGAAGCATCTTATGGTTACAGTAAAAGCTGATTATCCTAATATCCCATATTTTATGTTAGGTCATAGTATGGGGTCTTTTTTAACAAGAGGCTTTTTAATAAAATATCATAAAGATTTAAATGGTGCTATTATAATGGGTACTAAGGGAAAGCCTAATACAATAGAAAGTATCGGTAAATTAATAGCAAATGTTCAAAAGTCAATTTTTGGAGGAAGAAAGAGAGCTAAATTATTAGATAAATTATCTGTTGGAGGATATGGAAAGAAATATTTCCCTAAAGATAAATCAGATTTAGCTTGGCTTACTTCAGATAAAGAAGAGATTAATAAAGTATTGGAAGATGAGTATTTTGCTAGTAAACCTGCTAGTATAGAGACTTATATACAATTATTTAATTTGATAGATAAGATTTCAGATAAAGATAATTATTCTAATATGAGTAAGGATTTTCCTATACTTTTAATATCTGGAGATAAAGACCCTATTGGAAATATGGGAAAGGGTGTAAAATGGGTATATGAAATGTATAAATCTTTAGGACTTAATGATATTAATATAAGTTTATATAAAGACGGAAGACATGAAATATTGAATGATGTGCAAAGACATGATGTTATGAATGAAATACTTGATTGGCTTAATGCTCATATTTAAATGTATAAAAAAAGGAAGTTATATGTTATGGCTAATTTAATTGAAAGATTTAAAGAATTAGAACCAATAAAAGGAAACATAGATTTAGCAATAGAATCTATAATTAGCTGTTATAAAAATGGAAATAAAGTTTTGATAGCTGGTAATGGCGGAAGTGCTTGCGACAGTGAACATATTGCTGGCGAATTATTAAAAAGCTTTGTAAAGAAAAGACCTATAAAAGAAGAGATTAGAAAAGGGCTTTTATCTATGGAAGATGGAGAATATATTGCTGATAATTTAGAAGCTCCTCTTAGAGCCATTGCTTTAACTTCTCATATGGGGCTTTCTACTGCATATTTAAATGATAGAGATCCTTATTTAATATTTGCTCAGCAGTTATTAGGTTTTGGGGACAAGGGAGATATTTTTATTGCTATAAGTACATCAGGCAACGCTAAAAATATTATACATGCTTGTAAAGTTGCTAAGGCTATGGGAATAAAAATAATATCTTTTACGAATAATCATGGCGGTAAGCTTGCAGAGATGGCTGATATTGCTATAAAGGCTCCTTCAAAAGAAACATATATCGCTCAGGAATATCATGAAGCTATTTATCATGAAATTTGTATAAGAGTGGAAGAGTATTTCTTTAAAGAAGATAGATAATAATATTTTATAAGGTTTATGAAAATACTTTTAATAAAACAAACTTCTCTTGGAGATGTGCTTCATTCAACTCCTGTTATTAGGGCATTGAAAAAATGGAAAAGCGACTGTACTATAGATGTAGTAACAGATAAAAGAGCCTTAGGGATACTTGAAAATAATCCATATATAAATAAATTGTATGTGCTTGATATATATAAATACGAAAAAGAAATATTTGCTTCACCTTCTAAATTTTTTTCTACAATTAAAGAGTTTTTTTCTCATATTAAAGAAGTGAGAAAAGAGCATTATGATATAGCAATAGATTTGCAAGGGCTTGAGAGAAGCGTTATATTTCTTTATTTGTGTCATTCAAAAAAGAAGTTTGCTAAAGGAAAATGGCTTGGAATAAAAAGCAATTATTATAAAGATATTAATGCTATAGTTGGACTTCTTTCTTTTTTGGATTTTATTGACTGTCCAAGTGATGGTACAGATTTAGATTATTTTTTGCCAGGCAATATAGAAGATGTTTTTAATAAAAAAATAGAAAATTTAAATATAAAATTAGATAAAGATTATATTGTATTTTCTCCTTTTTCAAGATGGGATACTAAAGATTTATCTGTAAAAAAATCTAGAGAGATAATTGAAGAGATAAGAAAAATAAGTAAAATACAAATAATAATATCAGCAACAGGGGACTATAATGACAAATGTATTGAAATAGCTAATGGCTTTGAAAATGTATTAAACACATCAAGTTATTTTAATTTAAATGAGTTAGCTTATTTAATAAAAGAGTCATCGGCAATGATTACATCTGATTCTTTTCCAATGCATACTGGCTGTGCTTTTAAAAAACCGCTTATAGCAATATTCGGTCCAACTAGTGAGGTTAGGGTAGGGCCTATAGCAGAAAACTCTGAAACCATTAGAGTAGAGGGCTTAGAATGTGCAAGATGCTACAAAAGGAAAAACTGCCCAAATAATCATATATGTATAGAAAATATAGATGCTAAATTAGTGGCAACTAGAATACTTCAAAAAATAGGCTATTTATAATATTTTTACTGTTGCTGAGTATTGTTTTCTATTGTTTGTGTATTATTTTCTATATTATTATCAGCATTTTCTGCATTATTATTTTCAGCTGTATTTGCTTCTGTATTTTGAGCAGTAGTTTCTTCTACAGTGTTTTGTGTAGTTTGTTCAGTAGTATTTTCAACTGCATTTTCATCTACTGTAGTATTCTCTTCTGCTGCAACACTTTCAACTTCCTCTTGAACAACTTTTAAATTATCTATATCTTCTGCCTTAATATTTAAATCCATATTTCTTATTATTTTTTTTTGCAGTCTCTATATCAACAGCCTCACCTAAAGCATCAACTAATGTAATCTCTGGGTCTTCATTTCTATACTGCTTCATTTCTAACACATAGCCTTCAGCATCTTTTGCTATTGTTGTTTTATTTCTTCCGTCATTTTCTATATCTATTGTAACGCCATTTGCTCTTACTTCATTAATAGTAGTTTTACCGTCTGTTGTAGTTTTTGTAGTTGATGTACTTCCATCTGCTTCTGTAGATGTTGTTTCTGTATTACCGTAAACATCTTTTATAACAACTATGCTGCTTCCATTTGGTTTTATTGTTGTAGTTATACTGCTTGAATCTGCCGCTACAACTTCTGTTACACTGCTTGAATCTTTATTAAGTGTAGTTGTTTCGCTTGAGCCGTCTTGTCTTATTATTCTTTTTATTGTAGTACCATTTGGCATTTTTATTTCGCTTATAGTGTCAGTGCCTACAGTGTCAGTAATAATAGTACCATCAACTTTTTTAGTAACTACTGTGAATGAGCCATCTTCATTATATGTTTTTGTTATAATGCTTCCGTCATCAGCTTTTACATTATAAGAGAAAGTACCAGCTCCAGCTCCTTGTGAACTTCTCTCTTCAACTCTTCCGTCTGGATAAACTATTTTTAAATTGCTAATTCCATTCGTATCAACTGTAGTAGTACCTATACTTCCATCAACATAATTAGCAACAACGATGTAGCTTCCGTCTGGATTTTCTGTTTTTACTATTAAAGCTCCATCGACTCTCTTTGTCTCTGTAACAATATTGCCTGAATTATCTTCTGTTCTTTTTACTTCTGTACCGTCTAAACTTCTGCTATAGAAAAATATTCCGTTTTCATCTTTATAGTTGGTAGTAATAGAGCCGTCTGACCTCTCTACTACAAATGCTTTATTGTTTTCTAAAGTTTTTCTATTTATAAAAGAACCGTCTGGGTATAGAGTATATTCATATATGTCGCCTGAAGATGTTTTAGTATTAATAGATTTTGAATTATCTATCATATAAGTCTCTACTCTTTTATCTCCATTTTCAGAGACTATCTCTATTTCTCTTTTTCCATATGGATATATAGTGTCAGATACTTCATAATTATTAGAATATATTTTGGTTTTTTCTATTTTTCCATTCTCATAAACTATTTTTACACCATTAGGATATATTGTCTCTCTTTCATAATCAAAATTTGGAAACACATTTTCTGTAGTAATGCTTCCGTCATTGTTTGTTGTTACTCTATAATTATTTGTAAAAGGCATAAACTTCACAGATGTATCATTGCTTCTTATAAGAGATATTACTCTCTCTAAAGATTCTCTTTGATAATAATCGCTTCCTACATTAGTTAAAAATATTTCATAAGATATTGCTGCATTAGTGATATCGCCTAAAGTTAAATAAGTATGCCCCATATTAAGATAAGCACTATAGTATAAGCCCCAAGTATTATATAAATCAACAGAAGCAACATTAGTTTTTATTGAAATCTCATTTCCATTAGTATCTGTTATGTTTGTCATTATCATTATATTTGTTACTATATAAGGATTTTCTTCTGTTATCACATAAGTAGAACCTGTAGTAGTTGAATTTGTTGTAAGAGTTGGAGAATTAGAGTTTGTAGAGATTTCATTAGTAGATTCTAAATTTGGAGGTAGGGTAGTTGATGATACTGTTGGGTCTACCACTTCCAATATAAAATTAGTATTAGCTTCAAAAATTACAGTTGTATTTGTGTATTCATATTCATTAGTAAATGTATTAGTTACAATAACATTTGTAAATAATGGAAGTTTTGTAAAAGTATTGTTTATAAGATTTTTTATATTTTCATTTGATTGATTTAAATTATTTATGGCATCAGATATATTGTCTGTTGTGTTAGTAAAATTATTTGTGTTATTTGTAGAAATGTTATTAGATATAATAGTATTAGTTATAATATTGTTTGTACCTAATAAAGTATTATTTGACATAACGTCGTTTGATAATGATAAGTTGGTAATATTGGCTGTGTTATTATTATCAAGAATAAAAATTGTGTTTGTTACAACATTTTGTGATACTGTGTAATTAGTTAATACTTCATAATTTAATTTTGCATTATATGGAGAGTAAAGTCTTTCTATTGCTCTATTATACCAAATCAAAGCTTCATCATAATTTTTTAATTGATAATAAGAATTGGCTATATTGTTACAAAAAGAATAAGAATCATTAATATCAAAAGCTAATTTATAATAATTTATAGCATTTTCGTATTGTTTATCTTGAAAATAGCAAGCCCCTATATAATAATAAAGCATATCATTGGTTGATAGAGGTCTTCTTTTTAAATAAAGTAAAAAAGCTTCTCTTGCAAAATTATATTTTTTTTGGAAGAAAAGTTTTTCTGCATTATAAAACTCTCTGTCTATATTTCTTTCATCATTAGGAGCAGCATTTTGAGAGAATATATTTACACAAGTAAAAATAAATATTAAAAATGCTATAGCTATTTTTTTCATAATAATATAATCCTTTTTACTACTTTTTTAAGGATAATAATATTTAAAACTATTAGTTTTTGATATAGTCAAAATAATGATTAAATAGCGAATAAATTATATATTCACTGTATCCTCTAACATTTTTATTTTTATCAAGAACATCATCTAAAAAATTAAAACTATTTTCATCTGGATTTTCTAAATAGTATAATTTCTCTTTAGATATACTATTTTCTTTTTTGAGTGTTCTTATTAAAGAAAGTTCTTTCTTTTTATTTCTATTATCTTCTCTGCTAGCATAATAAGAAAGCAGTCTTTTACTTAGATTTTCAAATACGATTTTATTATATATAACAGCTCTCCTCACATCCATATCAATACTTCCGTCAAAATTATTTAACTCACTATCGAATAAACTAATAGATATAGCAGAACGAATATCAGCAAACACTGCCTTTTCTTCTTTTATCATAAATTTTTTATTAGACATAAAACACTACTCTTTAAATTAAAATATTTTTTTTAATTATCGACAAGAGTAAAATTTAGATTAGAGTAAAATTTAATACAATAAAAAACCCGCCTCCATTGAAGAAAGCGGGCATTAATATCAACTAAATGATTTTTTATTATTTGTTTTTGATAGGGTCATTAGGATTAACAACACCGTCTTTAGGTAATTTTCTAGCCCATTGACCAGTGATGAATAATTCTATAACAGCCAATATAATCATTACGATAGCAATACAAGCTAATACATAGCCGTCGAAAGTAGCTTTTTTGAAGTTTGTATATACAACTAAACATAAAGCAGAAAGTGTAACAGCAAACATAAATACTAAAGGTATAACGTTTTCCCAAGAAGTTCTGCCTTGACGATTTTTAATCCAAGCAGCAACAGCAAGTAATGATAAACCAGCTAATAATTGGTTAGCACTACCAAATATAGGCCATATTCTAGTATATCCATAAAGAGTAAATCCTAAAGATATAAGAACTGTAATAGCAGTAGCAATATAAGGATTAGTAAGTATAGTTTTATGTACTTTACCATCAGCAGCAGTATATTCACCTAATTCCTGTATCAAATATCTTCCAATACGAGTAGCACTGTCTAAAGAAGTAAGTGCAAAAGAAGCAAAAGCCAAAGTAACAAAAGTTTGACCTATTCCAAGAGGTACGCCAAAAGAAGTCATGAAAGTAGCAACACCTAAAGCAAATCTAGCAGCAGGAGTACCAGTACTTTCTATAGCAGCAACACTCATTAAAGCAACTATAGCAACTACACCTTCTATAAGCATAGCACCATAACCTACTAATTTAGCATCTTTTTCACTGTTAAGCTGTTTAGAGCTAGTACCAGAACTTACAAGTGAATGGAAACCAGATATAGCACCGCAAGCTACTGTAATAAATAGAATAGGGAATAAATAGTTGCCTTCACTAGGAGTAAAGCTTGTAAATACAGGAGCAGTTACAGCAGGACGCATTATAACTAAACCTAATACACCGCCTATAATCATAGCATAGAGTAGGAAAGAAGATAAATAGTCTCTAGGCTGTAATAATATCCAAACAGGCATTAAAGAAGCTAATATAATGTATATAGTCAATATAACTTGCCAAGGAGTTTTCTCTAAAGCAAGGAATGGGAATCTATCAGAAATAAATATAATAGCAGCCAATAATACAACACCTATTATTGTAGAAAGAGCAACATTAACTCCTCTTCTGTATACTAAGAAACCAAATAATAAAGCCAAAGCGATAAATAACATACTAGCAGTACCAGCAGCAGCAGATTCTCTGTAAGTATCAACGTTTACAGCAAATGTGCTTGCAGTGATGTCTAGGAATGCAGCCACTACCAAACAAATAGTAATGAATGCATAAAGAGTAAACATTATTTTACCTTTTTGACCAACATTGTGTCTGATAACTTCACCGATAGATTTACCTTCATGTCTTAGAGAAGCAATTAAAGAACCGTAGTCATGCACTCCGCCAAAGAATATACATCCGAAGATAATCCATAAATATACAGGAAGCCAACCAAACATAGTTGCAATAATAGGACCTGTAATAGGACCAGCACCTGCTATAGAAGAAAAGTGGTGACCTAATAATACTTTAGCATCAGTAGGTACATAGTCTCTTCCATCTTTTAAAGTATGTGCAGGAGTTTGTCTTGAAGGATCAACACCCCATTTTTTAGCTAAATATGAACCATAGGTTACATAAGCTACAAAAAAGGCTATCATTCCAATGATTAATAATAGAAAAGCATTCATAAAATCTCCTTAATTAATTTTATATTAAAAATCCAAAAGAAGGTTTTTTAATTCCTTTTTTCTCATTTTTGGTAAATAGACGCTTTTATCTTTTATAGATACTATTGCATATTCTGTTTCAGACCAACCATGAAACGATAATTTATAACTTACTCTATAAAAGAATTTTTTTACTATTTTTTCCCATTCTTTTTCTAAAGAAATATCAGTTATAATAATACCTGTGATGATACTTCTTTTATGAAATTTATTAGGGTTTGAAAGAATTGGTGTTAATCTAACCAACATATCTTGAAATTCTTCTATATTCTCTAAAGTGCAGTTCTTTATAAAACGAACAAGCATATGTTCAAATACAGAATATCCTTCATAAACTGTAGATGTAGTAATAAAGGATTTAAAAAAATCATTTCTATGAAAAGCATAGAGATCAAAATATTCATTTTCTTTATTAATTTGATATTCTAAGTCAAAATGTCTCATTAATTTTTCTGACAAAGAAAATATATATTTTTTTACCTCTTCGTTATCAATATTTAATCTAGCCATATACAAACTCACAAATTACAACTATAAGTATATAAAAAATAATTAACCTGTCAAGTTATTGTATGAAGTAATGAGAATTTTTTAACAAAAAAATATCTATTTTTTTATAAAAAAATATTATTTATTAGAAAATATTATTATTTGTTAGAAAATATAATAAAAATCATCTCTTGGAATATTATTTCCTATGAGTTTTTTATCAAAATTGTATATGAAATTATAATAATTATTTAATTTTATTTTCATGTTTTCATCATTATAAAAAGTAATACCAATTCTATCTATACCATAAGAAACAGCTTTGGCGTTAATTAATATAGAAGTTTGTTTAATTAAAGATTCTATTTTTTCTTTGTTATTTAAAATATACTCACTAGATTTTTTATATTCATTTAATATTTCTTTTAATAAATCATTATTGTTTTCTATAAAACTTTGTTTTGCAATAAGCACAGCAACAGGGTAGGGGGTAATATATTTTGAAATATCAACTATTATATTTATGTCTTTATTTTCCAATAAGGCTGAAGATAAAAAAGGCTCTGGAAGTATAGCAATATCAACTTTTTTAGATGCTAATGCTTTTGATAAATCTAAATTGCCAAGAGAATAATTTATATTTGCTCCTTTTATATTTTGATTTTTTATTAAATATTGAAGCATTAAATCTGGAGTTGATAATTTTAATCCGCAGTAAATAGTTTTATTTTTTAAATCATCTATGTTTTTTATATTTTTATCACTTGAAACTATAAACATTTTTGTTTCGGAAACAACAGCTACGGCCTTGTAATCTAATCCTCTATTATATATTATAGAAGCCATATTCGCAGGGACAGCAGCAATATCAACTTCACCTTTTATTATAGAAGCCAATATATTATTAGGAGAGTTTATAATACTTATATTGATTTTTTTATAATCATTAATCATCTTTACAGCACCTATTGCCGTAGGTCCATTTAATAAACTCATTTCAAAAGAATACAAACTAAAAGAGATTAAAAAAAATAAAATAACAAATATTTTTCTCATGATATACCTATAAATATAAATTATTTTCTTTTATATAATTATACACTTTGTCTTTTAAGAAATACCTAAAAGCACCATTATTTTTTATTCTCTCTCTAATTAAACTAGATGAAATATCTATTCTTGGAGCTATTATAGTTTTTATATTATATTTTTCTATATTATCGCTGATTAAGTTTTTGTTATCATCTCTATTAAGAACTACAATATTAGATAAATTAGATATTTTTTCAGGCTCTCTCCATTTATCAAAATCTTTCACCAAGTCAGCACCTATTATAAGAATTGGTTTATCTTCAAACTTGTAATTATTATAAATATATTCTAAAGTTTTTATCGTATAAGACACACAATCATTTTTTATCTCATAATCATCTAATATAAAGTTGTCATTATCTTCTATAGACAATTTTAACATATTAATTCTGTCATCATCAGAAACTTTGCCGCTTATGCTTTTATGCGGAGGTATTTTACTTGGAATGAATAATATTTTATCGCATTTAAGTTCATGCTGTATAGTATCAGCCAATATTAAATGCCCCAAATGAGGAGGGTCAAAACTTCCGCCTAGTATTGCAATCTTCATAAACACTACGACACTGCCAAATAGAATTATATTAAAAGTTTAATTGTTAAATAATAATTTGCAAGCATATTTTTTATTTATATAGCTAAACAATTATATTTTGTTAATATGTATAATAAACTTCTTTTCCAAAACCTTCATGAAACTTTCCGTTATTATAAACTACATTTCCTCTCACTATAGTAGTTATAACTTTGCCGCCTCTTTTAAATCCTATATATGGAGACCAAGAAGCTTTTGTAATTATATCTTTATCTTCTATAATGGATTCATCATTCAAATCTGCTATTACAAAATCAGCATCAAATCCTTCTTTTAATAGGCCTTTGTTTTTTATGCCGAATATTTTAGCAGTATTTTCGCTCATAATTTTTGTCAGAAGTTTTATATTTATAGTAGAGTCTTTTACTTTTTTTAACATTAGTTCCAATGAATGCTCTATAGAAGGTATTCCGAAAGTAAGTTTTTCCAATTTCTCACTTAATAAATGCGGTGCATGGTCTGTTCCTATAGTGTCTATTGTACCGTCTAATATAGCATTCCATAATGCATCATTGTCTGATTTCTCTCTAAGCTCTGGTTTCATTCTAAGAAGCATTTTGCTTTTATCATTTTTATTAACATCTTCAGTATTCAAAAATAAGTGGTGTGGGGTAGCTTCACCATAAATTATCATACCAGAATCTTTTGCTTTTTTAAGAGAATTAATTTCACTTTCTAATGATAAATGACATAAATATAACGGAGTATTTGTTTGTTTTGCTATATTTATTGCCTTATCAACCATTTTCTCTTCTGCATGTACTGTAACAATTTTTGAAGCTTCAAATAACTTATATAAAATTTTATCATCTTCAACAAGCATGTTTCCAGTAGAAGCATTAAAGAAAATTTTTGTAGAAGCAGCTTTGTTTATAATTTGTTTTATATCTTCAGTGTTATCAGCCTTACTTCCTCCAAAATGAAAACCATAATCAACATATGACTTGCCAATCATCATATTCTTTTTTTCTTCTAAGCTTTCTTTGGTTATGGTGTTTGGAATGGTGTTAGGCATATCCAAGAATGTTGTAACACCGCCTCTTGCTGCAGCTTTACTTCCAGAAGAAAAATCCTCTTTATGTGTAAGCCCAGGGTCTCTCATATGAGCATGAGGGTCTATTATACCTGATAAAACATGATTATAATTGGCATCTATTATATTACTGTCTTTATAGATTTCAAAATTATTATCAAAATCTATTTTTTTTATCTTTTCATTTTCTATAATAATAGATACTATATTATTTTCTATTTTGGCATTCTTTATTATCATTTTGTTATCTCTTTATTACAATAATAACAAAAATCTCCATAACTTCTTCTAGCAACTTTATTTTTTGTCTCTTCAAAATGAGTAACACATTTTTTATTTTGACAAACAATTTCTTTATTTTCTATTAATTCATAATCTTTTTCTTTTTTCTTAGCAGTGCTTTCTACTATACCAGTAGCCAAAGATAACATAGCCATTCTTGTAGGAACACCATTTTTAGCTTGTATAAAATATTTAGCATATTTTGTATCATCTAAATCAATACTAATCTCATCAACTCTAGGAAGCGGATGCATTATAATCATATCTTCTTTGCATTTTCCTACTATTGTAGATTTTGAAATATTGAATGCATGTTTTACTTTTTCGTAGTCTTCTATATTTTCAAAACGTTCTCTTTGTATTCTTGTCATATATAAACAATCAATTTCTTTTAGTATTTCTTCGTAATTATTGCCTTTATGATATTTTATTCCAGCATTGTCTAATTCTTTTAATATATAATCAGGAATCTGAATAATATCAGGAGAAATATAATAAAACTCTCCATTAAACATTTTTAAAGCTTTTGAAAGAGAGTGAACAGTTCTTCCATATTTAGTATCTCCTACAAATGCTATTTTTTTATTTTCAATACTTCCTAATTCATCTTTTAAAGTGTATAAATCAAGTAATGTTTGACTAGGGTGTTCATTAGAGCCATCGCCTGCATTAATTACAGGGCAATCAGTAACTTCTTCAGCAAACTTAGCAGCACCGTCTATAGGGTGTCTCATAACTATTACATCAGAATATGCTGAAACCATTATTATTGTGTCTCTTAAAGATTCTCCTTTTTTTATAGAAGAAACATCAGGGTTATCAAAACCTATAACATCTAAACCCATTTTATATGCTGCCGAATTAAAAGAAAGTCTAGTTCTTGTTGAAGGCTCAAAGAAAAGGCTTGTCATTATCATTCCATCCATCATTTTTCTTCTTTCCATATTTGGAGTATTATCTAGTCTTTTAGCAACATCTAATACTTCCAAAATTTCTTCTTTTGACATTTCTTTAATACCTATAAAATTTTTCATCTTAACATCCCTTAATAATTATTTGTTTTTACAGCATAAAAAAAAGGGAATAAAATCACTAATAGCAATTTTATTCCCTTTTAAAAATTCTGCATTTGTTAATTTAAACAAACATAGAAAATACGATAATAAATAAAATAAGTTTTTTATTATACCATTCATAATATTTCCTACACTGTATAAATTGGATTAATTATATATTAAAATAAAAAAAAATCAATATATAAAAAATCTTTTTTAGTAGGGTAGATTAAAAAAATTAAAAACTAATTATACTATTTACTTTAAAATATAATATATTATACTAATTAACTATATTAATTATATAAAATTTAAATTATGTTTAAGAAGATAATAATATATTCAATTTTTACTGTTTTAATTTATAGTACATCTAGTGCTAAATTATTTTCATATTTCCCAACAGATTCAGCATTGGGCTTCTTCTTTAAGATTTAGTTTTCCTCTTCAAGCTTCATTAGGAGTAACAGGAAAGTTTGAAGGAATACCTTTTATGTTTGGAGGTATATTGAATATTGGTATATCTAGTAAAGGTGCATCTTGGTTTGGTTTTAGTGCCAGTGCCGATTGGTGGGGATATACAACTAGATTGGGACAATTAGGTGATTCTGATGTAATGTTGTATTTAGGTCCTGGTGTAGAAGCTATTTTTAATTTTGCAGCTAAGTATGTCAATATAGAAGCTGATTTTAGAATACCAGTTGGAGTATCATTTATAGTAAAAGAAGATTGGGAAATATTTTTGCAATTAACTCCTGCATTAAATGTTATATCAGTAGGAACTAGAGGGTTTGCAACATTTGGCTGGTATCCGGAAAGCAGCGGTTGGGCTTTTGGCGATTTCTTTAGGTTTTATGGTGATTTTGGCTTTAGGTATTGGTTCTAATAGCGTATGGAAGTTTATTTTAGGATAAAATATATCTTCCGATAATGTATATTATGTTAACTAGTGTATGTGCTTTTTTATTAGAGTTTATACGGCTATATATGAATTATTGTTACTCTTAATTCTATATGATATTTTTAATATTTTACTTTACAAAAGATTATTGACAAAAGATTATTCATAAATTATCATATTTAGAAAGTTGATTAAAAAATATAATAAAATTGGAGTTTAATAGAATATGCCAACTTTAAAAACAAGTATATCAGGAATTAGAGGAATTATTGGAGATGGTTTAGATATAAGTACTATAGTAGATTATACTTCTGCATTTGCATCTCTTTTTCCAAAGAAAGCAAAAATCTTAGTAGCAAGAGATACAAGAATAACAGGAGAATCTATATTAAATGCTGTTGTAGCTACATTAATGGCATCTGGAATAAATGTAATAGATATAGGAATAACACCAACACCAACTGCGTTATATATGGTAGAAAAATTAAAAATACATGGCGGAATCATGATATCTGCAAGTCATAATCCTATAGAATGGAATGCATTAAAGCTTATAGGTAAAGGCGGACATTTTTTAGATGAGAAGGCTGTTAATGAACTTATGAAGCTTTATGATAAAAAGGCTAAAAGATTTGTTAAGGCATTAGAGACTGGAACTTATCAAAAAATAGATAATGCCATAGAAGAACATATAAAACGTATTTTAAGATTTATAAATGTTGAAAAGATTAAAAAAGCAAATTTTAAAGTTGCTTGTGATTATGTTAATGGAACAGGATTATTTGCTACTCCTCCATTACTTAAAGCATTAGGAGTTAAAGAAGTTTCTATAAATAAAGAACATACTGGTAAATTTGCTCATGTTGCTGAGCCTTCTGCTACAAGCATGAAAAGTTTATCTGAGTTAGTAAAGAAAAACAAAGTAAATATAGGATTCACTCAAGACCCTGATGCTGACAGACTTGCTTTAGTATTAGATGACGGTACTATAATAAGCGAAGAGTATACTTTAGCTTTATGTGCTAAATATTTATGGTTGTCTGGAAAAGGAAATGCTGCTGTGAATTTATCTACTTCTAGAATGATAGATGATTTAGCTAAAGAGAAAGGGTATTCAGTTGACCGCACAAAAATTGGTGAGATAAATGTTTCTTCTCATATTGTGAAAAATAAATTATATTTTGGAGGCGAAGGAAACGGAGGTATAATAGTGCCTGCTGTAACTCCTGGAAGAGATTCGCTTTTAGGTATTGCTTTAATATTAGAATTAATGGCTACTACTGGAAAAACTATAAAAGAATTAGTTAATGAAATACCAAAATATGAAATAGTAAAAGAGAAATTAGAAGTTTCAAAAATTGATGAGAATAATTTCTTAAAGCAAATAAAAGAAAAATACAACAAAGCTAAAATTACAACTATAGACGGAATAAAAATAGATTTAGAAGACTCTTGGCTTCATGTTCGTTCATCAAACACTGAACCTATAGTTCGTATTATTGCTGAGGCAAAAACTAAAAAAGAAGCTAAGGAGTTAATTTCTATAGCTATTAATATGATAAAGGATAATAATAAACCTAAAAAAACTAAATAAAAAAACTTTCTTCTACCCTACTCTATTATGTTTTTTTATTTATTATGTAATTTATATTTTTACAAATTATAAAAAATAGTTTTATTATTATAACAGAAAAATAAATTGGAGATAAACTACGATGAAAAAAATTAGTTTAGTAATGATTTTTATATTAATATCAGCTTTTGCATTACATGCAGATGTTATTGAAGATGAAGTATTTAGATTAATTAATTTAGAGAGAAGCAAGGTATCACTTCCTCCTCTTCCAAATAATCAGAGATTACATTCTTTAGCACTTTATCATAGTGATAATATGGCTAAAAATAAATTTCTTTAGTAATACAGATTTAGAAGGTCTTGACTCTAAAGGAAGACAATTAAAATTATATCCTGAAATGGTTGGAAATATTACAGAAAGTTTCACAAAGTTAGATGTTATACCTCTAACTGATAAAAATGCTGCTGCTAGTATTGTTAAAAATTTAATGAATACACCAGACTACAAAAAAGTAATATTATCAAAAGATTTTAATGCTATGGGAGTTGGAGCTTCAAAAAGAGGTGTTGGAGTATATACTACTGTAACTTTAGCGAATATTATAGCTGAGTCTGTTAATTTTAAGTCTGAAGTAAAATATGGTGATGATATTACTGTACAATATAGAATATTAAATAAAGCACCATTTACAGATTTTAAGATAGCTGTTGAAATGGCTGACCCTAAGGCTCAAATACTCGGAGATGATGGTAAAACTTATATAGGCAAAGTGATATATGATGTTACAGATGCAGGAAACACTGTTATAAGCAAAACATTTAAAGCAGAATATGGTAAAGGAGAATACAAAGTTTCATTACTTTATAAGGGTGAGCATTTCTCAAGCAATACAAGAGTTATAACAGTTAAATAATAATAATATAAAGAGAATAATACAATGAAGTTTAGACATAGGTTTACAATAAAAAAAGGTATAGATTTAACTCCTATGATGGATATAGTATTTAATTTACTAATATTTTTTATGATAGGCGCTACAATCATGCAAACTCCTCAAATAGAAATTAGTTTACCTAAGTCTACTTCAGCTGTAGGAAAAGAAAAAAATGAAACTATAATAATAACTATATCTAAAGAAGGCAGTATATACGTTAATGAAGAGGCGGTAAATGATATAGATGGATATCTTAATAATTTAGCTAAAGTTGAAGGAGAATTAGCTAAGCCTGTTGAGATAAGGTCTGACGAAGATGTTAGAACTCAAGTTTTAATATCTGTAATAGATAGTGTAAAAAATGCTGGTTTTACAAAACTAGGTATAGCAACAGATACTAAAAATAATAATTAAAAAAATTAATATATATATAGTAATAGGAGTATTTTTATGAAAACAGTAGATGCAAGAGGCGTTCCTTGCCCAAAACCTTTAATATTAACTAAAACAGCTTTAATGAATGCTAGTCTCAACGAAGAGATTGAGGTGCTCATTGATGATGAGGTGGCATTCCATAATATAACTGATTTTCTTAATAATAATAAAATAACATATTCTAATAATGGAATGAATTTCAAAATAACAAAAAACAAAGAATTATCACAAAATGACTCTGCTAAAGAAAAATCATCAGGTCCTGTAATTGCTGTAGTAGATAAAAAAGCTATGGGACAGGGAAACGATGAACTTGGAGAATTATTATTAAAAGCATTTTTAGGAGCTTTAAAAGATGCTAATCCAAAACCTGAGGCTTTATATTGTTATAATGGCGGAGTTTATTTAGGAATTGATGAGCCTTATAAAAGTTTGTTGCAAGAGCTTAGAGATGCTGGAATAAAAATATTTTTCTGCGGAACTTGCGTTAAGTTTTATGAATTGGAAGGAATAAAAGTAGAAGAGCAAACTAATATGCTTGGTATAATAGAGGCTATGGCTAATGCTTCTGCTGTAATAAGAGCATAATTTTTTATGAGCAAATATTATTATTTCGATAACTCAACAACGAGTTTTCCTAAACCTAAAGAAGTTGCTGAAGATATGAGTAATTTTTTACTTAATATCGGAGGCACTTATGGAAGGGTAAATACCAAAAGAGGAAAATACACCACTGAAAAAATAGAAGAATGCAGAGAACTTTTAGCGAATAAGTTTATAGGTACAAAAAATGATTCTAATATTGTATTTACTTCTGGGGCAACAAGGGCTGTTAATGATATATTAATAGGTTTAGATTTGCATGATACAAAAGTTTTAATTTCTTCATTAGAGCATAATGCAGTACTTAGACCTATTTATCATTTGCATAAAAATAAAAATGTTGAATATCAATTAATTCCTTCAAAAGACGGAGGAAAAATTGATATAGAAGCTTTATCTGAAATAGTAAAAAAAGATAAAATATCACTTGCTATAGTTAATATGGAAAGCAATATTAGCGGAGTTATACAGCCAATAAAAGAGATAAAAGAAACTGTTAAAGACATTCCCCTACTCGTTGATGCTACTCAGTATATAGGTGTTGGTGATATATTTGCTGATGATTGGAATATAGATTATTTAGTGTTTACAGGTCATAAAGGTTTACTCGGTCCTACTGGTACAGGCGGTTTTTATGTGAAAGAGCCTAATAAACTTAAAGCTTCATATTTTGGCGGAGGCTATGGTGACGGTTTTGAAACGCCTTACAGTGTGCCGGAAATATATGAGGCAGGCACTCCTAATACTGTTGGTATTATAGGGCTTTTAGCAGCATTAAAAAACAGACCGTCATGGAACATAACAATAAATGATATGATAGACACTATAAAAAAAATAGAAAGCTCAAATAAATATAAAGTAATTTGGTCTAGAGAGCCTTCTTCACAGGGTTTTTTGTTTTCTATAGAGAGTGATTTAAATATGGCAGAAATTGCTCATAGGTTATATGATGATTATAATATAGAATGCAGATATGGTTTTCATTGTGCAATTTTAGCTCATAATTTTTACAAGAATAATAATGGTGCTATAAGATTTTCTTTTTCACCATATACTACAAAAGAAGATTTAGAATATTTAGCTGATGTACTTATAAACAAATTATAGGATTTTTAATATATGACTAAAAGTTTTTGTTATTTAAAAACACCAAGAGATTTAATAAAGGCAGAGAAAATATTATCAGATGCTGGTATTGAAGTAATTGTACGTCCTGCTCCAGAGCCAATATTTGGTGTTTGCAATATGGCTATAGATATAAAAGATAATGACAAAGTATATATAGTCTCTTTACTTGAGGCGGCTGGTTTAGTGGTATTAATAAAAGAAAGTGAATAATATGCCTAAATAAATATAATTGGTTAATTTATTTTATAAAAATTATCAACTTTTTCCAGCCTTCGCACCCATACCTAAAGGTACTTTCTTCGGTCGCAAAAAGTGGGGGGCAGTATGTACTTCGTTAGATATAAAACCCTGCAAATATATTAATTTATGTCTTTATTTTATTCAACTTTTTCCCGCCGCAAAAAGTTGCAAAAAGTGCAAGTATCTAAATTTTATATCTAAGAAATAAATATGTATAATGATACAATATATATTATTCATGTTCTAATAACTTTTTGTAAGAAACTTCTATTGCAAAAGCTCCAAGCGGTGCTGTTATTAATATGGCAAGTACTGCTATTACAAGTATAATCTCTCCTGATGCCAAACCCAACGATAAAGGAATAGAACCTATTGCAGCCTGAACTGTTGCTTTAGGGCAATATGCTATCATAGAAAATATTCTTTCTTTTTTATTGAGTTTGGTTTTTATTAATGATACAAGAACACCTAACATTCTAAATATTAAAACAGCAAATATTAATACAATTCCTAAAACTCCAGCATTAAAAGCATAATTAATATTTACCGCAGCACCCACTAACACAAAAAGAATAATTTCAGCAGCTACCCAAAGTTTTGAGTATTTTAATGAAAGCCTTTTTGATAATTCTTCTTTTGATTTTTTAAGATATGCTCCTATACTCATAACTGCTAAAAGTCCAGATATTCCTATAACTCCTCCAAATAAATTAGATATTGAAGTCTCTATACTTACAAGTATAAAAGATATGCTTAATATTATTACTACTTTAGCACTGTCTCTTATATGGAATTTAGTAAAGAACTTTGATAATATAAAACCTATAATAATACCTAATAAAAGTCCAAATATAATTGAAGTAGGTATTTTGACAAAGTCAAGGTAAGATATATTTCCTCCCTTAACAAGCGAAGTAAAAGATGTAAATAGCACTATTACAAATATATCATCAACAGAAGCACCAGCCATAAGTAGTTGAGGTATACTTTTGTTGGTACCGTATTTTTCATCTATAAGTTTAAGCATTTTCGGCACAAGCACAGCAGGAGATACAGCAGCTACAACAGCCCCCATTAAAGCAGCATCTAATAAACTAATATCAAAAAGTTTCGGAGCTATTAAAATCATTCCTATTATTTCAAAACTTGCAGGCACAAAGCACATTAATATTGCAGGACGCCCTACTTTCTTTAAGTCTTCTATATCAAGATTAAGCCCAGCACGAGTAAGTATTATAATAAGTGCCAATTCTCTTAAATCTGCTGATATTGAAAGTATAGAGTTATCTAATAAATTTAAACAATATGGTCCTAATACTATACCTGTTATAATTAGTCCTAAAAGTGATGGGAGTTTTAAGAGTGAGAATATTTTTCCAAGTATCATTCCGCATAAAAATATTAATGCCAAACTGAGAAGCATAATTACATAATCCTTTTTGATTAGTATTTGATTTTTTATTATGATATAAATTGAAGAAATATAAAAAGCTATTATCTGCAAAAATCATAAATCACCTAAACTATAATTTTTTTATAATTTAAGTTTATAAAAAATCATAAATTTGCAGAAGTCATCAGCTTTTATATTTTTTGATTAATTAAAAATAAATAAGCGGTTTAATTATTTTATAAATTTATTAAATAATTTAAGGAGACCTCATTCCTTATTTTTTTGTATATTCTATCATAAATATTTTTTATTTCAATATTTTAATAATATTATATATATAAATTTTGTAAATATAATAATAACTATTATTGATATTTTGATATTTTACAATATAATATCAATAATAACTAGAGATTAAAACAAAATATTGTTTACTATTTATGTTTTTGTAATAATTTTTTATAAAAATATAAATAGTAGCTTTTATTATAAAAACAAACAAACTTACTTAATGATATTTTTGGTATTATTTAATTTTTATACGTGTAGAAAACAGTCAGTTGTAAATCCTATTAATAGACCAATAGAAAAAATCATAATGATGGCGGAAATAATAGCATATATATTGAGGTTGTTGCTAATACTATGATAAATAATGAAGCATTATCTTCATTTAGATTAATATTAAAACCTTAAATTAAAAAGGATAATTTATGAAAAATATACTAATAATACTATTTATATTTTCAAATATAGTATTCGCTTCTTCCTTTGAATTTGATTTTTCTGTTTCTTCAGGCGGTACATTTGATTTCAGTTACAATGAAGGATATTCTTTTAAAAAAGATTTAGATGGTTTTAGAGTAGGTTCAGGACTTTCATTAAGCATATTGCTGTCATTGGGCAGAAATGATGAAATTAATAATAATATTTTAACCAGTATAAGTAGTATGATTGAAACAGGATATAATTATTATAGGAGGGAGAGAAGAGGAAATAAAGATTATTATACTGATGATGGATATTATGTATATGATTATCATAGTATTATTTTAGGATATTTGCTTAGACTAAATTTTCACAATAAGGTTTCTTTAGGCATAGGAGGTGGAATTTTTATTCCTTTATACAGTACAGCTAATCAGGCAGATTATTCATTTGGACTTATTGATAATTATCAATATATGACAGAGTTTAATCAAAAAAATATTGCTTTTATGTATAAGCTTCCTTTTATGCCTTATGTAAAAGCGAATGTTGTAAGATATTTTTATTTTTCAGACAGATGGTCTTTTAAAATTGGAGGAAATTTAATATATAATTTTGGTATGGAGCTTGATACTTATAGATTAGGTTTTTATAATGTATATGATAAATATAATTTTTCTTATTTTGATATAGAGATTTATGTTGGCATTTCCTTCGGAAGACCTAATAAATAATTAATAATGTTTATAATAATATCAAGTGCAGTAAAATTTTAGTGTATATTTTTTTATTGTACTTGATATTTATTATCTAATATAAATATTTTTTATTTCAAGTTGTAATAAACTGTTAATTTTTAATATAATAATATAAAATATTTTTGTTAACATATTAAAAAAATTACCGTTAATACGAATAGGTATTATAATATATTTAATGGCGGTTTAAAAAATGGCTGTAAAAAAAACAACTGAAGAAAATAAAGAAAACTACAAAAAAATTGCTGAGAAATTGCAAACAAAATTAGATAAATCTGAAGCAAAGATAATAGAATTAAATGAGAAATATATAAAAGTAATAGATTTGCAAAAAAAGAAATTAGAAGATAAATATAAAAAACTTGAAGATAAATATAAAGAAAAAATAAAACAGTTAGAAGATAATATAAAAAAATACAAAACAGATAATGTAAAAACAATTAATTCAGATATAGAAAAATTAAAAAAGAAATTAGAATTAGTAGAAAAGAGCAATAAGAAACTCGAAGAAGAAAAGAAAAAAATAGAAACACAAAATAAAGAGCTTAACTTAAAAATAAAAGAAGCACTACAAACTAATAAAGATACAGATAAAGAAACTTCAAAACTAATAAAAGATTTAGAAGGCAAATTAAAATCTCTAGAAACAGAAAAAGAAAAAATAGAAATACAGAATAAAGAATTAAGCTTACAAATAAAAGAAGCACTACAAACTAGCAAAGATGCAGACAAAGAATCTTCAAGATTAGTAAAAGACTTAGAAAGTAAATTAAAAACTTTATTAACAGAAAAAGAAAAAATAGAAGCCCAAAATAAAGAACTAAACTTACAAATAAAAGAGGCATTAAAAACTAGTAAAGATTCTGACAAAAAAGACAAAGAAACTTCAAAACTAATAAAAGATTTAGAAGGCAAATTAAAAGCCTTAGAAACAGAAAAAAGAAAAATAGAAACCCAAAACAAAGAATTAAACTTACAAATAAAAGAAGCGTTAAAAACTAGTAAAGACTCCGACAAAAAAGACAAAGAAACTTCAAAATTAATAAAAGATTTAGAAAGCAAATTAAAAACTCTATTAACAGAAAAAGAAAAAATAGAAGCTAATAATCTTAAATTAAATGAAGAAATAAAATTATTGAAAGAAGAAAATAAAAGTTCTAAAAATACTATAAAAGAAATAAATGATTTAAAAAAGAAATTAGAACAATCTGAAAACTTAAGAAAAGAAGTTACTGAGAAATTAAAAAATGCTATAGTACAATTAAAAGAAAACAAAAAAAATGCAAATAAAGTTTCAAAAGAAGATAAAGAAAAATTTAGAGAAAATTTAAAATTATTAAAAAAAATAAAAAAAGAAAGTGAACTATTAGATAAAAAAAGAGCACATTTAAAAAAAGAAGAAGAGAAATTAAGATTAATAAGAAGCAATATACAAAGCTCAGCAAAAGATATAGCATCAACTATAAGAAATAGTCAAGTTAATTATTATAATAATCCTAATATGCCAGAAAATCCATTAGACCCTAATGGTACAACCGACTCTTTGGATATGCAAGGAAATAAAGCTTTTGATATAGACCCTGCAACTGAAGAAGGAATAAAAAAAATGGCAGGCATAATGTGTGCTGCTATGGACGATTATAGAGAGCAAAAAGAAAAAGAAAGCAAAGAAGAAACCATAACAGAAGGCGAAGAGAGATTAAATAAAGCATCAGAGCAATTAGAAGATTTGGTAGAAAGCAGACTAGAAGATACATATCAAAATGATAATGCTCAAAAACGTCCATTTACAATAATAGATAAAATTGAAAACAGCAGAGTTGAAATAAATGAAGGATATAACCCTCAATCTGCTGGTCAAACAATAGTTACAAACAATGAAGATGGAACTAAACAAACTATAACAGCTCCAGCAAATCAGCAAGTTCCTAATATCACAGTAAAAGTAGAAGCTCCAAAAGAAACAAATAAATTATCAAAACCAGAAACTCAATTAAGACCTGCTAGTGAAACTCCTACTATGAGAATGAAGCTTCTTGATGATACTGATGATTATGAAAAGAAACTTGTTATTACTTATGGGTTTGATAATATGCCTGAAAATATGTATTATTCAAAATACAAAAAAATATTAAGAAATGCTGCTAGAATAAGTTTGCTTGGTAATTTACAAGAAGGTCTTGATATGTTTAAGCTAATAAGAGATCAAAATATACCAGATGAGTATAAACAAATGATAGATAAAAACATACAAGATATAACTTATTATCTTAGAGGTTTGCATAGAGTTAGATTGGAATAGAAGTTTTTTATGTTTAAATATTTATTTTTAATTTTTACAATCATTATAAATATAATTGCTTGTTCATCAAAAAATGTTACAGTTGGCGAGATAAATGCAGTTTATAATAAAAAAGAAGATTCTTATACTATATCTTTTCCTGAATATAATAAAATATATCCAGAATACATAAAACTAGAAGTAAATAAAAAAATAAAAAATGGTATTGTATTAAGTTATAATATAGAAACTGATAATATACCTACCCTACTAGATATATGCGTTGAAGAAGATAATATAAAAAAAACTTATTCTATTGTAAACCCTAATGTTAATCAAACAATTAATATAGAGTTATATGCTACTAATTTTACTCCGTATTTATCTAATGATAAAATAAAAGATATAGAGATAAGTTTAGAGAGTGTTGGAAGTTATGATACAAAAGAAAAAGTTAAAATTTCTTTAAGTGAAAAAATAGATGGTTATAAAAATATTGATACTACTAGATTGGTATTACCTGAAAGCGGTCATATAGCAAAAAGCAATCCTCCTTTTTTTATGGTTAATAAAAAGCTAAATTTAATTAGAGTATATTTAGCACAAGATTTATCTTTTAATAATGCATATCAATATACAATTAGAAATAATAATTTTTTTGATATTACAAATAAACTAAATAGCGGTAAATGGTATATAGCTTTAGATGAAAATGGAGATACTAATTTAAGAAAAATATATCATTTCTTTATCACTGATAAAACTAAAGATATTAATATTATAACAAATACAAAAGCAAATACTCAAAGACCTTTTATTTTTGCAGATTCACAAACTCTTAATTTATTAAATAATATATATAATTCTAAACGAATACAGCAATCTGCATTTTTAAGAAATTTTAATTATTTTAAATTATACACTTCAAATAATATGGGTAAATGGTATTTGGATAATATATCATACACTAATGAAAATAATGATAATAAAATATACTTTGAAAATATTCCTTCACATATAATGCTTATGAGCTTAAGAAGTTATTTAGAAGAAGATAATACAATATTGCAATATGATATAAAACAAATGATAAAAAATATTACACTTCTAAATGAAAATAGTATAGAAAACTTTAATAATGTAGATGCAGCATATATATTAGCTAATTCATTATTAATGCCTTTTGATATATTGTATGATAAATTATCATCTGAAGAGATAGTATTAATAAAGCAAAAATTTATAGATTATGGAAATATATTATATAAATACATAATTAATAATACGTCATTATATAGAGATGCTAATAATATAAAATACATAACTACATTAGGTTTAATATCATTAAATATGTTAAATGAAAATCTATATCAGGAAGAAGTAAGAAATTGGTATTTATTTTCGCTTAAATATATAAACTCTATGATATTTAGTATGTTTGAAGATGACGGCAGTTTAAAAGCTTCTTTGGATAATTCTTTTGATATTATTTTCAATATATTAATATATGCTAATGCTTTAAAAAATGCTGAAGTTGCTAATGTATTTGAATATGAATCATTTAAAAATATAGGTAAATATTTATCTATTATAGGATACCCATCAGGATATACTTTGCCTATTGGATATACATTAATAGATAATAGAAGCAAGATGCGTTTTGACAGTGGTGCAAGAAGTGCAATCATGGAGCTTTTAAGTAAAACATACAATAATGCTCTTTATAAAAACTACTCTGTATTTGGACAAAGTGAAGCTATTGATATAAAGTATTTGCCTTATATGCTTTTATGGAATAATCATTCTATAAAAGATGATGCTCTTAGTGTTTTAAATAATGAATATCAAAGCAGTTATTTTAAAAATATAGAAACCGCAATATATAATAGAGATATAAAATCATTAAACAGTCAGTATTTGGGTATATATGCTAAAGGATATAATGCATACAAATCATACGGACTTAATCATAATGATAGAATGAGTTTTGTTTATTATAATTATGGAGACAGCATTATAGATGAGCTTGGATATTTTTATGATAATGATGCTAACAAAGAAATATTTGCATATGCGGATTTCCATAATACTATAATAATATCTGATACTACTAATGAATATCGAATCGAAGAAAAACCATCAAGCTTTTCAGAAATAATAAGCTTTAGTAATAATAATAAACTTTTTTTTGCAAAAGCTAAAGCAAATAATATTTATACTTATCAAACAACTCTTAGAAACTTTGAAAGAACATTCTATTATTTAAAACCAAATATATTAATAATAAAAGAAGATATAGAAGCCTTGCCTAATATAAATAATGAAAACTATATTAACGGTTATAAATACAAATGGAATATAAACAGCAAACTTCCTATTAGTAATAATAATGATGGTTTTATTATTGAGGGTAAATATTCTACAAGCTATATAAAACTATTATCAGAAGATAAATTAAATTATGAGGTTTCTCAAACTAATATAGGAAATCAAAAATTATATACAGCTAAAGCTTCAACTGCAGATAAGACAAAAAGATTTAGCCCTTGGATAATGGTTATTACAATGCCTAAAAACAATGTAGCTATTAATGAACGCAGAAATATTATTAATACAAATATATCAATAAATAGTTTCAGCTATACTAATTTGTCATTTAAAGCTGGATATAAAGACTATAATATAAATTATAAATATTTATCTACAAATAATAATGAAAAAATAGTATATACAGAAAATAGAGAAAATGTTATAATAAGTTCACATTAATTTTTTAATTAAATTGTTGAGGACTTATTTTTTATGAATATATATATAGCAGATTCTTATAAAGATTATACATCTTTTACAGCAAACCATATTTTACGCTTTTTAGAGAAGAAACAAAAAACAAAAGAAAAACTTTATATTTCTGTTTCAAGCGAAAATGATACTAAAGATATATATAAAGCAATAATAGAAAATATAAAAAATTATAATATTAATTTTAAAAATATATTTATATTTCAGCAATCAGAATATGTTGGTTTGTCTCAAGATGATAAAAACAGTAAAGCATATTTTTTGAAAGAGAATTTGCTTTCAAAATTAAATATTCCAAAAAAGAATCAATTTTTATTTGACGGAAGTAAAGATGAAAGTCAAATGGAAAAGCAATTAGAGATAATAAAAAAGATAGGCAGATTTGATGTTATATGGTACTCTCTAACCCCTGATTCAACTTCTGCAGGTAATGAAAGAATGTCATCATTATCATCATTATTTAGATTAAAAACATTAAGCGAACATTCTATAAAAGCAATAGAAAGTAAATTTAAAAAAGAAGTACCTACTATGGTATTTAGTATGGGAATGGGTATTATAGATATAGTTGATACTATTTTGCTTACATCATCTGGCATAGAAAATTCTTGCTCTCTTAGAGATTGTTTGGAATGCGGTATAAGCAATTCTTCACCATTGAGTAAACTTCAAAAGCATAGTGATGTTACTGTAATAGCAGATTATGAATCATCTTTAAGATTATCTAGCCAAACTGTATCTATGAAAATAAAACAAAATTAAATATTATTTTAATAAGGAGATATATATATGAGAATCATTATAACTAATGAAAGTGTTTATGAATGGGCGGCATATTATACTGTAAAATGTATATTAGATTATTCTGATAGAAAAAAACCTTTTGTATTATCTTTTCCTTTGAGGTATGTGGATAAATCTTATTATGAAAAATTATTGTCTTTTTATAATGATAATATAGTATCATTTAAAAATATACATATAGTTTCTTCAGGCGAATATATAGATTCAGACATATCTCAAAAATATCTAGAAGAAAATTTTATAAAACATATAGATATACCTAAAGAAAATGTACATTTGTTTAATAGCAGAGCAACAGACAGAAAAAAAGAAGCTAGAAGAATGTCAAATATAATTAAAAAACTTGGAAATATAACATTGCTAATAGATAATTTGGCGGAAGATGGAAGTTTCTTGTTAAATACTCCAAGCTCATCATTAGAAGGAAGTGTAAGAGATAAAAAGATAAGCGAGATAATTAGAAGCTATGAAGCAAAAAAATTCAATATGCCTGTAGAGATGTTTCCAAGGGAAGGACTTACTCTTGGTTTTGAAGAGGCTTTTAATGCAAAATACATACTTGTTATGGCTAATGGTTATGATGTATCTGATGCTTTGTCTCATTGTGTTGAAGGAGCAATAAGTCAATTCTACCCTACTTCAGTTTTACAGGAACATAAAAAACTTATAATTGTAGCAGATGAAGAGTCAAGCAGCGATTTGAAAGTAAAAACTTATAAATATGCTAAGAGCTTAGAAAGTAAAAATCTTCACCCAAAAGAGCTTATCAAAGGTCTTTACAAATCTTATTATGCTCTTACAAATATTAGAATATTTGATGGTGAGAAGTTTATAGACGGGCATTGTATAGTAATAGAAAACAATATTATTAAGAGTGTAGAAAAAGAGATAGATGTTGATGCTGTAATTACAAGAATAGATTTGGGAGGAAAAATAGTAGCTCCTGGGTATATAGATTTGCAAGTTAATGGTATAGGAGGCTATGATATTAATGCTAGTCCTACAGTTGATACATTAAAAAATATGAATGAAGTTTGCCAGAGATATGGCTGTACTTCTTATTTGCCTACTGTAATAACAAACGGCGATGAATATATGCTAAAGATTATAGATTTATTTAATAGTATAGAAGATTTGTCAGTTATTGGAGTGCTTGGCATACATTTTGAAGGACCTTATATATCTCATGAAAAAAGAGGTATTCATAATGAGAAGTTTATAAGAGAAGCAGATATGAATATGATAAAAAAGATAAATGCTTCAAAATGCGTTATGGTAACAGTTGCTCCAGAGATGGTAGACGGTAAAGTAATAGAAGCATTTGCTAAGGCTGGAAAAGTGGTATCTGTAGGCCATACAAACGGCACTTACAATGAAATAAAAGAAAAAATACCTTATGGAATCACTTTTGCAACGCACTTATTTAATGCTATGCGTCCTTGGGGTTCTAGAGAGCCTGGTGCTGTTGGTGCTGTGCTTGAAACTAAGGATATGTATGCTGGTTTAATATGTGACGGTGTGCATTGTGATTTTGCTTCTGTGGAGCTTGCTTACAAATTAAAGACAGGACACATTTGTATTGTAACTGATGCTATAGCTCCTGCTGCTGCTCCAGAGATAAAAGAATATATTTGGGCTGGCAAAAAAATACATAGAGATGGAAACAGGCTTATAGATGATAATGGTACTTTGGGAGGGGCTTCTATTACTATGAGTCAGTCTGTAAGAAATGTTGTTAATCAGGTGGGTGCTACAGTTGAAGAGGCTTTAAAGATGGCTTCACTTTATCCTGCTAAGGTTATGGGGATAGATGATAAATATGGAAGGATTAAAGAGGGATATATTGCTGATTTAGTTGTTTTAGATGAAAAGTTGGTTGTAAAAGGTGTTGTATTTAAGGGTAATTATAAAGAATATAATTATGACTATGAATGGGAAAGTAATGCATAAAGGAAAAATAGTAGATGCAAGAAAATGTATATAAAAGGCTCTCTGATATATTTTGTAAACAGGATTTTTTAAATTTTATAGATTGTAAATTAGAAGAGGCAGATGTTGGAAGGGTTGTGATATCTTTAGAAAATAAAAAAGAGTTTTCTCAGGCTTTAGGGTTTATGCATGGTGGAATGGTTGCTACTATGCTTGATACTGCTTCTGGGTTTGCTGCTTTTAGTGTTCTTGAAGAAGGAAATCATGTTGTAACATCTGATTTAAAAATTAATTATCTTCGTCCTGTTGTATGTAAAAAGGTTAGATGTATTGGAGAAGTTTTGAAGGCAGGAAAAAGTTTAATAGTTGTTGAGGCTAGTGTTTTAGATGAAGAGAATAAAATACTTGCCAAAATGCTTGGTACTATGGTTGTAGTTCCAAATAGTTATAATAATAAAGGAGATAGATAATGATAGGGTTTATTGGTGCTGGTGCTATGGGGTTAGCTTTAATAGAAGGTTTTATTAAGGCTGGTATAAATAAAAACACTATAATAGCAAGCGTAAAGACAAAAGAAAAAAAAGAACAAATAGAAAAAAATATTGAAATTAAAACATTTAATGATAATAAAAAAATAGCACAAGAAGCAGATATTTTATTTATAGCAGTTAAGCCTTATATGGTTAAAGATATTGCTAAAGAGATAGAAAAAAATATAAAGAAAGATGCTACAATAGTGAGTGTTGCTGCTTCAGTTTCTGTTGCTGAATTAAAACAATTATTTAACACAGAAAATATTATTAGAATAATGCCTAATACTCCTGTAAAAACTTGTAATGGATTTATATCTGTTGTAGAGTCTCAAAACAAAGTAGTTGAAGAGGCTATAGTTGAACTTTTAAGCAAGGTTGCAATGGTAAAAATAATACCAGAAGATAAAATACATGCCTATAATGCTATGGCGGGTTGTTCACCTGCTTTTATGTATATATTAATAGAGGCTATGAGTGATGCTGGAGTATTAATGGGTATTGATAGAAAAAGTGCTATAGAGATTGCAAGTCAAGTATTTAAAGGTGCTGGTTCTATGGTTTTGGAATCTAAGAAACACCCTGCCGAACTTAAAGATAATGTTTGTACTCCTGCTGGTATTACTATAAAAGGTGTTGAAGTATTAGAACAAAAATCTGTAAGGAGCGGTATGATAGAGGCTTTGATAGCAACTTATCAAAAATCTATAGACAGTGAGAAAAAATAGTTGCTAAAAAATAATATTTACACTTTTTATGAAATATTGTTATATTTATTGTGTGAAAATCTATTTGACTTTTTTTATTGTATAATTATAATATAAATTAAGATTATTAAGGAGCATTTATATGCCTAAGAAAACTATATTAGTGCTTGATGATGAAAAAAGCATTAGAACACTTTTCGAAGAAGAGTTTAAAGATGAGGGATATAATGTAGTATCCACAGATAGCGGAGAAGAAGCTTTGGAAATGATTAATAAAGATAATCCACATATAGATTTAATAACATTAGATATAAAAATGCCTAAAATGGACGGATTAGACTTTCTTGGAAAGGTTCGTGAAAATCATAGAGAATTGCCTATTATAATATGTACCGCTTATAATAATTATAGACATGAGTTTCAAGTATGGAATGCTGATGGATATATATTAAAATCTGGTAATCTTACAGAAATAAAAGATAAGATTAAAAGGCTAATAGGTTAATGCCTCATATACGAAAAGATCCTGTTACTAAACAATCTGTTATTATAGCTTCTGAAAGAATGGGCAGACCAAGTGATTATATTAATATTGAAGAGAAGCATGCTATATTAAGTTCTGATAATACCTGCCCTTTTTGTAAAGGAAATGAGGATAAAACTCCTGAACATTCTACTATAATATTTGATGATAATAAAAATTGGATTGTAAGAATTGTACCAAATAAATACCCTATAATTGCACAAAGCAATGCAGATGAATTGCCTGAGAAAAATAGTTTATTTGAAGCTGATATTTGTAAAGGATTTCATGATGTTATTATAGAAAATCCTAATCATAGTTTTAATTATTATAATGCTGAAGAAAGAGATTTATTTTTTATATTTGAAGCTATAATAATGAGATTTCAAGAATTATCAAAAGAAAAAGATATGATGTATAGCTTGCTTTTTAAAAATTTTGGAAGAGAAGCAGGGGCTAGTTTAGTACATTCACATGCTCAGATGATGACTACTCCATTTGTACCTATTCAAATTATGGAAGAGATATATGGTTCTTTAGAATATTATAATGAAAACAAGAAATGTGTTTATTGCAGTATGATAGAAGAAGAAAAAAAGATTAATGAAAGAGTGATATGTGAAAACAATGACTTTATAGCTATATCTCCTTTTGCTTCAAAATCTCCATACCAAATTTATATTTTACCAAAAAAACATTCAGACAGTATAGTATATTCTGAAGATTGTATATCTCAATTTGCTAGTATTGTTAAAGATATATTTAATAGAATTAATAAGGTACTTGGAGAAATTAGTTTTAATTATGTGCTTCATACTCTAACGCCGGCATTAGAAAAAAAATATTCTCATTCTAGTCATTGGTTTTTAGATATAATGCCTAAAATGAGTAAGCTTGCAGGTTATGAGCTTGGAAGCGGAGTTTTTATTAACTCAATTACTCCAGAAGATGCTACTAATGATTTAAAAAATGCTCTATAAAACTTTATCTTAAAAGAAGAGATATCCAATCATTTTTCTGCTTTCTATTTAATATAGTTAGATTATTTTGTTTTATAGCTTCATTCATAAAGTGCTCTTTTTCTGCTAGTATTCCAGATAATATTAAATGTCCATTCTCTTTTAGTATTTTTTTCAAATCAGGCAATATCTCTATCAATATGTCTGTTTCAATATTTGCTATCACTAAATCATATTGAAAATTACTTAAACTATCAGCACTTCCTAAAAAAACATTATTTAATTTTATATTATTATATTTAGCATTATCTAAAGTACAATTAACAGCATCATTATCTATATCTATAGAAGTAATATTTCTAGCACCTAGTTTATAACAAAATAAAGAAAGTATACCGCTACCGCATCCAATATCAGCTATAGTTTTAGAAGAAATATTATTGTTTTTGGAGTATTCATTAATCATTTCAAGTGCAAGAAAAGTAGTTTCATGAGTACCTGTACCAAATGCGTATTGTTTAGCTATATATAATCCATCTTCATTATTATTATCATCTTTTAAATTTGGTATTATAGTTATTTCTCCAACTTTAAAAGGTTTTAAAAACGCCATATATGATGTTAGATATTCATCTGAGTTTAACTCTTTTATCTCATAATCATATTCTGCCATATCATCAATATTTTGTTTTATTATATTTAAATTGTTTTCTAGTTTTTCTTGGTTTTCATTATATATATTAACTATAGCAATATTATTGTTGTTTATAGGAAACTCTATATTGTATCCTAATATATCTAATTCACCGCTTTCTATAGTAGCTTCTATGATATCCTCAAAACCTATAGTTATATTTATTGAAAGTGAATATATTCTCATATCTATTAATTTCCTAACTTTTTTATTAATTTATTTATATCTTCTATTTTTGTCTCTACATCATTTTTATATTTTATAACAAAAGCATTATCTTTAGCAGTTCCTCTTATAGCTTTAAAATCTTCTTCCATCACAGTTTTATCATCTATTCCGCAGCTAACCATCTTTGCTAAATCATATTCTTTTTTTACATCTCTATAAAATATTTCATATGAAGTAGTAAGAAGTGATAAATGCTCTTTTAACATTTTTATTATAACATCTATGTTAATAGTATTTACATTATATCTTTTTTTAATTATATTTATAACCCAAGATTTTTCATCTGTACTATAATTATTATATAGTTCTTCAAAAGATTTTACTAAATCTTGAACATTATTAATATTATTATTTTCTATATTTAATATAACATCATCTAGTTTTTCTTTTGCACATATAAGTCCTCCAACATCAACCCAAGTTTCATAAAATTTATTTGTATCATTAAAAATATCATTTAAGTTGTCAGATTCTTTTATATATTCAAGGAGTTTGTTATGCAAATATAAATCTATTGCAATTGAATATCTATTTGAATATTTGTTTAATGATGATGTTTTTATAATCATATTTTTGTATTTTATATATTCTACTTCATCATTAATAATTTCTTTTTTTATATTATTTAATATTTCTTCTGCTTTAATCATTTTTGAAACAGTATAAGGGCTAAAAACATCAAATATAATTAAATCTTTTTTATCCCCTACTCTTCTGTCTCTATCTCTCCATTTATTTTCATCTCTTGAAAGACCTACACCAAATAAATTTAAAGCAGGAATAAGCCTAGTTTGATGATATCCATGTTCTGTGATATATGAAAAAGGAAAATCAGATGTATCAACATTATCATAATGAGAGCCTATTACTGTAGAAAAAGCACCAATATGAGAAGGCCATAATATATATGAATTACTTCCTGTTTTGCATCCTCTCTCCATAAAACCATGATGATAAGGTCCTAGTTTGTACATATGGTTACTTTGATTTGTAGCACTACCTGCATTAAAAAATGAGAAATGGCTTGCTATTAAAAGTGTTGCTTTATGGTGCGTAACTGTATAAGGACCTGCAAATATAGAAAACATCTCACCATGCTCTCCTTCACAGTTTGCAAATAGCAAAGAGTCTTCACAAGAAAATTGTCTTCCTAGTTTAACTCCTTCTCCAATAAATGCCTTTTTTATAACGGTGCCATCAACTATATGTGCTCCTTTTAATACAATGGAATCTTTTAATATTACAGATGTGCCTATATATGATGGGCATTCTTTTGTACTTATTATTGTAGTGTTATTTATTTCATCTGTATTTTCTATTGTAGCATAAGGGTCTATGAGAGAATTTTTTATTATTCTTGCATTAATGATTTGAGCATGCTTTTTTATCTTTCCGAATTTCTTAGTTTTGCTTTTAGCATAATCATCTATTATTTTATTTATATTATCACGCATTAATTTTTTATGTCTATACATTGCAACTATATATGCTATATGTGAGTTTAGTCTATAAAATATTTTTACGCTTCTTCCGTCACCTTCCATAATAGGAGAAGTTTCTACTCCATTTCCAAAACTGCTCTCTCCTTCCATGTATATAGCTCCGGCATTCTCTATTATAACTCCATTTTGTATTTTATAATTTGCAATAAAACGTCCTATATTATTTATATAAACATTACCATTTATAAATACATCTATTAAAGTAGCCCTATTTATTGATGCTGGTACTTTTAGCTTATTATAATATTTTACGTTTCCATTTAGTTCATTAATTTTTATTTTGCCATGAAAAGTAACATCTTTTATCCTTGTTAAATCAACATTCTTTATTAATATTTTATCCCAGCTTTGTGAAATGCATCCTTGGCTTTTTAAAAAATCTATTTCGTTTTCTTTTAATTTTCTAAACTCTTTATCTTCTTTTACAAAAAAATAACTCATAGCTACACCTTTATTTAAAAAACATAATTTCATAATTATGTTAAAAAATTGAAAATTATAATAATTATATATCAATTTAAAATAATTGTAAATATTATGTTTATTAATATTTTTTATTAAATATATATATATGTTATTTATTTTACTGCCCGCCCTATTAATTTTTTTGTATTATATAAAATTATTGCTTTAATATTATAAAATACTCAATTTAAAAAAGCATACCCGCCCAAATTTTTAATTGTATTTTTAATATATTCTTCGCACGTTAAATGAAATTATCAATATAATTAAAACTATATTTTCACTTTATTTATATATTTTGTTTGTTTTACCGTGCGGTGTATATATTAAAAAAGTATATATTTAAACTATAAAAAAAATAAAAAATATTTAATTTAACTATATATAGTAATGTTGAAATTATTTCTATATAGTGTTATAATATTTAGTTTAAAATATATAATTTTTTATTAGGGGTGAATAATATGGATAAATTACCTGACATATTTGAAAGTTATGTGTTTAATGATAACGTAATGCAAGAAAAACTTCCTAAAGACATTTACAAAAAACTGATAAAAACAATAAAGAATGGTGAGAGATTAGACTTAGAGTTAGCAAATGTAGTAGCTCATGCCATGAAAGAATGGGCAATAGAAAAAGGAGCAACACATTTCACTCACTGGTTTCAGCCTATGACAGGCGTAACTGCAGAAAAGCATACTTGTTTTATTACTCAAACCAAAGACGGTAAAGTTCGTATGGAGTTTACAGGTAAAGAACTTGTTCAAGGTGAGCCTGATGCTTCAAGTTTTCCTTCTGGCGGATTAAGAAGTACTTTTGAAGCTAGAGGATATACAGCTTGGGACCCTACTTCTTATGCTTTTATTAAAGATAATACTCTATGCATACCAAGTGCTTTTTGTTCTTATAGCGGAGAATCTCTAGATAAAAAAACACCTCTGCTTCGTTCCATGGAGGTTATAGAAAGAGAAAGTAAAAGAATATTAAAACTATTTGGTCATAATAATATTAATAGAGTATATACAACAGTTGGCGCAGAACAAGAATATTTTTTAATAGATAGAGATTTATATTTACAAAGACCAGATTTAAGATATTGTAAGAGAACATTATTTGGAGCTTGCCCGCCAAAAGGACAGGAATTAGAAGACCATTATTTTGGTGCTATAAAACCAAGAGTTTTAGAGTTTATGAAAGAGTTGGATAATGAACTTTGGAAACTTGGTATTATTGCAAAAACAGAGCATAATGAAGTAGCTCCTGGTCAATATGAACTTGCTCCAGAGTTTACAATAACAAATATGGCAACAGACCAAAACCAAATTACAATGGAGCTTATGAAGGTAATAGCAGAGAAACATAATTTAGCTTGTATTTTGCATGAAAAACCTTTTTCTGGAGTTAATGGCAGCGGAAAACATAATAACTGGTCTATAGCTACAGATACAGGACTTAACCTATTTGAGCCTGGAAATACACCTTCAGAAAATAAACAATTCCTACTATTTGTGGTTGCTGTAATGAAAGCTGTTGATGAATATCAGGATTTGTTAAGAGCTACAACTGCTAGTGCTAGCAACGACCATCGTTTAGGAGCATCTGAAGCACCTCCTGCTATAATATCAATATTTCTTGGAGATGAACTTACTGAAATAATTGAGTCTATGGAAAACTCAAAAAAATACAAAAAAAGAGAAGCTGTAGAAATGGAAATGGGTGTTAATTCTTTGGCTAGATTTACAAAAGATTCAACTGATAGAAACCGTACTTCTCCTCTTGCTTTTACTGGAAATAAATTTGAGTTTAGAATGGTTGGCTCTAGTTTATCAGTATCTGGTCCTAATATAGTATTAAATACAATAGTAGCAGAAGCATTATCACAATTTGCTGATGTATTAGAAAAGTCTTCAGATTTTGATAAAGATTTAGAAGTGTTACTAAAAGAAAACATCAAAAAACATAAAAGAATAATTTACAATGGAAATAACTATTCTGATGAATGGGTAAAAGAAGCTAATAAGAGAGGCTTATGCAATTTAAAAACAACTCCTGAAGCACTTGAAACATTTATATCACAAAAAAATATAGACTTGTTCTTAAAACACAAAGTATTAACAAAAGCTGAAGTTCTCTCAAGATATGAAATAAGTTTAGAAGAATATAATAAAGTAATTAATATTGAAGCACTTACTTTAATAGATATGATTAATAAATATATTATACCATTTTCTTTGGATTATACAGAAGAGCTTGTTAATATATATGAGAAGAAAAAAAGTTTAAAAATAAAATATGATATAGAAAAAGACTTGTTAGATAGATTAACTAGTTTAACTAATAATCTTTATAAGAAGCTAAGAACTTTAGAAGATTATTTATCTGAAGCAAAAAAGATAAAGAATATATCAAAGTCTAGCATATTTTTCAGAGATAAAGTGTTGGCTTGTATAGAGGATATGCGTCCTATAATTGATGAGCTAGAGAAAACTGTTTCTAAAAAATATTGGAAACTTCCAACTTATGGAGATATGCTATATAGCTTAGCTTAAAGATTATAATATCTTTTTTAATATTAAAAGGCCTGCAAAATTATATTTTTGCAGGCCTTTTAGGTTATAAAAAATTAATAATCTATATCAACTATTCTTCCTCTTCTAGTTACTTCAAGTTCTACGCCATTACTAAGTTCTACATGATACAATCCATCGTCCATCTCTACTTTCCAAATTCTTGTTCTTGGGAAACGTCTTTTTACAGCATTTTTAACTGCTGCAGGAACTTGACTGATAGGTATAATCCAATCAGCAAAAAGAGAAGAACTTCCGATTATAGAAAAAGCAAATAACAAACAAAATAATTTTTTCATAAATTACCCCTTTTTTTATTTATAATATATTTAATTAACTTATAATTATATTATAGTATAATTTTGGAGTAATGTCAATTTATTTTACAAAAAATAGCTATAAATTTACAATTTTTTTGCTATTTTTAAGTAAATTTTGACAAAATTTTACATTTTAGGCGTGTATAATAAAAAAGGTTTACAAATTAATATTTGCAAACCTTTTTATATTTACATTATTATTAATTATTTATGATATGCTCCAACAGCTTCTTTAATATCATCATCAACCATAATAGAGTTCATACTATCTTTAGCAGAACGAGCAAAGAACTCTAATCTGTTTACAGTATTAACTTCACTAGCACCAGCATCCATATCCAAATAAAGAAGATTAAGATTAGGATATATAGTTTTAAGTCTAGTTTCAATACCGCGAGCTATAATATGGTTAGCAATACAACCAAAAGGCTGTAAACAAAGCACATTATTAATATTCTCTTCAGCAAAAGTAGCTATTTCACCAGGTAAAAGCCAAGCTTCACCAAATTGGTTAGTCATAGCAGTAACTTTAGCAGCATTTTCAGCAATTTGTCTTATATGGTGTACAGGTCTAAATCCTTTAAACTTAGACATTATTTGGTTTATAGAATCTATTCTAGCATCTATAACTTTCTCAGACAATTTAGAACCATAATATCCAAGTAAAGACACCTCTCTAGCATTAGTTTCTTTGTTTACCTGTTCGCTTATAACTTTTTGTACAAAGAAGTCAAATACAGGAGGCACTATAACTTCTATTCCTTTAGCCATAAGCCAATCACAAACATCTCCATTAGCAAAATTGTTGTATTTTACATATATCTCACCAACAAGTCCAGCTTTAGGTAATACTAAGTCTTTAGTTTCAATAGCATTAAACTCTTTAACAGCCTGTTTTAACAACTTATCAGTATCACCAAGATTAAAATCTTTAGGGTGTAAAGCTATATATTTATTAGCAAGAGCTAAAGATTCACCTCTATTAACCTCACGTACAGCAGTATAATAATACATTGTAGATATAGCATCAGCATAAGGCATAGCAACTATACCCTCTTTCATCATATCTATTTTTGAAAGCTTAAATCCAGGCTGGTCATTAATAACAGTTAAACCAACAGTAATAACAGGTACATTAGGATAACCAGCATTAATTAAACCTCTTTTAATAAGTGAAGCATAGTTACTAGCACGGCATTGTCCGCCTGTTTGAGTAATACCAGCAGCTATTTTATCAGGGTCATATTTTCCGCTTTGTACAGCTTTTACAATATCACCTACTATTATTGTAGCTGGATAACATATATCTTGGTTAGCATATCTTAAACCTGTTTCTACAGAGTCTATATCAGGCTCTGGAAGAGGTATTGTATCGTATCCGCTTCTTTGAAGTAGAGTTAAAATCATAGGGTCATAGAAATGTCCGAATTTAGGAACAAGTATTGCACGCTTATCATTTTTCTCATATCTTTTAATAATAGTTCTTTGAGGTTTTTCTTTTGGTATAAAATCACCTTTCATCTTCATACTTTCTATCATAGAACGTATTCTAAGTCTTATACTTCCAGGGCTTGAAATCTCATCAACTTTTACTAAAGTAGGATTTTTTCCATAAGCATTAAGTATAGATTTTATTTCATCAGAAGTAGTAGCATCAGGACCGCAGCCGAAACTATTAATTTGAACAACTTCAAGTTTTAAATCTTTTTGCTTAGCTGCCCATAAAACAGCTTTAAACATCTTATTAGGATAAGACCATTGAGTTAATACTTGAACATCAGCAAGAGATTCATCAATATCAAGACCATCTTCTGTAAGCACATTAATACCAAATGAAGCAATAGTTTCTGGTATTTTGTGGTTAATTAATGGGTCTATATGATAAGGTCTGCTTACTATAAGTATAATAGGAGTTTGCGTTTCTTTAGCATGCTCTATTATTTTTTTGCCTTCTTCTTTTAATTCTGCTTTTACTCTCTCTTGTTCTTTTAAAGCTAATTTGAATGCTCTGTCGAAATCTTTTTTATCTATACCGAGTGTTTTTACAAAATAAGCCTTACAGCCTTTGTAAAGTAAATCTTCGTTTAAGAAAGAGATTGTTGGAGCATCAAAAGCTATACCATATTTAGTTAATGGACTTATAGAACTGTCTATTACATCAGGATAACCAGTTACAACAGGACAGTTATAACTATTATCACTATTATCATCTTCTTTTTTCTCTAAAACAACAGAAGGATAGAATATTCTGTCTACATTAGATTCTATTAAATCATATATATGTCCATTAGCTATTTTAGCAGGGAAACATATATTATCACTCATAACTGTACCAGAGCCTTTCTCAGCTATAGCCATGCTTGAAGGAGATGATAATTGTACTCTATATCCGCATTCTACAAGTATAGTAGCCCAGAATGGGAAGTTTTGATACATATTAAGTACTCTAGGTATTCCTATAACACCTTTTATATCATCTGTAGCAGGTGCTAAAGGTCTGTCAAAGAGTAAAGAAAGTTTTTTCTGAGTAATATCCATTCCATAATTTCTTTCTTTTGAGCCTTTATTAGTGAATATTCTTTCGCATTTGTTACCTGTATAGAATGATTTACTGTCTTTGAATTTTAATCTTGTAACAGTACAAAGGTTTTCGCAGCCTTTACAAGTAAGCTGTTTTCTCTCATAATCATTAGCTTCTTGTAAATTATCTAAACCTATAAATGTTGTATCTTCTTTTTCTTTATTGTAAGTATCTAAAGCGAGCAATGCACAGCCATAAGCTCCCATAAGCTCTGATATATCAGGGCGAATAACTTTTTTGTTTAAGAATTTTTCTACAGAACGAAGCACTGCAGCATTCTTAAATGTACCGCCTTGAACAACTATATGCTCACCCAAAATAGAAGTATCAGTAATTTTTAATACTTTAGTGAAACAGTTTAATGTAACACTCTTAGCAAGACCTGCAGAAATATCAGCAACTGAAGAGCCCTCTCTTAAAGACTGTTTTACTTTACTATTCATAAACACTGTACAGCGGCTTCCTAAATCACAAGGGCTAGCAGATTCGCAAGCAATATTAGCAAAATCAGCTACTTTATACCCCATGCCGCGTGCAAATGTTTCTATAAATGAACCACAGCCTGATGAACAAGCCTCGTTAATTTCAATATTTTCTATGATACCGTCTTTAATAAATATAGCCTTCATATCCTGACCGCCTATATCAAGAATGAAGCTTACATCTTTATCAAAAGCCTTAGCACCTCTATAGTGAGCCATAGTTTCAACAATACCTTCGTCCATATTGAAAGCAGCTTTTATTAAATCTTCTCCATAACCTGTAACAGCAGTTCTTGCTATATTTATTTTTATATTTTTCTCATCTAATTCTTTTTTAATCTCTGTAAGTCCTTCAGTAACAGCACCTACTGGGTTTCCATTATTGTTTCTATAATGTCTTAATACCACTTGTCCTTTATCATCAATAATAACTATTTTTGTAGTAGTAGAACCAGAGTCTATACCTAAGAATGTGTTTTTATTATTAACAGTTTCTACATCAGCAGATTTTACTTTGTCTTTACTATGTTCATCTACCCACTTTTCATATTCTTCCTGGCCGCTGAATAATGCTTCTCTATGTTTAGAATTAGTTATTTTTACATCAGAAGAAATATTTTCTACTAATTTTATAAAATCAGAAATTTTTATTGCTGTTTGTTCTTCATCTTCACCAAAAGCAGCACCTATTGCAGCAGTTAATTCAGGGTGATCAACTGTATACATATCATCTTCTGTTGCATTCAAAAGAGTTAAAAATGTTCTTCTTAATTCTGGAAGGAATGTTAAAGGTCCGCCTGTAAATAATATTTTAGGCTTAATTTCAAAACCTTTAGCAAGAGTATTAATTGTCTGAACAGCTACTGCTTGGAATATACTTTTAGCAATATCAGTTTTTGGTATATCACGGCTAATAAGAGTTTGTACATCTGTTTTAGCAAATACACCGCATCTACTTGCCATTGGGTAAACAGAAGTAGACTTTTCTGCAAGTGTTGAAAGCTCTGATGGGTGAACATTTAGAAGTGTTGCCATCTGGTCAATAAAAGCACCGGTTCCACCTGCACAGTTACCATTCATTCTTATATCAGCTTTGAAATTATCATCAAATACTATTATTTTTGCATCCTCTCCGCCTATATCAATCAATGTTCTTCCATAAGGATAAATCTTTCTAATAGCTGTTGAAGAAGCAATTACCTCTTGTACAAAGCTAATGCCTGTTTTTTCACTAATACCCATACCAGCAGTACCTGTCATAGATACCAATATTTCTAAATCTCCATGATTAGTTTTTAAATCTCTTAATATAGAAAGTAATGTTTCTTTGACATCAGCATTGTGTCTAGTATAAGTTTTAAATATCATATTGTTTTTATTATCATATACAACCATTTTTGCGGTAGTTGAACCAATATCAATACCAGCTTTATAAATAATTTTCATATATCTCTCCATAAATAAAAATTAAATATCTATATATAAAAGCCATAAACTTTAGTCTATAACCATATTATGCATATTTACTTGAATAATATTTGTAATATGTTTTTTTATATGTTCTTCCGGTATATTGCTGTATGACAATACAACTATTACATCATCTTTTTTAGCTAAATGAACATACTTGCCATTTATGCTTATTATACCAGTATTTGCTATTCCCTTTATAACCTCAGCTTCAAATCTATTATTATTGCTAAGGTTTATTACAGATACTATATCCCCCTCAAGTATATCTGATTTATCCATTAAAGTTTCATCTATGGTAATTGAATCTTTGAAATTAAGATCAGTTCTAGTTACAGTCAATCTATTTATTTTAGATTTTATTACTTCATGCATCATAATAAAAATAATTTTCCATAAATAAAACTTACAATTATTGTTACTTTTCTAAGAAAAAAAAGTCAATATAATGTTTGGTACTATTCACTTATAATAGTTAATATACACTATTGTATTTTTGTATATTTTTATACATTTCATACATATTTTTTAATAAACATAACTATTGAAAAACATATAAAAATTTCTTATAATCAATGCATAAAAATACTATTTATATTTAAAGTAATAGTAGAAAAAATTTATTAAAGGAGTTGAAAATGAAAAAAAACATTTTCACAAGCTCCATTGGCATTATAGTATCTGGTGCCATTATTGGAGCTTTAGCGGCTTGGCTTTCTGTAATGGGAAACCCTGCCAACATGGGAATATGTGTTGCATGTTTCACTAGGGATTTAGCTGGGGCTTTGGGATTGCATAGGGCAGCTGCTGTGCAATATATAAGACCTGAACTTATAGGGCTTGTTATTGGTGCTACAGTATCTGCTTTAATCTCTAAAGAGTTTTCTCCTAAAGGCGGAAGTTCACCTATTATAAGATTTATTTTAGGTTTCTTCGCTATGATTGGTGCTTTAGTTTTCTTGGGCTGTCCTTGGAGAACATTGTTGAGAATAGCGGGAGGAGATATTAATGCTATATTTGGATTAATAGGTATTATTATAGGCGGAGGTATTGGAGTTTTCTTCTGGAAACAAAATTTCTCTTTGGGTCAGCCAAAAGCATATAATAATAAATTAGTAGGTTTTATACCGCTAGTAATATCAATAATACTATTAATATTATTATTAAAACAAACAAAATTCTCTGAAGGCGGAGCAATATTTTTCTCTGAATCAGGTCCAGGAAGTATGAAAGCTCCTTTAATTATAGCTTTAGTAGTTTCTATTATAATAGGTTTTATAGCTCAAAAATCTAGATTTTGTACTGTAGGCGGTGTGAGAGATGGAATATTTATGAAAGATTTCCATATGACTAAAGGTGTTATAGCTTTTATTGTTGCTGCTTTAATAGTAAATATTATAACAAATAGATTTAATGTTTCTATGGAAAATCAGCCTATAGCTCATACTAACATATTATGGAATACTGTATCAATGATTCTTACTGGTTTAGCATTTACTTTGGGTGCTGGTTGTCCTGGAAGACAGTTTATACAATCTGCTGAAGGAAATATGGACAGTTTTGTATTTGTTATAGGAATGCTTGTTGGTGCTGGATTTGCTCATAATTTTAATTTGGCAAGTTCTACTACTGGTCCTACAGTATATGGTATGTTTGCTGTTATTTTAGGTTTAGTATTCTGTGTTATTATAGGATTTACTATGAAAGAAAATCAGTGATATGTTTCTTACTGTGCAGCAGGTTGTTGTCATTATATAATAAGAAATATACCATATAATAAGGATTATATAATGAACTCTACCGCTACGTTATATTATTAGAATATATATTATAGTAATATAAAGTGGCGGTAGAGGTTATAATAACTTAAATTAAGAAGTTGATTATAATAATTTGATATCCTGATATTATGATTATATTATCTTAAAAAATATCAAAAAAGGATTTTTTATGCAAGAGACTATAAAAATAGATACGAGAGGAATGTCTTGTTCGCAGGCTTCTTTTCAGGCTAAATGTGCCGCTATAAATAATACAGAATTAAACACTGTTATAGAAGTTTTAGTAAGCGGGCATTCAAGTTGTGAAAGTGTGATTCGCGGATGCATTAAATATGGATATGAAGGAAGCTTTGAGCATATAGAAAACGAGGACATATTGGTTACTTTAATTAAAAAGAAATAATAATAAACTTTTTTGACAATTTAATTATTAGCTATTATAATAATATTTAATAAAACTTTTTTCGGAGAATAAATATAAATGCAATTAATAGACTTGGTAAAAAATGCAAAAGATTCTACATACAAATTACAATCATTAAGTACAGACATAAAAAATAAAGCATTATTAGAAATAGCTGATAAATTAGAACAAAATAAAAATATTATATTTGAAGCTAATAAAAAAGATTTGGAATATGCCAAAAAACTTCTTGATGAAAATAAAATTTCTCTTTCAATGTTTAATCGTTTAAAACTAGACGAAAACAAAATGATAGATATTATTTCTGGTATAAAAGATGTTGTAAAATTAGAAGACCCTATTAATAAAGTATTATTAGAAACAGAGCTTGATGATAATTTACTTTTAAAAAAAATATCCTGCCCTATTGGATTAATTGCTGTAATATTTGAAGCTCGTCCTGATGTAATATCTCAAATATCTTCATTATGTATAAAATCTTCTAATGCTGTTATACTTAAAGGCGGTGCTGAGGGAGAGAATACAAACAAAGCAATATTTAACATCATTAATGAAACATTAGAAAGTATTGAAGAGTTTCCAAAGAACTCTGTTAATTTAGTATTTACAAGAGATGATATAAAAGAATTATTATCAATGGATAAATATGTTGATCTTATAATACCAAGAGGAGGCAACAGCTTAGTACAATACATAAAATCAAATACTAATATACCGGTACTTGGTCATGCTGACGGCATATGCCATTTATATATAGATGAATCAGCTAATCAAGAAAAAGCATTAAAAATATGTTTAGATTCAAAGGTTCAATATCCAAGTGCATGCAATGCTGTTGAAACTATACTTATAAATAAAAATATAGCCAATGAATACTTGCCAAAGCTTTATAATTTATTTAAAGAAAATAATATAAAAATGAATGGTTGTGAAGAAGTAAGAAAAATACTTAATCAATCAGATATAGGCGAAGTAAAAGAATGGCATTTAGAATATGGAGATAAAGAAGTATCATTAAAAATAGTAGAAAATACAGAAGAGGCATATAATCATATAAACAAATACGGTTCTCATCATACAGATTCAATAGTGTCAGAAAATAAAGACAATATAGAAAAGTTTATGACTTATGTAGATTCTGCTAATGTATACGCTAACACTTCAACAAGATTTTCTGATGGGTTTAGATATGGTTTTGGTGCGGAAGTAGGCATTTCTACAAACAAAACTCATGCAAGAGGTCCTGTTGGATTAGAAGGTTTAACTATATACAAATATAAGCTTTTTGGAAATTATCAGATAGTAGATGATTATGTAAGCCACAGAGCAAGTTTTAAACATAAAAGAATAAAATAAAAAATTAGAATATATTTATCTAATATTATTTTTTTAGTTTGCAGACATTTTAAAAATTAATGCAACTAAAAGAATAATTATCAATATAGCCATTGCCCCAATAATTAAAAGTCCCCATTTTAAAAATTTAATTATTTTTTTAACTGAACTATTATCATCTAAAACCCCATTTTCTATTCCATTAAGTCCGCCTACTATTAAGAATAATATATCTTCTAGCCAACCTGCAATAGGTAAACTATCAGGAACTAAATCTACAGGTGAAATTGCATATATAACTGCTAATATTAAAGGTATCCAAGGTTTTATTCCAGATTTGGCAGTTTTATTTTTTGTATATTCACTCATAAAATAATCTCTATTTTTGGAAAAAAGATGTATAAAAATCTATATTGAAATTAACTTGCCTCAGCAATCTCAAGCATTCTTATTATAAGGCTGTTTCCTTTAGTTTTTGCTATACTATAAGCTGTCTCTCCGTCTTTGGTTTTGAGAAAAACATTTGCTCTTTTATTTATTAGAAGTTTTACCATTTCGGCATTATTATTTTCTACTGCCCACATCAAAGCAGTATATCCGTTTCTGTCAGCTATATCAAGTTTAGCACCTTTCTCTACAAAAAGTTTTGCTATTTCTGTATTATTATTATTGATTGCTAAAACTAAGGCAGTATGTCTATCATTATTTACTACATTAAGGTCTGCTTTCATATCTATAAGAAACTCTGCCACTTGCATGTTTTCTTTAGTTATTACTTTTAGAGACGCTATTCTCATAAGAACCGTATTGCCGTTATTATCTTGTACATTTATATGGACTTTTTTATTATATACATAGTCTTTTACTCTCTCCATATGAGCATAACTAGCCCAAAATAAAAAACCTTGCTCATCTGCAGTTATATTATATAAATTTGATGAAAACAATGTAAAAAATATAAGTAGCAATAAAGTATTTCTCATTTTACAACCTCAACAATATATAAGTATAACAAAATATTGATTTTTCTCAATATTTTTTATGATAATCTATTATTGAAAATTATTAAATATATGTTATTATAAAGAAAAAAGATAGTGAGTTATTAAATGACATTAACTAATGTAGTAACAATAAAAAGCAAAAATGGTATGCATTTAAGACCTGCTGGAGTATTATCTCAAATAGCAAGTAAAATAGAATATTCCGATTTAGGCATATTTTTGCTTTATAATGGCGTAAGAGCAGATGCAAAAAGTGTATTTAATATTATGGGATTAGGTGCTTTTTGCGATGCTAAATTAATACTTGAAATTGAATATGAAGAAGGAATGGAAGAAGCAGCTCAAAATGCTGAAAAAGAACTTTTGTATTTCTTTGAAGAAGGCTATATTAATGCAGAAGTTCCTGAAGAAGAAGAGTAAGAAACAAATATTCATTTCAAAATAAATACTTTCAGGTTGTAAACTATGATTAGCTATTCAATAATAACCATGCTTATAATCTCAATAATAGTAGTAATGATACTAACTATTAAGTTTAAAGTACATCCTTTTATTGCCATGTTAATGGCTGCCATATTTCTATCATTTACACTACATGTGCCTACAAATAGAAATCCTAATTATATAAATGAAATTGCTTCTCTAATAAGCAAAGGTTTTGGAAATGCTTTGGGAAGTGTTGGAATTATAATAGTTTTGGGCAGTATTATTGGTAATATACTCGAGATGTCTGGGGCTACATATAAACTCGGTGAGATAATTTTAAAAATAGTTGGAAAATCACACCCTGCCCTTGCTATGAATATATTAGGTTTTATTGTTTCTATACCTGTGTTTTGTGATTCTGGATATTTAATATTAACTCCATTAAGAAAAGCATTAGCAAAAAAAAGCGGAGCTTCGCCTGTTGCCTTATCTGTGGCACTATCAACAGGTTTATATGCTTCTCATGCATTAATACCTCCTACTCCAGGACCTGCTGCAGTTATTAATCTTTTTAATTTACAAGAACATTTATTTACCGTTATAGCTATAGGGCTCATTGTGGCTATACCTACTTCTTTATCTGGTGCTATATATGGTATATTTATATCAAAATATGTTAAAAAGAAGGAATACAAGAAAAATAATTATAGTTATGAAAGTGTTATTGATGATATGGAAAAGCTTCCTTCTGCATTCAAATCATTTGCACCTATATTTGTACCAATTATACTTATGGCTATTGGTTCTATAGTAAGATTTAATTCTTTGCACTTAAATGAAGATAGTTTTATAAAAAATATATTTATATTTCTTGGTGAGCCTACTATGGCATTGTTTATAGGCTTTTTATTTTCACTGCTGCTTATACATAATTTTAACAGAGATGAAATGTATATGTGGATTGGTGACGGTGTAAGGGATTCTGGAAATATATTAGTTATAGTTGGGGCAAGCGGAGCTTTTGCTGAAGTTTTAAAATCTACTGAGCTTACAAATATTATATTTGAACTTGGAGATGTATTTGCTTCTGTAAATTTGGGTTTAGTTCTTCCTTTCTTGCTTGCATCTATTTTAAAAATATCTTTAGGTTCTTCTACTATATCTGTTGTTACGGTTGCTAGTTTGTTTGCACCGCTGCTTGATACATTAGGATATACTACTCCAATATCACAAGTTTTAGTATTAATGTCTATAGGTGCTGGTTCTATGGTATTTTCTCATATCAATGATAGTTATTTCTGGGTGGTAGTAGAATTATCTGGTTTAAGTGTTCAAGATGCATATAAAGCTAGAACTTTGGCTACTGTAGTTCAAGGAGCTACTGCTTTAATTATTATTATGATATTCTCATTTCTATTAAAATAAATAAAAGAAGGTTAAAATGTTAAAAATAAAAGTAATCAATAAGTCAAAAAATCCTCTTCCTAAATATCAAACTCTTGGAGCTTCAGGTTTAGATTTGCATGCTAATATAGATGCTCCTATTACATTAAATAAAAATGATATAGTTTTAGTGCCTACAGGTTTATATATAGAAATACCAGATGGCTATGAAGCTCAGATTAGAAGCAGAAGTTCATTAGCATTAAAAAATGGAATATTTTGTTTGAACTCTCCTGCTACCATTGATAGTGATTATAGAGGAGAATTAAAAATTATATTAGCTGCTCTCACTGACAAACCTTTCACTATTAATGCAGGCGACAGAATTGCACAGATGGTATTTGCAAAGGTAGAAAAAGCAGAGTTTGAAGAGGTTGAAGAGCTTTCTGATTCAATTAGAGGAGAAGGCGGTTTTGGAAGCACTAATATATAATTAAATATTAGTTTTTAATTGTTTTAAGTTAAAATAAAAATAGGATGTTATTTAAACACCCTATTTTTTATTTTAACTTTTTTATTTATTATTATTTTAAAGTACAATATTGTAAGTATCCATTGCTATAGCTTTTTCTTCATCTGTAGCTATAACATAAAGCTTAATAGCAGCACCATCTTTTTCAAAATTAGCACAGCCTCTAGCTTTAGCATTCTTATCAACATCACATTTAATACCAAGTTCATCTAAACCTTCAAGTATTCTTCCTCTAATATAAGCACTATTCTCACCTATACCGCCAGTAAATACTATACCGTCAAGATGTCCAAGTACAGCCATATAAGAACCTATATATTTTTTTACTCTATAGCAGAACATTTTTATTAGCAAGTTCAGCTTTAGGGTTTAGTTTTAGAAGCTTCCTCTAAGTTTCTCATATCATTACTAACACCAGAAACACCTAAAAGTCCGCTTTTTTTATTTATAATATTATCAATTTCTTTAGCAGATAAGTTTTCTTTACCCATCATAAAAGTAACAACAGCAGGGTCCATATCACCAGACCTAGTACCCATTACTAAACCTTCTAATGGAGTTAAACCCATACTAGTATCAACAGATTCGCCATTTTTTACAGCAGTAACACTAGCACCATTACCTAAGTGACAAACTATAACATTAGCATTAGGTTTGTTAGTTGCCTTACAGAATTCACCATATACATATTTATGTGAAGTACCATGGAAACCATAACGGCGAACTTTATATTTATCATACCACTCATGAGGAACAGCATACATATAAGCATGTTCAGGTATAGTTTGATGGAAGCTTGTATCAAATACAGCAACCATTTTTACATCTTTTAATATTTCTTGACAAGCTCTTATACCTTGTAAACCTGCTGGGTTATGTAAAGGAGCAATATCGCAGCAAGCTTCTATAGCTTTTATAGCTTCTTCTGTTATTAAAGTACTTTTGCTGAATGCTTCTCCGCCATGTACTACTCTATGTCCTACTCCAGATATTTCACTCATATCAGATATTACGCCTACTTCTTTATCTGTTAAAAGAGAAAAAATTAAACTCATACCTGCTTTATGGTCAGGAACTTTTTGTTCTATCTTTTTTTCTTTTCCTTTTTCTACAGCTGTATGCTTTAAAGCACTTATCTCTTCGCCTATTTTTTCTAATAGACCTTTTGCTAATACTTTTGCTTCAGGCATAGAAAATAATTGATATTTAATACTAGAACTACCAGAATTTATCACTAATACATTCATAAAATAACTCCATTATTATTTATAATTCAGTCATTATAACATACTAATTATATTTATCAATAAAACTTACAATATTTTTGTTTAGAAATTATATGTAAACTAAATATATTTTTTATTTATTAAACTAAAATTCAATATTTTATCTCTTCATATATTAAAGGCTCATCTCTAAATGTTGTGTATATTTCTAATATGTTATTTGTTATACTAAATGAATAAGCTGTTTGAAGTATTGATAAATATTCACCTTCTGCATTTCTTCTTTTTACATCAGCAGTTTTTCTTGTAGTATTTATCATAGATATTGATATTTTATCATTTTCTATTTTGCAATCTGCCCAATAATCATTAACAGAAGATTTACCATATATTTTATCTTTATCAATGCTTATAGTGATATTCATATAGCTATACATATTGATGAGCTTATATACTTTTATTGGTTCTATTTTTTTAGAATCTTCCTGCAAAAAAACAGCATTATGCTTGCAAGAAATAAAAATTAGAAAAAATAATATTATAATTTTTTTTAAAATAATGTAAGCTCCCCTTCTTTGCTTGAACCAGAATCATCAAATGACTCCATACTGTTTGCAGCATCTAATGAAGATATATTACCTTTAAGTGCATCTTCAAATAATGGCGAACTTATAAGTCTATTATATCCCTGATTTGTTCCTTTATCGAATGTTATATCTGGGTGAAGTTTTATTGCATGCAAAAGAAGAAGCTTACCAAAACCTCCCCTTCTATATGGAAAGCTTATATATATGTATTTAAGCATATTATCTTTATCTACATAATAATAACCTTCTATTCTTCCATCTATTGTTAAAAGACCAACATTTTGATTATTATTATTAATTATCTTATAGAAAAAATTATCAGTGTATACAACTTCTTTATTATCTTTTATCTTAATATTTTTATAAAATTAATTAACTCATTTTTGTATAAACTATTATATTCAATAACAATTACTGAAGGATATTCTTCATGGTCTATTGTTAAAACAGGCATATAAAATTCTCCCAAAACTATAAAAAATCTCTATTACAATATCGGAAATATTGTTAATATATATACTAATTAATTGACTTAAAAAGTTAATAGCTATATATTATTAATATAATAAATATTTAGGATTAATTTATGAAAAAAACTATAATTTTATTATTTTTATTTTCTATTAGCAATTTATTTGCAGCACCAGGCTTTTTTAGTTTAGGATATGTTATAACATTAGCTGGAAGTTTGCCTGAATACAAAATAGAAAAAAATGGCGGAAGTCTAAATAAAAGTGATTATCAAACTCAATCATATTTTGAAGGCGGTATAATATTACAAACAGCTTATAATTTTATAGTAAGTTCAAGAACACAATCTGCTATAACACTTGGTATTGATTTTGGATATCATAGAGATGCTTTTAGTTTTATAGATTATAATATTAAGAAAAAATATGCTAATTTGTTTGACAGCATACTTGTGGGAGGATATTTAGAATCAACAATATATGGCTTTATGCTTGGAGTTGGAGGCGGAGTAAAAATAGCTTTGGGCGGAAACTATAGATATGATAATATAATAGAGCTTCTTAATTATAGCAGATTAAAAGACAGGTTTGATGATTTATATATACCATATATAAAAGTTGTAGTTGGTTATAAATTTTATAAAAATTATTCAAGCAGCAGTTTAAGCTTTTATTTTAATTATGATTTTCCTAATGTTAAAGTAAAAGGAGTTGCTCCAGATGTTCAGAAATTGGCTGCAATAGATTTAGGAGTGCAGATAACAGGACATTTTAATTTTATAGAAGACTATTATTAATTAATAAAACTAATAGACTAAGGAATTGAGAATGGATTTTTCTAAAAAAGTATGGAATAAAAATATAAAGAACTATCAAAAAATAAAAGATATGCCATTTAATAAAGAATTGATGGAAGGCTCTTTAGATAAAAATAAATTTGCCTACTATATAGAACAAGATGCTCATTACTTGAAATATTATTCAAAAGTTTTGGCAATAATATCTTCAAAAATAGATGATACTGATAATGCAATTGCATTTTTAAAATCTTCTATTAATTCATATATAGTTGAAGAAGAAGTGGTGCATAAATATTTTAGAGAGTTATTTAATTTTAAAAATACAAATAAAATAACAACTGCTAATTTAGGATACACTAGTTTTTTAATAAATACAGCGCATACTGAATCTGTAGAAGTTGCAGCATCAGCTATACTTCCTTGTTTTTGGATATACAATGAAATAGGCAAATATATAAAAGAAAATGCTGTCACTAAAAATAATCCTTATAAAAAATGGATAGACACTTATGCAGATGAAGAGTTTTCTAAATCTACTTACAATATGATTAGTATTATTGATAATATGTATTTAAAAGCTTCTAAAACAAATAAAGATAAAATGATTAAGGCTTTTGATACTGCTTTTATTTGGGAATATAGATTTTGGAATGATGCATACAATTTAGAAGTATTTAATAAAATATAATTATTTTTTTATTTTTATTGGAAGCAGTCTTTCTAATTCTGTTTTAGATACTTGAGTGTTGCCTGTTATTAAACTTAAGACTTTTATATTAGTTTCATCATTTAAAGCATTATAAATATCTTCTAAACTATAATTTTTATTATAATTTTTTAATGGGTATATAATGTTTACATGATTTTCACATACAAACTCTCTCTCTTTTACTATTGCTGATTTTATATTAATATTTCTATGAGAGCCTGTTATTCTATTAACTGCTATAACTTCTTCTTTTATTATTAAATCTTCTGAAATATTTTTTATATACTGAAGTTTTCTTTTATTTGGTATAACAATGTTGCCATTTACTATATTAGAAGAATATATTAGAGGTATTGCATTATTTTTAGTTTCTGTAAGATTTTCTTTATATTTATTCCAAGCTATACTTCCTGTTTTTACAGAATATCCTATTTCTTTTAGGCTAATTGTATATTTGTATGCTTTATTTAAAAATAGTTTATCTTCTGTAAATATTGTAATATTATTTTTTGAAAATATGTATTTTTTATTTTTTTTATTGTTAGTTTTTTTGAGTATTAAAAGCATTACTTTTTGATTTGCCATATAAAAGTTATCAGAGCCATCTACTATGTGCAAATATTCTATACTGCTATTATTTATTATATATTCTCTTAATTTAGAAAAGAATGCTCCGTTATTCATTGAAGGAGGCACTACATAGGCTAAATATCCGTCATCATTAAGAAGCTCTAAACCTATTTTTATAAATAAAGAAAATATATTAACCCTTCCGTTTATAATGTCTTTAAATCTTGATTTTTGCTCTTTATCTAATTTGAACTCAAAATATGGAGGATTTCCAATTATATAATCATATTTAATAGATTTATCAGTGTCAAGCTTTAAAGTATCCAAGCATTTTATGTCGGCATTATTTATTAGTTTTTTTGATATACTAACTAAACTCTCATCAATATCAAATCCATGCATATGAGCATTCTTAAAATATTCTCTGCAAGATAAAAGAAACTCTCCACTTCCGCAAGCTGGGTCTAATATTTTTACATTATCTTTTTTTTCTGAGATATTTATTAATTCTTTTAAAAGTAAATCTCTTATACTTTTAGGCGTAAAATACTGCCCTAGTTTTTTTCTTTTTTCTATATTCGTGTTTTTTAAATAATCTATACTTTCTTTTGTATATTCTTTTATCATCATTTCTCTCTTATAAACTATTACAAAACTCTATAACATTATCTTCGCATTTTTCTCTATCTTCATGTAAAAAATAATCTATTTTAGCATTTTCATTTATTGTCTTATTTTGCTCATAAGCACGCCTCACATAAACATTAAATCCTCTATCAAACTTGTAAGCAAATAAATTATCTTTATTATTTTTTTTAATTTTCTTTTTGAAACTATCTTCAAGTTTTTTTATCTCTTCAAAAAAATCTATTAGCTCATCTCGCTCATTCATAGGAAGCACATCATTACCCATAAAAAAAGTAACATCTCCTCTACCATAAGAACCAAATATATAAATAGAATTCGCTTTAGGAAGATTGCTGTTCCACATTGGTTTTGAAGATATATTGCTGCTGTATTTTATTTCTATAGATATAATTTTTTTGTTTGTAAATACAAGAAAATCAGGGAAATTCTGACTTCCATAAGGCTGCGATACAAAACAATTTTCAAAACTCTTGTCTTCTAAAGCATATATATTATCAATAATCTTATCAGACTTTTTATTTAAAATATCAGTTTTCAAAATAGAAAGCACTTTTTTTATTTCTATATCATTTCTTCTATTGAATCCTGCCTTCTTTAAAGCGGTCTCAAATCTATCTTCAAACTCAGCTCCTTTTTTACTTTTGAGCCACTCTTTTTTATTATTTTTTATATCTATAAATATATCTCTAAGCATTGTAATAATATATTTTAGAAAAATAATATTGTCAATATTATTCTAATTTACAAATATTACTAAAACCAGCAACTGGCACTCCTAAGCCTCTTATAAGTCTAGCCCAATAATTAACCTGTGCAGCTGTTGAAGCTAATATCAATATAGCTCTTTCAGAATATTCTTTTTTTACCTCATTTATTAATTCTTCTGATATTACAACAGGAGTTTTTGTTATAGCAGATATATATTTTAATGCTATTTTCTCTTTTTTTGATAAAGAAATACAATTATCTATATCTTTATTTTGTAATGCTTTAATTTCTTCATCTGTTACATTTTCTTTGTCATACTCAAAACTATTCATATCTATACAAAAAGGACAAGATACATCTATTGATATTTGTATTCTTATAAGCTTTAATAATCTTTTAGGTACTTCTTTATCATCATGCGTTATTAAAGATTCTAATATACCAGAACTAATAGCTGTTTTTGGATTCCAAGCTAAAATCTTTGCAAGCAGTAAATCTTTTTTTACTTTTTTACTTGCTATCCATATTGGAAATCTTAAAAAAAATGGTATCCTTTTAGGGGGATTAATATATGCTTTATCTTGAGACTCAAAATAATTGCTTTTGTCTTTAATATTAAATTTAAACATCGTATATTTCCTTTTATCCTAAAAATATTAAATCTATATATATTTCACTATCTATATTAAATGTTTTTTTTACAATATCTCTATACATTTCAAGCTGTGTTTTATATTTATCTTCTTTTTCTTTAGAATATTTTGTGGTTTTATAATCTAAAATAAAATATTCTTCGCTTATGTTTTTTGTAATTATATCTATTTTGGCATTAATAATTTGAGTTCTATTTTCAATTAGTTTTCTCTCTTGAAACTTATGTTCCCTTGAAACTATTAATTCTTCTCCATTTATAATATTTGCTATATGCTTATTGTTTATAAAGTTTGAAAAATATTTATCTAGCTTTTTTCTTAAATCTTTTTCATCATAATGTTTATTTTGTTTTATGGTGTCATTTTTTATTTTTTCTATATAACTCTCTTTATGCAATTTATATTCATCAAAATTAAAATGCTCAAGCAAGTTATGCATTAAAATACCCATATCTATTGCTTTTATTGTTTCAAGATTTTCTAAATCAAAATTTTTATCATCATTTAAAGAAATAGAAATATTTTTATTTAATAATCTGCTAATAATATTTTTATCAAAATCCATTTCAAATACTTCTGAAGGATTAACATATTCTATTTTTTTTGTTTTTTCGCTTATAGTATCATTAATATTTATAGAATCTATTTTTTTATTTATTTTTTCTAAATTATTAATATATAATTCATTTAAATCATAATTAGTATTTTTTGATATTCCATATGAGTAATAATCCATAAACTCATTAGTATTATCATCAATATAAATTAAATCATCTGTTGTATTATTTACAGAATCTTCTATATTAAAATGATGATAAGCCTCTATATAATTTCTATACGATTTAGGGTCATCAAACCTTTTATATCTATCCTCACCAGATATTATTAATCTTTCTTTTGCTCTTGTTAAAGCAACATATAAAAGCCGCTTTTTTTCAGACTTATCTGCTAAAGAATTATAATTATCATCTTTAGAAAAGAATTTTAATTTTTCTTCTATTTCTCCATGTATAGGAATCTCTATATATGGAAAGTTTTCAACAAAATCAAACATATTGTTTTGAGCAGTTCTATAATGTCCAGCTCCTGCTAAAAAGACATTATTAAACTCCAACCCCTTAGATTTATGTATAGTCATTATTCTAATAGCATCAACTGATAATTTTGGTATTGTAGCATAAGAAATATCTTTAGCATTCATATCTAAACTTATAACAAAATCATAAATGTTAACCCCAGCTCTATTTTCAAAATCATAAGCTAGTTTTTTTAATTTTTCTATATTAGCATAAGATATTTCTGCATCTTCTTTAAGCATCAAATAATTATAATAATTTGTATCAACACATATTGTCTCTATTGCATCATAAGAAGACATTGTACTTATTTTTAATTCTATATTATTTAATAACTCTTTTGCTTTTTTTAATTCATCATAATATTTTTTTTCCTTTGCTATTTCTAAAGTTTTTTCTTTGCAATCATTAAGTGAAAAATAATCATATAAATTGTAATTTCCATTTAGTTTTAAATCTATTGAGAAATCATATAAATTGGCAATCTTTATATCAAATAATTCAGACATTAGTAAACTTTGTAATAGTGAATAATCTTTTAAAACTAAATACTTAAGACATATTATTAAATTAGATATTTCAACTCTGTCGTAAAATCCATTTCCGCCATCAACATAATAAGGTATTTTTTCTTCGGCAAATACTGATAAATAAATATTTAATCTGCTAAATGTTTGAAGAAGTATCGCTGTATTTTTATAATCATTTTTCAAATTTGTTTTTATGAACTTTGCTATGGCATACGCTTCCAATATGGTTTTAGAATCACTGTTTAATTTTATATCATCATCAATATTATTATTAAAAACTAATAAGGAAACTAATTTATTTTTTGTATTATCATTTTGTCCTGAGATTAAATTATCATCTTTTTTATATTTTATAGTATCATCTTTAAATATTGTGTTTTCAAAAATGTCATTAAAGAAGTTTATAAGCATTTCTTTACTTCTGTAATTATCTTGCAAATATCTCACATAATCTTCAAAAATATTTTGAGCATTTCTAAATACATTTAAATCTGCATTTCTAAATCTATATATAGATTGTTTTCTGTCACCAACTATAAGTATTTTTTTATCTTTTATGGTAGTTTCTTTTGTAATTTCTCTATTTCCAAATACTATTAAATTGATAAAAGAAAATTGAAGTTTGCTTGTATCTTGAGCTTCATCTAATATTACGGTATTAATATTATCTCTTATTTCTTTGTTTATTGTATTATTTTCTAATGCTTCTATAGCTTTTGAAATCATATCTTCATGGGAATATACTCCCATTTCTCTTTTAGTGTTTTCAAATTTATTATAGGCTTCTTTTATGAAATTAATGAGTGATATATATAGATTTTTATTTTTTTGTATTTTTATATACTTTTCAAAATTTGGTATAAGAATATCTTTTAATTCATCAAAAGCTGTTTTAAAATCAGTGTACTTAGTTTTTCCAAGCTTTCTCTTGTTTTTTATATTATCTAAAGAGTTTAATATATCATAATATAAATTTTCTATGTTTTTAATATCTTTTGATTTTTTTATAATATCTATTGACTCATTAATAGAATCTAGTATATTTTTTATAGTAATGCCTTCAGTCTTTTCAGGTTTATTTTCTATTAAATAATTTATAGTTTTAAACATCTCATTATAAGCATTATCATAAAGTTCTATCTCTAAAATCTTATTAGCTTCTTCTTCAAATGTTTTTATATTTTCTAACCTTGGTTTTATTTTTATTAGAAAATTAAATATATCATTTATAAATTTATCTTTAGATTCATCTGTAAATATTCTATAATTTTTTCTAATCTCTTCTGAAAACTCATTATCATTTAATAACTCTAAAATCTTATTATGTATTACTTCATAAAAATCATTATTCTCTTCAAGTATTGTTATTTTTGGAGGCATATTAAGATAAATAGAATATTCTTTAACAATAGAATTAGCAAACGAATGTATAGTAGATATTTTAGCATTGGTTAATATTTCTTTATAAATATCTTTCCAATAGTCTGTATCTTTTCCTTCGTTAATTTTTTCTCTTATTTTTCTTCTTATTCTAATTAACATTTCATTAGCAGCTGCTTTAGTAAAAGTAATAACAACTATATTAGAGACTTTTTGTTTTTTATTTTCTAATAATTTTAAGTATGCTTCTGTAATTGTAGTTGTTTTACCAGTTCCTGCAGATGCACTAACAAAACAAATTCCTTCATTCAAAAATAAATCTATTATTTCTTGCTGTTTGCTATTAAGTTTCATAATGAAATATCATAACATAAATATAAATAATTAAAATATTTAGTTAATATTTTAACAAAAATAAAAAATAAAAATAATTATATAATATCCGATAAAATAAATATGTTTAGAGTAAATATTTTATTAAAAGGCAGAGTTCAAGGCGTAGGTTTCAGATACTATGCTAAACAAACAGCAGATGCTATGAATATAGTAGGAAAAGTTTGGAATAATTATGATGGTTCAGTTGAAATAGAGGCATATATAAAAACAAAAAATGAAATAGAAGAGTTTGTTGCTAAAATGAAAAAAGGCTCTCCTATGTCTAGTATTAAAGAAGCTAATGTTGTGGTGCTAGCTTCTGACCCTCCTCTAGAAGAAAGTTTTGAAATAGATAACTAAATTAGATAATTAGGCAGTTTTATGAAAAAAATTCTTTTTATATCCTTTTTTGCATCATTTTTTTATAGTTTTTCTTTTGCCGTAAATTATATAGATTATAAAGTAGAAAATGGTGATACATTATACGGCATTGCTTTTGCACATGATATGACAGCAAGCGAGTTTTTAAAACTCAACAAAATAAAAGACCCAGACAAATATAATCTTAAAGTTGGTGAAACTCTAAAGGTAAAAGAGAAAGGATATGATTTGGTATATGATGCTAAGGCTAAATCTTATGGACTTAAACCAGAGAAAAAAAAGTCTTATACAGATTATAAAGTAAAAGACGGAGACACTGTACTTGGTATAGCATTCTCTCATGGTATGACTGCAAGTGAGTTTTGTGCTATAAACAATATAGAGGATTTTAATAAATATCAATTAAAGAAAGGTGAAATATTAAAAGTAGCTAATGTTTCAAATGCAGAAGAGATAAAAAAAGAAGAAGTAAATCGTAATGTAGAAAATATCAAAAAAGAAATAGAGCAAAATAAATATATAGATTATCAAGTAAAAGATGGTGACACTGTACTTGGTATAGCGTTTTCTCATGGAATGAGTGCTAGTGAGTTTTGTTCTGTAAACAATATAGAAGACTTTAATAAATACCAATTAAGAAAGGGACAAATATTAAAAGTAGCCAACACTTCAAACATATCAAAAGAAGAAGTTACTACTGATAATATAGAAAAAATAGAAGAAATAAAAGAACCAATAAATAATTACACAGAATACAAAGTAAAAAATGGAGATACTCTTTACGGTATAGCATTCTCTCATGATATGACTGCTAATGAGTTTTTGAAACTTAATAAGATAGATGACCCCAATAAATATAATCTTAAAGTTGGTGAAACTCTAAAAATAAAAAATAATAATGACTCTAATATTGAAAGAGTAGAAAATAAAGATGTTGAAGAAATAAAAGAGAATATAAATACAGAAAAAAATAATAACTATATAGATTATAAAGTAAAAAATGGGGATACTCTATACGGAATTGCTTTTGAAAATGATATATCTGTTAATGAGTTTTTAAAAATAAATAATATATCAGACCCTATAGCATATAAACTTAAGGTGGGAGAAACATTAAAAATACAATCAAAAATACAAAATAAAGTAGATTCTTCAAGAACAACCAAGATATATAAAGTAAAAAGAGGAGACACTCTTGGTGCTATAGCTATAAATAATTCTATGTCTTTAGATGATTTATTAAAATTAAATTCATTAAAAAGAGATTATGTATTGAAAATTGGAGACAATATAAAAGTATATGATAAAATATCTGTTAAGCTTGACAGTAATTCTATAGAAAAATCTGATTATATAAAAATAGAAAGCTATAAAGTAAAAAGCGGAGATACATTAAGTGAAATAGCAGTTGCTAAAAAAATGGACTTAGTAGAGCTTTATTCATTAAATGGCTTAAGCGACAATTATGTATTAAAAGCAGGCGATGTATTAAAAGTATATGGAGAAAGAGAAAAGGTTAATAAAGTTGTTGTTTCTAATTATAAAGTTCAAAAGGGAGATACATTATATTCCATAGCAAGAAACAATAAAATGGAGTTAAAAAAATTATTAGAGATAAACAACATAAAAGATGCAAGTAAATACACTTTACAGATTGGAGCTAATTTAAAAATAGAAAGTATAAAAACAGAATATGCTGATGAAACTATACCAGATTCTTCATTTCAATGGCCTTATAGGGGTATAATAGTTGCTAGATATGGCGTTGATACATATAAGCTTGCAAATAGAGGAATAAATATATTAGGAAACATTGGAGATAAAGTATCAGCTTCAGATTATGGTATTATAGAATATGCTAATGATATTAGAGGTTTTGGAAAAGTGGTTATAATAAAACATAAAAATGGCTTTACAACTTCTTATGCTCATTTGTCTAAAATAGCGGTAAAATTAGGAGACATTGTAAATAAAGGCGATTATATAGGAGATATAGGCGATACTGGTTTAGTTGATAAAAGTGAGTTATATTTCAAGATATCATATAGAGGAAGAGCTTTAGACCCTATAAAATTACTCCCTAAAGATTAATAGAATAAAATTTAAATAGCATATTTAGTTTAATGTTTTTATAAATAAAAGCTATAAAAAATAATATATATTTATAAACTATTTAAATCTACTTTTTCATTCATATAACGTAATTTTTTTATTAGGCTTTATATTGGAATTAATAAAAATTTTTTCTATATTGTCATAATCTAAATTAGGCACAAATATATGTATTTTGCCTATTATATTTGGAAGTTCATTTTCATCTTTTTGGATTTTATTTTCTTTCCAACCTACAATCTGAAATCTCATAATTTTTATACCAAATTTATCTATCTCGCTTTCAATATCAATTTTATTATTGTATTCTATTAAATATATAACAGAATGATTTTTATGAGCTAGAAAATAAGGCACTCTATAAATTGATGTACTTAAAAATATACAAAAACACCCAATAGCAGAAAGCACCCATTCTCCAGAACCTATAACTATACCCAAACAAGCAGTAACCCAAACAATAGCAGCAGTAGTTATTCCATGTAATTTACCTCTGTTTTGTATAATCATACCAGCACCTAAAAAACCAATACCAGAAACAATTTGTGCTGTAATTCTGCTGTAATCAGGCATAGAATATAATAATTTGCTTCCTATCTCCATTAATTGACTATTTTGTATTAATATACTTTTAGCAAATACTTCTTCATAACAAGATAATATAGCAGCCCCCATGCATACAATACTTGTAGTTCTGCTTCCTATAGGTTTTTTATGCTGAGCCCTCTCCCACCCTATTAAAGCACCTACTATATAGGCCACTAATATTCTTGTTGTTATTTCTAATATATTATAATTTTCTGCAATAGTTTTTATCATTAAGTATTTCCTGTATTTTACTATTTATTACTGCTTCTTTTCAATATAAGAGTCAAATAACTCTATTACATCTTTTCTTTTTTTTCTTGCTGCAAGTCTGTATGCAGTGTTATCATAATTATTTCTATCTGTAGGATTTGCTCCTGCCTTTAATAGCTCTTCTATAATATTAATATCTGTACCGAATGTTTTGTAAATTGTTTTATTGTACTCTTCTACCTTTTTCTCATATTGATACATTACAGAACGTATTAAAACACTATTTCCATTTCTGTCTCTAGCTTGAACATCTGCTCCTAACTCTATTAATTTTTTTATGTTGTCTAAATTAGCATCTTCTCTTTCTATTGAATACATTAAAACACTTTTACCATTATTAGTTTCATAAGAGTTAATATCAGCACCTAATTCTATTAAATTAAATACCATATTAGTATTATTATTTTTTGCATTATAAATTAAAGCGTCATTTAAATTAGTAGCTCCTGCCTCTATTAATCTTTTTGTTATGTTTAAATCTTTTGATGCTGATAAAGGCGATTTCCTTATAGCCCCTTCATAATTTCTATATACAAATAAAAGAGTTTCAGCATTAACATTAGCTCCCATCTCTATTAAATAATTTATGGTATCAATATCTCCGCCCTCGCATGCACTCACCAAAGCACTATTAATATCTTTTGCCCCCATATTAATAAGCTCTTTAACTATATCTAATTTTCCCCCAAAGGCAGCATAACTAACAGCAATATTATAATTACTAGCACCAGCATTATTTAATTCTTTAGCTATATCCCAATACCCTTCCATGCATGAAATATAAAAAGCCATATCAATATCTTTCGCTCCAAAATTAAGAAGCTCTCTCACAATTTCAATATTTCCATTTTTAGCAGCATACATTAAAGGTGTCATATTATATTTAGAATCAAATATATCTAAATTATACCCATCTCTTACTATATTTTTTACTTCTTCTATGTTGTTGTCATATATACTTTGCATTAAATCATTGCTGACTTGTGAAAATAAAATTGATACATTAATTAAAATCAATACAATTACTTTTTTCATAATACACTTATCCATTATATACTATTATAATTATCGGAAAATAAACATAATATTAAAAAAATATTTTATTTATATAATCACTTATAAAACATCTTGTAATATGTATTATATATTTTATAATAAAAAAATGATTAACATTATTTATGAAGATGAATATTTTTTGATAATTAATAAAGAATCCGGCATAGAAGTAGATGATTCATTAATAGATACAATAAAAAAAGATTATCCAAACATAAAAGAACTTTTTTTAGTGCATAGACTAGATAAATATACTTCTGGAATACTTATACTTGCCAAAGATAATAACACAAAAACATATTTTGAAAATGCATTCAAAAATAGGGAAATCAATAAAGTATATCATGCAATAGTTGAAGGAGTACCCAAAAATATAAAAGGTACTATAGATATACAAATAGCAAAAGACACAAAAAATCCAAACAAAAGAATAGCAGTAAAAAAAGGCGGAGAAATAGCCATAACACATTATAAAGTATTAAAAAAGTTTAAACTCCATTCTCTCTTAGAGCTTAAACCAATTACAGGAAGGACCCATCAAATAAGAGTGCATTTATCTTATTTAGGAAATCCTATAATAGGCGATAAAATATATTCTAAAAATGCCAAACTTTATAATATAAAAAGCTTTGCTCTAATAGCTAAAGAAATACATTTTATACACCCTATAACTAAAAAAAATATAGATATAGAAATAAAATACAATAAAGAATTCTTAAATAGCTTAAAAGTTTTATCTACTAAATAATTAATGTTTTATTTTTGCTATAAATATATTTTCTATATCCTCAACAGTTTTTATAGAATTAAGTATATTATTAATAGTAGTCTTTCTTAATATGAACATCATATTATTATCTTTATTGAGAGTTTTATCAACATTAATAGAACTATTATTAAAAGCATTAACAAATGAATCTATTTTGTTTTTTAAAGATTTAAATCTTACATAGAAATCTTCTTCTTTATCTCTAAAATCTTTTATTACTAAATCATTGTTATAATTGCTAAATCCTAAAATTGGAGAGAAAAGTTCATTGCTAATGGCTTTGTTTTTAGCAATAGATATAATATCTGAAACTATAGCACTGCTAGTATTAATTCCGCCAGCACCTACTCCATAAAATACATTATCTCCAGCAATATCGCTAGTAATTTTAATAGCATTAAAACTATAACTTGTTCTAGCTAAAAAATTTCTATCTTTTATAAAACTAGGTATAACATAAACATATAAATTATTATCTTTATCTATGCTAGCATCAGCAACAAGCTTAACAGTATATCCTAACCCCATAGCAAATATAATATCATCTAATAAAATATTTCTTATTCCTCTAATATAAATATCTTTCATATTGATGATATTACAAAAAGCCATAGATGCCAAAATACATATTTTATGTGCTGTATCTATACCATCTATATCAAATGTAGGGTCAGCCTCAGCATATCCTTTATCTTGTGCCTCTTTAAGAACAACATTAAAATCTATCTTTTGTTTAGTCATATTAGTAAGTATATAGTTACAAGTACCATTTAATATACCAGAAATAGATTCTATATTATCCGCAGTTAAACTTTCTTTCATTGCTCTTATTATAGGAATAGCACCCGCAACAGATGCCTCAAATTCAATATCTGATTTTCTGTCTTTTATTAACTCTTCAAGACTATTAGCTAATAATGCTTTATTTGCAGTAACAATAGGCTTAGTGGATTTTAGTATTAATTCTTTTGCTGTAGTCATTCCTCCAAGAACTTCTACTATAATATCTATTTCATTGTCATTTAATATATCATTTAAATCTTCTGTTTTATTTTCTACAGTATCAAGGTATTCATCATGTTTTTCTTTTATGTTTCTGCTAAATACTGTTTTTACTATTAATTTAAATCCGCTTCTTCTCTCTATGCTTTTATTATTCGTTATAATAGTTTTTAAAGTACCCTTTCCAACATTACCATAACCTGCAATTGCAATTTTTATTTCTTTACTTTCATTCATATCAATCTCACTTTTTAAATATAATAGAAATTTATTTGTTAACTTTTAAGTATATAGGAGTATATAAAAAAAATCAAGTTACTATATATAGTTTTTTGTATTAGAAAGTTATATGTTTTTTAAGTAATTAAATATTTATAAATTAATTAAAAAAATTATTTATTATTTCTTTTATGCCTTCTTTATTTAATTTATAAATATTAAGCAACTCATCTCTAGTAGCAGTTTCAAAAAACTTATTTGGAAGAGCATGTATTTTTGTTTTTTTATTATATATTTCGTTGTCTGAAATAATATTTAATATTGCAGAACCTACTCCGCCCCTTTTTACGCTCTCTTCAATTATTAAAATATTATCTGATTTTTTAGCAATATTAATTATAGTCTTTTCATCTAAAGGATTTAATGTGCATAAATTAATAATAGTAGTATCTAGATTAATTTCATCTACAGCATCAACAATATCAATCAAAGTCTGTCCATAACTTATAATACAATTTTTCTTGCCTTCTCTAATAATATGGGCCTTACCAATTTCAAACTTATCAGGTATTATAGTTTTATCGCATTCTCTTATAGAAGATTTATTATATCTCATCACTGTAGGACCATTATATTTATAAGAAGTTATAAACATATCTTTAAAATCTTTTTCAGCTACAGGAGCCATTATTACTATGTTTGGAATAATGCTTAAAAATGAAATATCATATACACCTTGATGAGTATCTCCATCTTCTGGCACCAAACCAGCCCTATCAATCATAAACTTAACATTAGCATTCATTATGCCAACATCATGTATAACCTGGTCATAAGCCCTTTGCAAAAATGTTGAATATAAATAAACATAAGGTATAAGTCCGCTCTCTGCAAGACCAACAGCAAATGTAACAGAATGCTGTTCTGCTATGCCTACATCAAAATATCTGTCTTTAAAAAGTTTAGCATATTCACTAAGCCCTGTTCCAGATTCCATTGCAGCAGTTATTGCAATTATCCTTTTATCTTCTTTTGCAGCATCTACTATGCATTCTCCCGCAAGATTAGAAAAAGTTTTTGATGACTTCTTTTTTAATTCACCTGTTTCTATATCAAAAGGAGCAATGCCATGAAACTTTGTAGGGTTTTCTTCTGCTATAGTATAGCCCTTGCCTTTTATAGTATTTACTTGAACAATTCTAAGACCATGTATAGATTTCACTTTTTCAAATGTTTCAATAAGTTCTTCATAATTATGACCATCTACAGGACCAAAATATTTAAATCCAAGACCGCTAAATGCTATACCAGGAGCAACAAAACTTCTTATAGCACCCTTACCTCTATCTATAAACTCATTTGCAATATCCCCAAATGGAAGTGTTGAAACTAAATTTTTTAATTTGTATGATGCATCTTGAATAATGCTATCGTTTAAAGTTGTATTTAAAAACTTTGAAATAGCACCTATGTTTTTACCAATAGACATTTCATTGTTGTTTAATATTATTATCATGTCTTTGTCGGTATGTGCTATATTATTCATAGCTTCTAATGCCATTCCACCTGTCATAGCACCGTCACCTATAATAGCTATCACCTCTCCGCTATAGCCTAATATTTTTTTAGCACTTGCTACCCCATAAGAAAATGAAAGCGAAGTTGAAGAATGCCCTGTCTCTTCTATATCATGTTCAGACTCTTCTCTTTTTGGAAAGCCTGATAAACCTTTATATTTTCTTAAAGTGTTAAATCTATTCTTTCTTCCTGTGAGAATCTTATGAGTATAAGCCTGATGCCCAACATCAAAAATAAAAGCATCTCTAGGAGAATTAAACAAATAATGCAAAACTATAGTTAAATCAACAACCCCTAAATTACTTCCTAAGTGTCCGCCAGTCTCTGAAACACTTTTTATTAAAAACTCTCTTATCTCTGAAGCTAAAATTGGAAGCTCTTCTACACTAAGTTTTTTTAAATCATCTATAGAGTTAATGTTTTCTAAATACATGTATCCTCTTTTAAATATCTTTTTGTTTTATTATATTAATATTATAATTTTTTTCAACAAATTATCTAATGCTAAAAGGATTAAGTAAATAGCCATTTCTAATATAATTAATAGGTGTTAATATTATATAAGAAATTAGCATATTAAACATTGATATTATAAAAGAAAATATTAACAAAAGTGTATAAGCATCAATACAATTATTTATAAAAATTAAAGCATTTTTTGGTATACCTATATTAAACAATATTTTAATGAGTATCAAAAAAGTGTTTATAATTAGAATACAAGCAAATAACACAATAACGCCTTTCCATGCATGCGATATATCTGCAGGACTTAATTCCATATGAGAAGCTATTGATATTGAAAGATAAAGAAATATCCAAAAACTTAATTGCTTTAATGAAGAATTAAGAAGAATATTATTTATTATATTTTTTGATATATAATAAATTGAATTAAATATATTAAAAAACTCATTATAAACAAAAGAAAAAATGCCGTATTTACTGCTATAATTAATTTTTGGTATATTAAAGATATTTTCTTTAAGCTCCGGCTGTAAAACTATAAAGAGTATATAAACAATAAAACTTCCTACTATAATTGGTGCTATGCCTATAAAAAAATTACCAAGCTGCTGATACCAACTGCGAGAATCATAGCTATGAAGAACATAACCTATTGTGTCAGATTTGGTATTAAAAAGTTTTATATCATCAATTCTATGCCTAAATATAATACAAAATAAAGCATGAGAGATTTCATGTATTGGCGTTCCTATCCAGCCTGTTATATATAATTCTGCCTTGCTTCCTAAAGTCTTTGCAAATAATCTTCTTGTTGTGTAAGAAATAAAATAAAGCAAAAATCCAAATATTATAACATTGCCGAATAATCTAATTAAATCTATTACAGTCTTTGAAACTATTATAAACAAAAAATAAAATACATCTTTAATCATTGTGTTACTTTATATCGGAAATAACAATGTTTATACTGAAAATTTTTAGCTTTTTTTATTTTAGTTATTTGCCTGGCAAAGCTAAAGCATTTGTACTTTTTGCTACGAGAAAAGTTGAATAAAAAATTCTCTGATAAAATATAGTTATAAAATAAAAAAAACATAAAAAAATTAATTATTTTGTTTGACTTTTATGTTTTTTTGAATATAATAACTACATATAGAAATATTAAAAGGAGTGAAAAATGTACTTATCGTATAACACCTGCTTAATTAATTTAACTTCAAATATTCATTTTCAACTTTCTAAATTCTATAAGTCTTCCAAACGTAAGTAATTCTAAATATATATTTCCTAATAAAAAATACTAAAAAATTATAAAAATATTATTAAAAAAATTAACTTAATACTATATTTAAAAGTTAACATATTATATCATTAATTCATAGTATTATAAGGTTATGAGTGTATGCAAAAAAATAAATATTTAATATTAGATGATAAGCTTAATTCTATAGAGAAATATTTAATAGATTTAAGGCGAGATTTACACAAACACCCCGAATTAGGGTTTGAAGAGTTTTATACATCTAAAAAGATTTCTTCTATACTAAAAAGTTTAAATATCAAACATAAAGTAAAAGTAGCAGAAACAGGAATAATAGCAGATATAGAAGGAGAAGATAAAAGTTTTACAGTGGCATTTAGAGCAGATATGGACGCTTTGCCTATGGAAGACTTAAAAAAATGTGAATACTCTTCAATAAATAAAGGCAAATGTCATTCTTGCGGACATGATGTTCATACTACAATATTAACAGGAATTGCAAAATATTTTTCTGAAATAAAGCCGCCATGCAATATAAGGCTAATATATCAGCCTGCAGAAGAGACTACAGGCGGTGCTTTACCAATGATAAAAAAGAATGCATTAAAAAATGTTAATGTAATATATGGTCTTCATGTTAATCCAGAATTAAAAGTTGGAAACATTGGTGTAAAATATGGGGCAATGTATGCTAGTTCAAATATGTTTGATGTAAAAGTGTATGGAAAATCTGCACATGGTGCAAAATCATACAATGGAATAGACAGCATATTAATAGCTAGTCATATATTAACTCAAATGCATAGTTATACTTCATCATTTACAGACGGAAGTATGAGGCTTCATGTTGGTTTGATGAATGGAGGAAGTGCAAGAAATATTGTTGCTGACTTTGCAAAAATGGAAGGCATTATAAGAATGCTTTGCGATGATAAAAAAAGAAAAGAGAGATTATCAGCAATAGAAAAAATTGTTAAAAACACTGCATCTAGTTTTAATGCTAAAGCAGAGTTTATAAATATGCCTTCGTATCCTGCTTTGATTAATCATAGCAATGCTGTAGATATAGTGAGAGAATCGGCTAACAATATAAAATTAAATATTGTAGAAGAAAATGCTAATATGACAACAGAAGATTTTAGCTATTATCTTCAAAACATAAGCGGAGCTTTTTTTAGCTTAGGAGTTGCTAACAAAAAAATAAACTACCCTATTCATAATAGTATGTTTGATATAGATGAAAGAGCTATTAATATAGGGGTAAAAATGCAGGTAGCTAATGTTTATGAAAGTTATTTAAAAAAAGATTTATTTAAAAAAATAAAAAACAATTAATAAATAAAAAAGGAGAAAAATTATGTCATTATTCGAAGGAGCTGGTGTAGCTTTAATAACACCATTTACAAAAGACGGAGAGATTAATTATAAAAAACTTGCTGAACTTATAGAATATCAAATAGCAAATAAAACAGATGCCATAATAGCAGCAGGAACAACAGCAGAAAGTGCTACACTTACAAGGGAAGAGAGAATAGAAGTAATAAAATTCTGTATAGAAGTTACAAATAAAAGAACAATGCTTATCGCAGGTACAGGAACTAATGTCACCAAAACAGCAGTAGAACTCACACAAAAATCATGCGAATATGGAGCAGATGCTATAATGGCAGTAACACCATATTATAATAAAGGTAATGAAAGCGGACTTATTGACTACTACACACAAATAGCAAATGCATCAAAAGCACCTGTTATAATGTATAATGTGCCTTCAAGAACAGGAGTAAAACTTCCGCTTAATGTTATTAAGAAATTATCTGAAATATCTAACATAGTAGCAATTAAAGAAGCTAGCGGAGATATGAGCTATACTGCTGATATTGCAAATATTGCTCCAAAATTGGACTTATATTCTGGAAATGATGATATGGTTACTCCTATACTTGCTTTGGGGGGTAAAGGAGTTATATCTGTTACAAGCAATATTATACCTAAAGAAAATCATGATATGGTAATGAACTTCCTCAATAGTAAAGTAGAAGAATCTATAAAAGCACAAGTACATTATATAGATTTAGTGAGAGCTATGTTTATAGAGGTTAATCCTGTACCAGTAAAAGAAGCTATGAATATAATGGGCTTTGATGTTGGACCTTGTCGTTCACCTCTTGGACCTTTAAGTGAAAAAAATAGAGAGTATGTAGCTCAAATAATAAACAAATATGGGATTAAAAAATGAATACAACTAAAATAATAATACATGGTATTGGAACAATGGGAACTATATTAAAAGATATAGTTGAAAAAGATGATAGTTTAGAGTTAGCTGGTTTTGCTGATAATCTTACTAATGAAAAAGGTGATGTAATAGTAGACTTTTCTCATTTTTCATTAATTGAGAATATGCTTGATTATGGAGTAAAAAATAATATACCTATTGTAATATGCACTACAGGTTATGATGATAAAATATTAGAAAAAATAAATGAGGCATCAAAAAAGATTCCTATAGTGCTTGCTTCAAACACTTCAATAGGTGTTACACTTATGAATGAGATAGTTTCAAAAGTTGCAAGCGTATTAAATGATTTTGATATAGAGATAGTAGAGACTCATCATAATAAAAAAATAGATTCTCCAAGCGGTACAGCTAAAACTTTATATAACACTATCAATAACACTTTGAATAACGAAATGCATTTAGTTAATGGCAGAAGCGGTACGCACAAAAGAGAAAAAAAAGAAATAGGCATGCATTCATTGAGAGGAGGAAGCGTAGTTGGAGAGCATAGCGTTATATTTTATGGAGATGATGAGGCTATTGAGATTACTCATAAGGCTATGTCAAAAAAAATATTTGCTCATGGCTCTATTAAAGCTGCTAAATTCCTTGTTGGTAAATCTCCAAAACTCTACAACATGAAAGAGGTATTATCTTAATTTTTAATAATAAAGTTATGGGCATTATAATAAAACTTATATTATGCTCATAACTTTTTAATATAAAAACTTATAATAAAAAAATAATAAAAAATTGATTAATTTTTCCTTGACAAAATATAAAAATAAATTATAATTCTTCTTAAAGAAATAAAAATAATATTTCTTCCTGTATTAGGATTACAAAATGAAAAACAAATTAATCAATCTTTTTTCTTATTCTTCTATTTTTTCTATCCTCTTTTTGAGGTGATCCTTAATTTCTTTTATATTATCAATTTAAAATAATCAAAAAAAACAAAAAAATAGCAAATATAGTGTAATAGTTTTTCTATTATGCATTATATTATACATTTTATACTTTTATTAACTATTTAAGGAGATTTCTATATGAAAATCGTAAATTCTTGGAATGATTTTGACCCATTAAAACATGTTATAGTAGGAAGAGCTGACAACTGCTGTATAGCACCATCAGAACCAGCTTCAAAAGCTAAAGTACCACTAAACAGCCCAATGAGAGGTATGACAGGACCAAGACCATTGGATACTGTAGAAAAAGCAAATGCTCAATTGGATAATCTTTGTAAAATATTAGAACAGCATGGAGTAAAAGTAGATAGACCCACTCCGCTTCAATGGAATCAAGCCGTTGTAACACCTCATTTTATGACTGGAAGCATGTTTGGCTGTATGCCTCCTAGAGATGTACTTTTAACTATTGGTAATGAAATAATAGCAGCTCCTATGTCTTTTAGATCAAGATATTTTGAGTACTTAGCTTATTCACCTATACTTAGAAAATACTTTGACGAAGACCCTGATTTTAAATGGATATCTGCACCAAGACCAGAACTTGGAGATGCAAGCTATGATATGCATTATTTTGACGGAGATGTTACTGAAGAAGTATTACTTGAAAGAACTGCTAAGCTTCATATGGTTACAACAGAACATGAAATACTTTTTGATGCTGCTGATGTTATGAGAGTTGGTAAAGATTTATTCTGTCAGCATGGTTTAACTACAAACAGAAAAGCTATGGAATGGTTAAGAAGACAGTATCCAGACTTTAGAGTACATGCTGTAAACTTCCCTGGAGACCCTTATCCAATACATATTGATGCTACTTTTGTACCTTTAAGACCTGGTTTAATAATTAACAACCCTACAAGAAAACTTCCAGTTGAACAGAGAAAAATATTTGAAGCTAATGGTTGGGAGATTGTTGATGCTGCTCAGCCTGCACATGAAACTCCTCCTCCTCTTTGTTATTCAAGCGTATGGCTTTCTATGAACTGTTTGGTATTAGACCACAAAACAGTATTAGTTGAAGCAAGCGAAGTTTATCAAATGGAGCAAATGGATAAATTGGGAATGAATGTTATACCTGTACCATTTAGAGATGCTTATCCGTTTGGAGGCGGTTTGCATTGTGCTACTGCTGACGTTTACAGAGAGGGTTCTTGTGAAGACTACTTCCCTAAACAAGTAGATGACCCTACTTTAGTTACTTATAAAAAATGGTAATTTGTATATAGATTGTGTTTTTTATGAGTGGAGGCGAAAAATAACATTCGTCTCCATTTTTTATATAAATTATAATTGTTTTAAAACTAAATTAATAAATATTTATATTGTTTTTTTGTTTTATTCAACTTTTTCCCGCCTTACACAGTGTGTACTTCATCAAAGAAGCAAACTGTTGCTCTACTTTTTTAAAAATCAATTATTGGTATTATAAACCTCTTTGTTATTATAAAAATCTGTTTTCTTAATGTTTGTATTATAATATATTATAGAAAGCAAACTCATTAATATAATCTGAGCTACAGGCATTGCAAGCCATACACCATTAAGCTTAAAAAATATAGGAAGAACCATTATGCATAATGGACTTACAAACAAAGGGTCTATGTATGTTAAAAAAGTTGCATATTTACTCTCTCCAGAAGAATAAAAATAAGCAGTACCAATTCTTACCATAGGCTGAAGTATAAACGATATAGCTATTATAGGCATGGCAATACTTACGATGTTGTTTGTTTCTATTGAAGCACCAAACATAATGCCTAGTTTATTTTTAAACAAAAGAACTACTATTATCAATATAGAGCCTAATATAGAAGAAAATAATATTCCTTTTTTTAATACTTTTCTCATAAGTTCTTCTCTTTTAGCACCCTTGAAAAAACTAATCATAGGCTGACACCCTTCTGCAATGCCTTCAAATAAATATATTATAGAGCCATAAATATAATTAATTACAGAATAAGCACTAGTTCCAATATATCCGCCATATTTTATGCATTGCAAATTATTGAATATTACTATTAGAGAAGGAGCCATTACAAGACCAAATGGAGAAAGACCTATTTGAATAGCTCTTTTACTCATAGATAAATCAAAATCTGATAATCTTATTTTTGTTCTATATTTCTTTCTAATAAACAAATAATATATAGAAATAACAGAAACTATTGCCTGTGCTATAATTGTAGCTAATGCAGCCCCAAAAGTTCCTAATCTTAGGACCATTAAAAACACATAATCTAATACAATATTAGTTATAAGCCCTATACCCATAAAACTCATAGCATGTATAGTTTTACCAGAATTTCTTATTATAGGCATGCTTCCTGCAGATATAATTTGAAATGTACCGCCTAATATAATTGTTGTAATATAACTATTAGCTTGCTCAAATATTATATCTCTTGCACCAAGCTGATAAATTAATTTGTTTTTTGTTAAAAGAAGCAACAGAGTTAATATTATGCTTGCAATTATTAAAGTAATAAATGTATTAATTTTAGCCTTATTAAACTTCTCTATATTTCCAGCCCCAAGATATGTAGACATTATAACAGAACCGCCCATTCCAAGCATAGCAGCCGTAGCAAACAAAACCGTTCCTATAGGATAAACCAAATTAATTGCAGTAAGCCCATTGTCTCCCATAGAATTTCCAACAAAAAAGCCATCAACTACTATATAAAGCCCTCCAAGCATAGTTGATACTATAGAAGGAAGTACGTATTTAAAAAAAGATTTTTCCATCTCTTCTACTCTATTTATCATCAAAGCTCCTTAAAAAACAAAAAACATATAGTCCGATAGTAGACTATTATATTCATTTAAAAATTATTGTCAATACTTAAAGACTAATATCAATTTTTTTTATATAAATATTTTTTGATTGCAAAAAAGTTAACATAATTTATAATTTAATAAAATATAGTTTTAAGGAAAATAAATGCCAATAAGACTTGCTACTTCTGAAGATACAAAACAAATACTAGATATATACTCAAATTATATTGATACAAACATTACATTTGAATATTCACTTCCTAGCATAGAGGAGTTTGAAAAAAGAATAAAAAACATAATAGAAGTTCACCCCTATTTAGTATATGAAGAAAATGAAAAAATATTAGGATACGCATACGCACATAGTTTTATGGAGAGAGAGGCGTATAAATGGGACGCAGAACTTTCTATATATATGGATTATAATTATAAATCAAAAGGATTAGGAAAAAAGCTTTGCCTAGCATTAATTAATATACTTAAATATCAAGGTTTTAAAACTCTCTATTCTAGAGTAACATCTGGCAATGTGGCAAGTGAAAAGTTTCATGATTATTTTGAGTTTAAAAAATGTGGTATGCTTTGTAACACAGGATATAAATTATCTAAATGGCATGATGTAATAATATACGAAAAGCAAATTAATGAATACGATGAAAAACCAAAAGATATTATAAAGATAAAAGATATAGATAGAGACACACTCAAAACTATAATATCAACTATTTAAATAAAAAATATTTTTTATATTTTTATTTGCAGAGCTTTACACTTAACGAAGTACACATCCTTTTAGAAAATAATAATAAAAATTTCTACAATAAAATAAAAAAATAATAAAAGAATTTTCCATTATGACGATAAATCAAACTGGGATGATATATATTTTTTAATTAGGAGTTAAAAATATGAGAGTTACAGAGCAAGCCCAATATAATAGAGCTATAAGCAGTATTAAAAAAAATTATAGTGAAATGGAAACATCTCAAACAAGGCTATCTACAGGTCAAAGAGTACAAAGACCACATGAAAATGTTACATCCACAATCAATTCTATTTATTACAGAACAAGAAAATCATCATTAGATAGATATCAAAATAATATAGTAGACGGTAAAGAAAGATTAAGCGTAGCACATGATTCAATGAGTTCTATTACACAAGCCTTATCAAGAGCAAGGGACTTAGCAGTACAAGGTGCAAACAGCACATACTCTGCAGAAGACAGAGCTAAAATGGCTATGGAAGTAGAAGAAATGATAGAGAGAATATACGATATATCTAAAACTCAAAGCAAGGGAGAGTTTATATTCTCTGGTACAAGTGTAAAAACTGCACCTTTTAGAGCATTATACGGACATGATGAAAAAGCAGGCCGTTCAATAATTCAAACAGTAATGTATGAAGGTGACGCTAATGCTCAAAACAGAGAAATAGAAAACGGTCAATACATAAATGTAGGAACTCCTGGAAACTATGCTTTTTGGGGTACAAATATGGAAATAATATCAACAGTTGATGCAGGCAATTATGTTGCTTCAGAAAACCAAGATATTATGATAGATGATATGGTTATAAATATAAAGCAAGGTGACAATATTGAAGCTATAGTTCAGAGAATAAATGATGCTAATGGAAATGTTAGTGCTACTATAGGAGATTTAAGAGGAGGTGCTAAAGTTATACAATTAAAAACATCTACTCCTCATAAAATACTTTTACAAGATTTAAAAGGAGGCACTGTATTACAAGATATAGGTTTAGTAAGACAAGGAGCAGGAAACATTCCAGAAAACAATTATGAACCTAGTGCTGTTATATCTGGTAAATCTTTATTTGAGAGTTTGATATATTTAAGAGATGCTATGCTTAATGATGATGTTAGAGCTATAGGAAGTGAGGCTTTAGGATATATAGATAGTGCTATAGATAATGTTCTCACTGTTCAGGCTAATGCTTCTTCAAAAGTAACAAGACTCGATATGGGTTACAATAGCTTTGAAGACCAAAAACTTGCAATAGATGAAGCTTTGGCTAAAAATGAAAATATTGATTATGCTGAAGAGATTGTTAATTTCAATATGTGGCAGTATGCTCATAATGCAACATTACAAACTACAGGAAGATTATTAGGAAGAACATTATTGGATTATATGAGATAATATATAATTCGATTAACAATAAAAACTTAAAGGAAATTATTTAATGCCAGAAATAGAATCTAGAATATTAGGAAAAGTAGAAGTTTCTGATAACAATTTATATCACCTTAACGGAAGCATATTAGCATTTGAAGACTATGATGAGTTTTATTTGCTTAATATGGACGAAGAAGGCACTTTTAAAATACTTCAATCTAAAGATGATAAAAACATATGTTTTATATTGATAGATCCATTTCTGGTATTTAAAGATTATAAGCCTGATGTTCATGATAATGATATAAAATTATTAGAAATAGAAAAAGAAGAAGATATACATCTATTAACAATAGTAACAATACCAAATGATAATTTCAAAGCTATGAGTGCCAATCTAATAGCTCCAATAGTTTTTAATATAAAAAATCACAAAGCAAGACAATGCACAGTTATTGGAGATAAATACAACACAAGACACCCAATATTGTCAGAGAACAATGCTGAAAATAATAATAACAAAGAGGAGAAAAGTTGATATATGCTTGTACTATCTAGAAAAATCAATCAAAGCATTGTTATAGGCGATAACATAGAAATTATGCTCGTTGATATAAGAGGCGACCAAATAAAATTAGGCATCAATGCTCCAAGAGATGTAAAAATATTTAGAAAAGAGGTTTATGAAGAGATAGAAAGCCAAAACTTAGAAGCTTCTAAAACAAATCCGGAACAATTAAATATCTTAAGCAGTTTTGTAAAAAATAAATTAGAAAAAAATAAATAATTTTTATAAAACTATTCTTTCTAACTCATAATTAATTTTTATATATCTAGATACAAAATCATTAAAATCTTTTTTATCCCCTGTTGTAAAAAACTTTAATTTTCCTCCAGAAGTATTAAGTAAATTATTATCAATAAGATATTTTTTTATAGATAATGCTATTTTAGTACTAGGGTCTATTATATTTTTTATATTAGTTTTTTTTCTATTAACCACAGATTTTATATCATCAATTATAAAAGGATAATGCGTACAAGCAAGAAGCAAAGTATCAGAATTATCATCTATTTTTTTAACATACTCTTCTAAAACAAGAATCCTATCATCATAACTATACCAATTGTTTTCTATCATAGGGCATAATTTCTGGCATGCTACCTGAGTAACTTTTATTTTGTCATTATAATCAAGTATTTTATCATGATACATATTAGAATGCACTGTAAACTCTGTTGCCATTATAGATATATTATTATTTTTAGTATTGTCAATAATATCCTCTACCCCATTAGATATTATTTCTATTATTGGTATATTATATTTATCTTTTAATACATCATAAGAAGAAGCAGTAATTGTATTACAAGCAATAACAGCCATTTTACAATTTTGTTTTATAAGGAAATCTAATATCTTTATAGATAATTGAGTTATTTCTTCTTTAGACTTATCACCATAAGGTATATTATGATTATCTCCAAGATATATATAATTTTCATTAGGAAGAATATTTAATAACTTTTTTAAAACACTTATACCGCCAAATCCTGAATCAAAAACGGCTATAGGTTTAGAAGATATACTCATTAAATAAATCCAAATAAATTTTTTGATATTATATATACTATACCATAAAAGTCAAATATATTGTGATGTGTAGTTTTTATTTTGTATAAATATACTTGTATATATGTGTAAAATATTGTATAATGTTTACAAAATAAAATTAGGAGGATTTCATGAACGGAAGTATCATAGAAGCCTTACAAATAATGCTTATAGGAATGGGTGTAGTAGTACTCTTCTTGATAATATTAGTTTATGTAATGAAGCTAGTAAGTGTTATTATAGCACAAGTAGATAAAGTTATGCCTCAAAAAGAGGAAGAACAAACTGCATTACCTGTTCAATCTGTGAGTAATGACAAGATGGTTGCTATTGCTATAGCTTTAGCACATGTTCATAGTAATAAAAAGTAATGGACAAGCATAAGGAGAAATTAATATGGCAAAAAAAGAAGTAAAATTTATGGTAACAGCATTTAGGGACGGATTTCAATCTGTTTACGGTGCTAGAGTATTATCCAAAGACTTTATGCCAGCTGTAGAAGCATTTGTAAAAGCTGGTGTTAAATATTTTGAATCTGGCGGCGGTGCAACATTCCAAAGTGCATTCTTTTACAACAATGAAAATGCTTTTGATGTAATGGATACTTTTAGAAAGACTGTTGGACCAGATGTTAATTTACAAACTTTGGCAAGAGGAGTTAATGTTGTTGGTTTGGAATCTCAGCCTAGAGATATGATTAAACTTCATGCTCAGCTTTTCAAAAAACATGGTATCACAACTATTAGAAACTTCGATGCATTAAATGATGTAAACAACCTAATTTACAGCGGACAATGTATTAAAGAAGCAGGATTAAAACACCAAGTATGTGTTACTATGATGGCTCTTCCTCCTGGTTGCGAAGGTGCACATGATGCTGAATTTTACGGAAAAGTATTAACTCAAATAAAAGATAAAGTAGATTTTGACTCAGTATGTTTCAAAGATGCTTCTGGTACTACTACTCCTCAAGTAGTTTATGATACTATTAAAGAAGCTAGAAAGATTTTGGGTAAAGATGTACATATACAAATGCATAGCCATGAAACTGCTGGTATTGGTGCTATACAATATAAAGCTGCTTTAGATGCTGGTGCTGATTGTATAGACGTTTCTTTAGCTCCTGTATCTGGCGGTACTTGTTCTACAGACTTAATAGTTATGTGGCATGCTTTAAGAGGTACTGATTTCTATTTTGATATTGATATAGATAAAATCAGAGAAGCTGAAGAAGTATTTAAAGAATGTATGAAAGATTATTTCTTACCACCTGAAAGTAGAACTGTTGAGCCTATGATTCCATTTGCTCCAATGCCTGGCGGTGCTTTAACAGCTAATACTCAGATGATGAGAGATATTAATGTAATGAACCGTTTCCCTGAAGTTATTAAAGCTATGACTGAAGTAGTTAAAAAAGGCGGTTTCGGTACTTCTGTAACTCCTGTATCTCAATTCTATTTCCAACAAGCATTTAACAATGTAATGCAAGGCGATTGGAAAAAGATTGCTGATGGTTATGGAAAAATGGTATTAGGATATTTTGGTAAAACTCCTTCTACTCCAGACCCAGAAATAGTAAAAATAGCTAGTGAACAATTAGGTTTACAGCCTACAACTGAACTTGCTATGGATATAGATGATAGAAACCCTAAAAAAGGCAGAAAAGCTGCTGAACAGGCTTTAAAAGATGCTGGTATAACAGACCTTTCTGATGAAAACGTATTTATAGCTGCTGCTTGTAAAGAAAAAGGTATACAATTCCTTAAAGGCGAAGCTAAACTTGGTATTAGAAAAAATACTCCTACTTCTTCTGATGGCGTTAAAGCTACAAGCAATGAAGTTACTGTTACAGTTGGCGGTTCTAGCTATGGAGTAAAAATAGAAAATGGCAAAGCTATAGTTGATGGTGTAAGTTATGATTATACTATTAAAGATGGTATAGTTGCTGGTGCTGCTCAATCAGCTGCTGCTCCTGCTTCTAGCGGTTCTGCTACTCCTATTACTGCTGGTTTACCTGGTACAGTTTTAAAAATACTTGCTCCTGTTGGAACACAAGTTCAAGATGGAACAACTATATTAATTGTAGAAGCGATGAAAATGGAAGTAGAAATTAAATCTTCTGCAAGCGGTGTTGTAAAAGAAGTAAAAGTTAAACCAGGAGATGCTGTAGTTGCTGGTCAAGAGTTGGCTATTGTTGGATAATAGATGCTTGTTTGAAGGAGTGAAAAGAATGAAAAAAATATTTTTAGTATTTACACTTGTCTTGATGACGGCATCTGTAGTTTTAGCACAAGAAAAAGAAGAATATAAGCCTATTGATATAAAAGAATCACTTATATCTTTAGCTAGAAATACTGCTTTTGGCGGACTTTTCCCTAGAACAGAAAAAGAAATAGCTGAAGCTCAAGCAAAAGCTGAAAAAAGCAAACAAGAAAAATATCAAACAAAACTTAATGATATTAAAGTAAAATCTGCTCCTCTATGGCAGAATCTTATAATGATTTGTGTGGGTTTGCTTTTAGTATATCTTGCTATAGCTAAAGGTTTCGAACCATTACTTCTTATCCCTATAGGTATGGGTGGAATACTTGCTAATATACCTGTCGCTAATATTGCTGCTTTGCCTATAGTAGAAGTTATTAATGGACTTCCTGTTACTATAAGCAGCGGTGGTTTTTTGGGTCAAATATATACTTTTGGTATTGAATCTGGATTATTCCCACTATTCATATTCATTGGTGTTGGTGCTATGACAGATTTTGGTCCGCTTATTGCTAACCCTAAAACTGCTTTACTTGGTGCTGCTGCTCAGATAGGTATATTTGGTACTTTACTTGGTGCTATGGTTTTATCAACTTATATACCTGTTATCAATTTCTCACTTAAAGACGCTGCTTCTATAGGTATTATTGGTGGTGCTGATGGTCCTACTGCTATATTTACAGCTTCAAGACTTTCACCTGGTTTACTTGGTGCTATTGCTGTTGCTGCTTATTCTTACATGGCTTTAGTACCTATTATTCAGCCTCCTATTATGAAATGGCTTACTACTGAAAATGAAAGAAAAATTGAAATGAAACAGTTACGCCCTGTTAGCAAAAGAGAGAAAATCATATTCCCTCTTGTAGTTATTATACTTGTTGCTTTACTTTTACCAGATGCTGCTCCTTTAATTGGTGCTTTGATGTTTGGTAACTTGATTAAAGAATCTGGTGTTACTGACAGATTATCAAAAACTGCTCAAAATGAATTAATTAACATTGTTACTATAATGTTAGGTTTATCTGTTGGAAGTAAATTAGCTGCTGATAAATTTTTACGTTTTGAGACACTTGGTATATTGGTATTAGGTTTAGTAGCATTTTCTATGGGTACTGCTGGCGGTGTTTTACTTGCTAAATTAATGAATGTATTTAGTAAAGATAAAATTAATCCTCTTATTGGTGCTGCTGGAGTATCTGCTGTTCCTATGGCTGCTAGGGTTGCTAACAAAGTTGGACAAGAATCTAACCCTCACAACTTCCTACTAATGCACGCTATGGGTCCTAATGTATCAGGAGTAATTGGTTCTGCTGTTGCTGCTGGTGTACTGCTTGCTATATTAGGTTAATAAAAATTAATACTGATTTTTTATTAATCACTGTAGTAATAAAAAATAAATAATTAATTAATATAAAAAAAGGAGAATTGCTAAGTTTAGCTTTTCTCCTTTTTTATAGTTTTATTAGTTCAAATAAGAATCTCTTATTTCTTTCAAATATTTTACAGACCTTTTTAAGCCTTCATCTTGATCTTTCAATAATCTTTCTAAATATTCATTAGATATTTCATGAGGATAATAATATTCTAATGGTTTTATCTCATTATAAGGATAAAGATGAGAATGTATTTTGAAAGCACTATCCCCTACTTTATCTACTCCTCCAATTCCAGGTGCTCTTTTAAATTGTGCACAATATGGGTGGCAAGATTCTATATTTATTCTTTTCAATGGAGATTTGTTATAAAGAATATCATATATTTTTTTGATATCCAAATTTCCTTCTCCAATAGGAACCCCACATACAACATAATTATAAACATCTTCAGGGTCTTCTATAATAATATGGTCTTTAGCATGTGTAGAAAAAGTGTATGGAGCCATATTATTAACAGCTTCAATAGGGTCTTCCCAAGCCATCATAGAGTTTCCAAAATCAAATAATAACCCTATCCAAGGACTCGATAATTTTTCTATAACCCAAACTAATTCTTTAGAGGTTTCATATTCATGATTTTCTAGAGCAATTTTTATTCTATATTTTTTCAATAGAGGTATAACTTTTTCTAGTTTTGGTATAGCTTCCTCATATATTGAAGTATCAAAATATTGACGCACTTTTGCTGGGTCATATTTTCCACCAGCTCCTGATTCTTCAGATATAATAGGGTCTTTAGTTGGAATATATGTTCTTACAACTTCTGCATCAAGTATATTAGCTACTTTTAAAACTCTTTCCAAATGCTCAAAATCTATACCTTTAGTATCAATTTCTATATATAAACCCAATTTATCACATAAATCTCTAACCTTTTTTAGATGGTTAATATCATCTGTTTCTAATGTACCCCAAGTAGGATCCAAATTATAATCTTTGATAATATTAATTTGTACTCCATCTAAACCAAGTTCTTTAGTTTTATTGATAAAATCAAATATATTCATTCTTTTGTTTTGAAAGAATAAATGATAGCTTTCAGTTTCTAAACCTAATTTCATGCTTGAACTCCTAATTTTTCTTTTTTCTTAATCATTGATAAAAGTAAACTAGATATTAATATTCCAAGTATAGAAAAACCTGCCATTATAAAAAATACTATACGATATCCTGCAAAACCAGGATTATTGTCTAATATATTTCCGTATAATGCAAAAGCAAACATTTGAGGAGAATAACCAAATATACAAGCTATAGACATAGCAGCTCCAGAAATTTCTCTAGGAACTTTTACTTCATCAATAGGAGCAAAAAATACTGCTCTCATAGAAAATATTATAGCTCCATAACTTAATGTTAAAACCATACCTATATAAGGATTAAATTTACTATGCGGTATAAATGTAAATCCTACTATAGCAATAGCTGATAAAAAGAATGCAAATCTTATGTATTTTGTAGGTGAATGAAATACTTTGTCAGATAATACTCCTCCTATAGGTCCGCCTACTATTTTTAAACCATATTGGTTAATTACACCATAAGCACCTACTAAAGCTACAGGTATACTATATATATCTTTTAAGAAAGGTATAAAATAAGTTAATCCGCAATATACAGAATATACACTAAATATAGTTAATGAAACAACCCATATCTCCAAACTTTTTATTGCTTTTATAACACCCTGTATAGCAACTTTATCTCTTGAAACTTTATTGCCGCTTTCATCTTCAAGCTTAACAACGTCATCTTCTAATAATATGTATGATAATATACCAGCTAATATTACAGCAGCAGAAAAGAATATTATACCGCCTCTTAAACCAGCTGAGCCTGAACCTAATAATGTAAACACACCTAAAGCACTATAAGCTATTATTACATCTACTATACCTCTTCCAGCTTCTAAGAAACTGAACAATCTTCCTTGCTCACTGCTATCACCTAATAACCTTACAGACTTTAATAATACAGGCCAATATATAACCTCTCCAAATAATGATAATAATCCCCAAGAAATTAATATACCATAATATGGAGGAAATGTAGACATATATAATCCAACCAAACCTACACCTATAAGACCTACAGGAATTAATATTCTCTTTGAAAATCTATCAGCAATATAGATAGAAAAGAAATTTCCTATAGTTTGAACCAATCCGTAAACAGATAATGCAAACCCTATTTGTGTGTGAGTTAAATTCATAAACTCTTGCATAGGAACATAAAATGCATCTTTTAATGATGATAATTTAAATACTGTTCCTCCACTGAAAACCAAAACACAGAATGTGAACCACTTCTTAAAACTGTTTTTTACAACTTTTTCTTCGTTTGACATTAAAATCTCCTATTTTTTATATTAAAGTTCATTTAAAGTATAGTATAATACCTTTCATATTCAATAAAAAAAATAAAAAAATAAAAAAATATTAATATAAATAATACTATTCACAATAATGATATTTTTTCTAATATACTTTACATATTTACACACTTGAAAAATAATATATTTGTTATATCATATACGAAAATATTTACTTTAGGATAATTATTGATGAATAATAAATTAGATGAAAATAGAATAAAACAAGGTGTCGGCGGGCAGGCTGTTATAGAAGGCATTATGCTTAGAAATAGAACTCATTATGTTGTAGCTGTTAGAAAACCAAATAAAAAAATAGATTTTATAAAACATAAGATAGAGGATAATAAAAATAAATTAAGCAAAATGTTCTTTTTTAGAGGAATTGTAAACTTTGTAGATATGATGAAACTAGGTTATAAGACTTTAGTTTTTTCTGCTAATACTGCAGGACTCGAAGAAGAAGAAAAAAATAAAAAAAATCTTACAAAAGAAGAAAGCAGTAAAAAAGAAAATGCAGCTATGACTTTAAGCATGTTAGTTTCTCTAGCTTTTGCTGTTGGACTTTTTATAGCATTGCCATATTTTATTACAACTCTAATAGGTATAAATGAAAAAGAAAATGTTATTTTATTTAACCTTACAAGAGGAGTTATAAAATTAGCAATATTTATTGGATATTTACTTATTATTTCTTTGTTTAGCGATGTGAGAAGAGTATTTGAATATCATGGTGCTGAACATATGGTTGTTAATGCATATGAACATGGGCTTAATCCTGATATAAATAATATAAGAGATTATACAACTATACACCCAAGATGCGGAACTACTTTTATGTTTTTAGTATTAACTGTTTCAATACTTCTTTATATGTTTACAAGCTATTTTGTATATTCTTATATTTATGCCTCATATACTCCTCCAAAAATTTTAGGTAATCTTACAGTACTTGCAATGAATATAATTTTGCTTCCTATAGTTTCTGGAATATCTTATGAATTATTAAAATTAGGTTTTATATTTTATAATTTCCCATTAATGAGACTTGCTATATTGCCTGGTCTATTACTTCAAAAAATAACTACTAAAAGACCAAAAGATGATGAATTGGAAGTTGCTTTATTTGCTTTAAATAAATTATTAGATAATTCAGTGGAAGAAAGAAGTGAAGAAGAAGTAAAGGCTGATATTGAAAAGGAAAATGAAGCTGAGTTATGCGTATAAAAAAACGTTTAATAGTAAATGATGATTATTATGAATATTCTGCAAGCTATATAAAAAAATATATTTTAATAGCTTTTATTATAATTGCTGTAATATCATCTATATATTTATTTATATATATTAATTATAATACTGTTCCTAATAAATCTTTTGCAAGAAATAATATTCCTTCTATAGAAAATAATAACATAATGAATAAAAGAGGTGTATATTACACGGGAACTTTTACTAATATTCCAAAATCTATAGATATTAATGATAATATGAGAGAATCCATTTATATGTGTTTATTTCATGATAACAATATAATATTTTGGAAATTATATAAATATGGCATGAGAAGATATTTTTCATACAATGCATTTAATATATTAGATGGAGATTCTCAAAAGTTTATTCTAAAAGAAGATAAAAAAAACTTTCTGGATTTTTATGACAACTTTATAAGAAGCCAATTTAAAAAAACAGAAGGTTCTTTTAATTTAGAAATACCTAATTTTGAAAACACAAAAATTAATTTAGAGACATCTATAGATAATTTAATTAATAGTGAAATAAGTTTTAAGTTTACAAACTTCAATGCATCTATGATAAATTGGAAGGGAAACAGAGCATTATATAATGCATTCTATTTTGGTATTCCTAAAGGATATTTAACTGTACCAGGAAGCGATAATACAATAGATGAAAGAAGTTCTATTTTAATTTTCAATACTGTAGGTCGTATTCCTTCAAGATATATGCATAATATGATAATGGCATTAGTATACTCTTCATATAGTACAAAGCCAATACCTATACTTATATATGATAGTAAACCAGAATCTCAAAACTCAAAAATCATAAAAATATTATATAGAAATAAATGGTATATATACAATAATTTTATATCTCATCAATACAAAGACAGTATAGATTTTTATTCTAAAGAATTAGGTTTTAGTTTAGTATTTAATCTCACAGGAAAAGAAAATAAAGACTCATTTGGAAGTGTTACCAAAGTAGATAATAATATATCATTAGGAATTTTAAATGGTTATATTACTATTGATGATGAGCAATTAAACATCAACGGTAATGCCATAAAAGAATCTATGCATAGCGTGTTTTAATTTTTTAGTATATAAAAAAGCACATATTATTTTTTTATAATATGTGCTTTAAATAATCAATAATATAATATTTATTCTTTATTTAATTCTTTACCAGTAGAAGCATATTTCTGTAATAAAACAGTAGCTGCTTTAGGGTTCTTAACAACACAAGGTCCTCCCACACAACCGCCGTTACAAGCCATAACCTCAACCAAATTTGGAGTATCATCAGTAACAGGAGTCTCTCCAGATTGCACTTTACCATAAGCTCTTAATTGCTTCATACCCTCTTTATCAAGACCATTAATAACTGCAGCCTTTAATTTTTCAGGGTGCTTTAATCTTATTTTAACAGCCTCAGCAACTCCACCGCTCATAGCATATTTTCTTCCAGAAGCAGTAGGAACATCTCCTATATCTAAATCAGGCTCTTTAGAAACATCAGTTCCAGTAGCTATAAATAAAGCATCAAGCTCTTCCATAGATAAACAATAATCTACTAAATCATCATCAATGCTCTCTCTTCTTTTAGCAAGACAAGGCCCTATAAATACATTAACAGCATCAGGGTCTTCAGCATGCATCATTTCAGCAGTATAATGCATAGGAGTTCTAGTTTCAGATACGCAAGGCACTAATTCAGGTACATGTTTTCTAACTGCCTTAACATAAGCAGGACAGCAAGAAGTAGTCATTAACTTATCTCCTCTCTCCATTCTCTCTTCAAATTCAGCAGCTTCTCTATCAGAAGTAACATCAGCACCCAAAGCAACTTCCCATACTTTATGGAATCCTATCTTTAATAAAGCACTTTTTAATTGTCCAGGTTTAGCATTAAATTGTGAAGCTATAGCAGGAGCATACATTACATTAACTTTTTTATCAAACTTCAAATGTTTAAGTACATCTAAAAGCTGACCCTTATCCATCATAGCACTAAAAGGACATTCCCTCATACAATTACCGCAGAATATACATTTGTGATAATCAATGACTTCTTTACCCTGCTCGTTTTTATTAATAGCACCAACAGGACAAGATTCTTCGCATGGAACAGGTATATAAATAATAGCATGATAAGGACAGTTCTTTAAACATAATCCGCAGTTAATACATTTACTGCTGTCTATATAAGCCCTTTTCTCATCTAATATAGTAATAGCATTTTTAGGACAGTTCATCATACAAGGTCTAGCTAAACAAGCCTGACAAGCATCTGTAACCATAAAATTAGCTCTAACACAAGCATTACAAGCCTCATCAAGTACAGTAAGCATAGGCCAAGTAGGTTTCTCTCTTTCTAATGCCAACTTAGCATATTCTGATAAAGGTATACCGCTATCTTCTTTACCTTCAACACTTATTCCAAGTCTTGCAATAATTCTATTTTTTATTATCTCTCTATCATGATAAATACAACATCTTATTGATTTACTGTCTCTTGGTATAATTTCCATAGGCATTCTATCAATTTCTTCTATTAATCTATCTTCTATAAAAAGCGTAGTTATTCTTACAAGAATATCTTTTTTTAATTGAGCGGCATTATTATTAATATTCATATACACTCCAATTATATATTTTTGCATAATTATAACTTAAATAAGTATTTTTTCAAGTTATAATTGCATTAATAGTACAAAATAAGTGCAAAAACGAACAAATAATAAAAAAATGATTACAAATAATATATATCACAAAATAAAAAATATCCTTAACATTAAAAGAACATTAAAACAAGCAATAAAACAAACAAATAAAGATTTAATATTTTTTATTGAACTTCTTGACAACTAATATAAAAATAACTATATTATTTATGTGCTTTTTTTAAGGCAAATTATTTTATTGTGAAAGGAGTTTTTTATGCTTATAGGCTGTCCAAAAGAAATAAAAAATCAAGAATACCGTGTTGGTTTAACACCTTCAAATGTTGCTGATTATGTTGCAAATGGACATAAAGTAATTATGGAAAATGGAGCTGGAGTTGGTTCAGGATTCACAGATGAAGAATACAAAAAAGCTGGTGCTGAGATAGCTGATAAAAAAAGAGTATTTGAAGCAGATATGATAATAAAAGTAAAAGAACCTATAGAAAGCGAATACGAATATTTTAGAGATAATCAAATACTTTATACATATTTGCATTTAGCTGCTGATAAGCCTTTAACAGATATGTTATTGAAGAAAAAAATAAAATCTATTGCTTATGAGACTATGAAAGATAATTTGAATCAATTACCTTGTTTGGCACCTATGAGTACTATTGCTGGAAGATTATCTATACAAGAGGCTGCTAAATATCTTGAAAAGAAATTTGGAGGCGAAGGAATTTTAATGGGCGGAGTTCCTGGTGTACAAAAGGCAAATGTTGTAATACTTGGAGCTGGAGTTGTAGGACTTAATGCTGCACAGATAGCTATGGGAATGGGTGCTAATGTATCTATTACAGATGTTAATCTTACAAGATTAGCTTATATAGACCAATTATTTAATATGAGAATAAATACATATTTCAGTGCTCCTTCTACTTTAGAAACTTTATTTAAAACTGCTGATGTTGTTATAGGAAGCGTATTAATACCTGGTGCAAAAGCTCCTAAACTTCTTAGAAAAGAACATTTAAAAATGATGAAAAAAGGTGCTGTTATAGTGGATGTTGCAATAGACCAAGGCGGCTGTTTTGAAACTTCAAAAGCTACTACACATGATGACCCTATATATATATTAGATGATGTTGTGCATTATTGTGTTGCTAATATGCCTGGAGCTGTACCAAGAACTTCTACAATAGCATTAACCAATGCTACAACACATTATGGCGTTATGTTAGCAAATCAAGGTTTAGAAGAAATTTGTAAAACTAATAATACTCTTCTTACAGGACTAAACACTTATGATGGAAAATGTACTTTCAAAGGTGTTGCTGATGCATTTGGTATAGAATATGTTGAGCCTCTAAAAGCATTAAAATAAATATATAAAAATAAATTATAAAAAAAGCAGGGAATAAAAAATTCTCTGCTTTTTATTTATTTAAATCTTAAATATAATATTAGAAAAGTAAACTTATCTCTAACCCTATTTTATTCTCATATCCAAAATAACTAGAAGCTCCTCTAGGCTTTCCAAATCCATATTTCAAAGCCACAGTAAATCTATAGAACTCTATACCTACCCCAACATTAACATATCCATGCCAAGGCTCTTTTATAAGTCCTAGCCTATCTTTTTTATCAAGTATAGCTCCGCCATTTATACCAGCTATAAAATTAATAATATCTTTATAAATAGGTAGTCTATAATCCAATCCAGTATGCACTCTAAAAAGCTGAGGACTATTTCCTACAGCATTATAAGATAATTCTGCTCCTAAATACACAGTAAAGTTTTTTATATAATAGTATGCAGCAAGCGAAGCAAACTCATAACTGCTTCCGCTTCTAATCTTATAATCCCCTTTAAATCCATCAACTAAATGCGTAGATTGATGATATACAGGAATAAACCTTATCTTCATGTTAATACCAGCTATATTTTGAAGCCATAAATCTGTAAACAAAGCAAACTGCCCAGAAAAATCATAAACATCAAATAATCCGCTGCTTCTTCCTAATATAGAAATATCCATTCCTGCTCCCATACCTACAGAAAAATATTGATTTCTATAAAACATTATTTCACTAGCAAGTCTTCCTTCTATATAAATAGAAACAGATTTAAAATCCCAATCAGCATTGCTATCCATAGCCATTAAGTTTTTAGTAACATCAAAATTTTTAGCAAAAAGCAATCTTCCAATAAAAGCCCTAGGGTCCTGCCAGCCAACATAGTACTTATCAACATCATAAATACGAAAAGGGTTAGTAAAACTATAATCATTGGATACTGAATCTTGAGAATATAATAAAAAAGAAAAGTTAAAAAAAGTATTGTAATAATATATATTCTTTTCATGGTAAAAACTAACATTAATTTATTTTCTCACTATTCTATTATAAACTAGTATTTTTAACAAGTTTTTTAATAATAAAAAATTGACATTATATAGTTTTATTATATAGTAATATATACGCCAATTTCTTATTGAGAGAGTGTTTTATGAAAAAATTATTCGTATTATTTTGTGCAATATTTCTACTAACTTCAACAGCATTTGCAAGACATGGCGGAGGAGCTGCTTTATTTGTACCTCTTACTGGAAGCTTTGGTTTTACAGATATAAGAAATTCTGACGGTAAAAAAATTGATACATTAAAATCTTCTGGAGCTTTTGATTTTGGAGTACTGCTTCAGCCAGGATATTTTTATGATTTCTCCGGACTAATTGGTGTAGATGTACTCGCTGATATTGGATATTATAGAAGCTCTTACAACTTTAGAGATACTGCTAATAATGGAAACCTTGTTTCATATAATTTTGACACTTTAAATCTTGGAGGAATGGCAAGAGTATCTATTTTATTTTTATCTCTAGGAATAGGTTCTGGAGTAAAATTACCGCTTCAGGCAAATATACAAAATGCAAATAATAAAATTACTTACAACTATGATAAAATTAAAGAAAACTTTTATAATGCATATATACCATATATAAAATTCACAATAGATTTTAGATATTACTTAAATAGTTTTTCAGCATTGGCAGCTGGACTATATTTTAATTATGATTTTAATATAAATCAAAAAATACCAAACTATTCAAGATATAATATATCTTCATTTGATTTTGGTTTTCAAGTTGGTCTTTATTTAGTTGGTTCTAGCGACTATTAATTAATAATAATTGGAAAAGTAAATATGCTAAAAGAATTATTATTGCCTGAAATAGAAGACCTAATAGAACAAAATCAGTGGGAAGATATTAGTGAAATACTATCTCTCTGGCAGGAAGCAGAAACTGCAGATTTAATTACTTCTATAAAAAAAAATGAAGATAAAATAAATATATTTAAAACTCTTCCAAAAGAATATTCTATAAAAGTTTTTCCAGAATTAGTTTCTATAGATCAAGAGCATATTATAGAAAGTATGACTGATGATGAAAAAAAAAGAATTACTTGAGAATATTAGTCCAGATGACAGAACTTCATTTTTAGAATCTATAGATGAAGAAATGTCTAAAAATATATTAAAATTACTTGGAAGTGAAGATAGAGAAATTGCTTCTTTACTGTTGTCATATCCAGAAGGAAGTATCGGACGTATGATGACGCCGGAATACATAAGCATAAAACCTGATTGGACAGTTGAAGAAGCTTTTGAATATGTTAGAAGCAATATAGAAGATGCTGAAACTTATACTACAATATATGTATTAGATAATAAAAGAACTTTAATAGGCTCTATTGCTTTAAGACAATTATTTTTTAGCGGACAAAAAATGCTTATAGGAGATATAGTTAATAATTGTCCGTATATATTAGCATATGAAGATAAAGAAAATGCAATAGAAATTATAAAAAAATATAATCTCCATTCATTGGCAGTTATAGACAATAAACATTCTATGGTTGGAATTGTAACTGTAGATGATATATTAGACATTGCTGAAGAAGAATATACAGAAGATTTCCACAAGATGGCAGGTATTACTTCCGATGACAATCAATTTGATGATAATCTAAAAATTACTCCAATATTTACAATGTATAAAAAAAGAATATTATGGCTTTTAGCTTTAGTATTTGTTAATTTATTTTCAGGCGGAGTTATAAGCATATTTCAAAACACATTACAGAAGCATATAGTATTAGTTGCCTTCCTCCCTCTATTGATAGGAAGCGGTGGTAATGCTGGAAGTCAATCTGCAACTTTAGTTATACGTTCTCTTGCTATAGGAGATGTTGTATTAAAGGATTGGGTATATTTACTTTCAAAAGAAGTATTGGTTTCTTCTATATTAGGATTAAGTATGGCATTGGGAGCTAGTATACTTGGTGTTATAAGAGGAGGATTTGAAATAGCTGTAATAGTTAGCATATCTATGTTTAGCATAGTTTTTATTGGAAGTATTATTGGCTTAACTTTACCTTTCATATTAACTAAATGCAAATTAGACCCTGCTATAAGCGGTGCTCCTGTATTAACTTCTATATGCGATATTGCTGGTGCGGGGATATATTGTTCTATAGCTACTATAGTTTTTTATATATTAGCTAAATAAAAAATATTAATTTGATGTTTTTATAATATATTATATAATATAATGAAATAATAAAAGGTATATTCATTTATGATGAGAGAAATAGAAATAGAATTACATGAAGCTTCAGCTAATAATGATATTCTTGCTTTAGAAATTTTATTAAAAAATAAAGATATAAATATTAATTTAGAAAATGTATTAGGACTTACTCCTTTAATGCATGCTGCTAAATTTGGTTATGCAAAAATAGTAGAAATGCTTATAAAAGCAGGTGCTGATATAAATAAAGCAGACAAATTATTTATAACTCCTTTAATGAGTGCAGCTGCTAATGGTCATTATGATGTAGTAAAACTCCTTATAGAAAATAAGGCTGATGTTAACAAAAAAGATGTTAACAATACAACAGCTTTGCATTATGCTTCTTCTGCTAATTATACTGATATAATAAAATTATTAGTAGAAAATAAAGCTGATATCAATGCTAAAACAGATTTGCATATCACTCCAATTATGTATTCTTGCCAACTTTCAAATTATGAAGCTGTAAAATTTTTAGTTGATAATGGTGCTAAACTTGATGAATGCGACATATATGAAGAGAATGTACTGCATTATGCAATATCTAGCGGAAATATAGAAATAGTAGAATATATATTAAATAAACAAGACCTAGAAATACCAAGATACGCTTTAACAATAGCTTCTATTAGCGGAAATTTATCACTTGTTCATTATATACATTCAAAATTAAAAGACGATAGAAAAGAGAATATATTTTCTAGTGCTTTTATATCTGCAGCACATAATGGGCATTTAGATATTGTTAGGTATTTTTTTGATACTTCTAAAAAAGATGCTCCTAAAGCCATAGCTCTTGCCTCTTCTGGCGGGCATAAAAATGTGGTTGAATATTTACTTATGAACGGCATATCACCTAATGGAATATCTGATGATGGAAAATCTGCTTTAATATATGCTATAGAAACTTCTAATAAAGATATTATAGAACTTTTAATTAAGTATAATGTTGATATTAATATGCCTGATGATGATGATATAACTCCTTTAATGTATGCTGCTAGTGTGGGAGATATTGAAATAGTAAAAAAACTTTTGGATAATAAAGCTAGTATTAAATTAGTAGATAATTTAGGCAGAAATGCACTTACTCATGCTGCTATGAGCGGTAATATAACAATTATTGAACTTTTATTAGATAATGGATTAACTTTAAAAAATAAAAAAGAAAATATTAGCCTTTTAATGTGGGCTGTAATATATGATAATTTAAAATCTGTTAAGTATTTAATACAAAAGGGAATGGATATAAAAGAAAAAGATAAAAACGGTTGGAATCCTTTTATGTTTGCCTGTGCAAAGGGATATATGGATATTATTGAATATACATTAAAAATATACCCTAATATATTGGCAGAAAAAAGTAAAAATAATGAGACAGCATTAATAATAGCTGCTGATAATGAAAAAATAGAAGTAGTTGATTATTTGCTTTCTAAAGGTGCTTGTATTAAAGAAAAGAACTCTCAATGCCGTACTGCTTTAGAGATTGCTATAATAAAAAATAACTTTGAAATATGCGAATTAATTATAAACTTTTATAAAATCAATTATGCAAATTATAATTTTCAAGAAGAGTATAATCTAGCAAAAGAAAAAGGAAATAAAAAAATAATAGATTTTATTCAAAGTAAATTATAAATAAATATTTTTTAATCACAAATCACAAAAATAATATATTAGGACTTTTATGATAGATAAAAATAATAAAGAAAAATTAGGAAGTATTGGACTTTTTTTAACTGCATTAATATGGGGATATAGTTTTGTTGCTGTAAAAGTTGTTGTAAATGAACTGGCACCTTTTTATCTTGTGGGATTTAGAAACTTTATAGGCGGAATATTTTTATTTTTAATATTTTTTAAAATTACAAAAACTATCACTAAAAGAGATATTTTATTAACACTCCCTATCGGCATAACTTTATTTTTTGGTTTTTGGCTTCAGACTATTAGTGCTCAATTTATAACAGCATCAAAAATAGCATTCTTTACTGGAGCCTATGTTATATTGGTGCCTTTTTTTTACTTGGATAGTATATAAAAAGAAACCTCATGCAGCAGCATTTATCGCAGCACTTATAACATTAATAGGTTTATATTTGCTTACATCAGTAGACGGCATAAAAAATATAAAAGTTGGAGATTTGTTTGCAATATTATGTGCTGTAGCCTTTGCTATTCACTTGGTATTAATAGATGCTGTAATATCAAAAGTTAATGGTATAAAAATGGCTTCTTTACAATTATTGATTGCAGGAAGCATATCATTAATACTAGGTTTTATAACTAGAACACCTTTAAATATTTCAGCTCTTTCTAATGAAACTATATATTCATTTTTGTATTTAGCAATAGGAGCTACTGCAATGGCTTATTTGCTTCAAACTGTTTCACAAAAATATGTATCTCCTCATAAAACTGGTATAATATTAAGTTTAGAATCTTTTTTAGGAGCTTTATGCGGTATTATATTTATGCAAGATGCTATTAATCTAAAAACAATTTTAGGAGGCTTATTTATAATATCAGCAATATTTATATGCGAAATAGGAAGCAATATTAAAAAAAGTTAATTGCCGCCATTATTTTGGTTTTGCATAGACTCAAGTCTTTTTCTCTCACGTTCAGCCTGTTGTAATTCTGACTGCATTCTATAATAAGAAGCTAATCTCTGCTGTCTATATTCTTCTATTCTATCTCTTTCAGCATCCATACGTTTTTTATTATCATCAAGACGGCTTTTGGTCATAGCAATACTATTTTCAACTATTCCCCTAGTCTGTGAATAAGGAGTTACAAAATCATTCATAGCATAAGCAACTCCAGTGTCTGGTATATCATCTCCTGAAGTATCATTAGCAAACAGCTCTTCTATACCGTCCATCTGAGTTTCTATCTTATTCATAAACTTCTCTTCATCTATCTGTAAATATCCCTTTTTAACTACAGACCAATCCTCACCAGCATTACCCCTATTAATACCAATTTGGTCTAATAAAGCTAACTCTTCACCATATTCTGTTTCATAAGAAGCAGCTATAATAGATTTCATTCTTTGTGATATATTATTAACTAATGTATTACCGCTAAATACACCAATATAATATAATTTTTTTCTTAAAGCAGTATCAGTAAGTTCAGGGTCAAAAGTAACTCCCAATGTATTTGCCAAATCTATCATATCAGTTCTGTTCATAGTCTCTAAACTATCCATTACATCTTTATTTAAAGGTGTATGAGTAGTGTCATTAAGCAAATCTATAACATCATTATAAGCACTCACAAAATTAACTATAGCATCTACTACGCCCTCTTTATCCACTTCTATTGTAGTAGCAAATGCTTCTGGTGTAGGTTTTAAAGCTGTGATATTAAGACCATCTACAACATCTTTAAACTCATTGCTTTCACTAAGTATATCTATACCATCAACAGAGGCTCTAGCATCAGTTGCCTCAGATATTAAATAGTTTGGAGCATCTTCTTCTCTGCCCATATCCTCAACTAATAAATCCTTATAAAAAATATTATATCCTTCATTTTTATTTATAAGAACTACCTGAGTAATAACATCGCCCTCTTCAAATTGACTTCCTATAGGTATATTTAATCTCTGCCAACTAGAACTAATTGTAGGCAAGGCAAAGAATTTTTCAACCTCATCTCCTGCTTTATTAATATATTTAACTCCTATTATCTCAGAATTAAATCCTGTAGCATCTATTGCCTGAGGCGCTTCAGCTTCAACATCTTTTTTAGCAGCCCTCTCTGCTTCAAGTGCTTCTTTATATTTCTTTATATCCTCAAATGTTCTAGAACTATCAGCAGGTGATAATCCTTCACCATAAAGCTCAACATCTTTATATATTACACTATCTATTTTGTTGAAAGTAAGTCCTGTATCTGGTATAGATAAATCAACAGTAGGAGGCATTATAGGAGCTTCTTCTTCAACATCATCTAAAGTGTCAGATGCTCTTGCTGTAATTGAAATAGTAATGTTTTCATTAGCTTCAGCCTCTCTATGCAAAGGCATTGATAATTTATTTACACCCTTCAATACAATAAAATCATTCTTTATCATATAATTTGTAGTTAAATTATCAGATTCATCTTTCCATTTATTTATTAGACTTTCATTAAATATATGACCTAAATATCTATAAGGTCTTCTTGTAAACATGTTAAGTTGTTTTAATATACCCGCATCATCGCTTACAACTTCTACTATATTTTTAGAACCTGTTTTAACTAAATCTATAGTGAGAACTTGAAGATTTTTTGACTTTTGCGTAATTGTTGTTTTTATTTTTTTGCCGAATGCTTTTTCTAAAGTTTTTTGCAAATTAACTAAACTACCGCCTGCAAAATCTATAGTATATTCATCTTCTGCTATTTTTAATTTAATAACACCAGCAGGAAGAGTATCATTCATATTATATGCTTTTGAAGAGAATTTTTGGCTATTTGCTAATTCTTTAATCTCTATATCATAAGTAGTTGTGCTTGCAAGTCTGTTAGCAGATACAGTAAAATAATCTGGAACTCCCTCCCCTTTACCAATATAATTTTTAAAAGGAGAACGGAAACCATATAATTCTTTAGATGTAGTAGTTAATATATTTAGTCTGTTTTTTAAATCTTCATAAGCAGATATTTCTCTCTGATAGCTCTTAGCATTATCAGAAAGATTTGAAAGAGTAAGACTTCTTTTATTAACTTCAGCATCTACTGCATTTTGATAAACATCTTGAAGAAAAGCATCACTAGTAGCCATATATAAAATTCCCCTAATTTTTACATATATAATTAAAAACTTAAATACATATAATATGTAAAATATATATGTTCTTATTTAAATATATAAAATATTTCGGTATAATGTTAAATATAGTTAGCATAATATTAAAAAATTATTCCTCAATTTTTCTTATATCATTGATAATATTATCCATATTTTCTAACTCTTCAATAGAATAATCTTTTAATTTCATAGCAATAGATAGTAATTTTTCATTTTTAGCAATATCTGAAACTTCCTCATTACAAAGAAGTAAAGATATAGGTATATTTAATACCTTAGCAATCTTATTTAAATTAGTAATAGATATATTTCTCTTTCCAACCTCAACTCCTTGTAAATATTTTGGAGATATTTTTGCCATATCAGCTATATATGATATAGTTCTATTTTGAGACTTTCTTACAATTCTTATTCTGCTGCCAATATAAGACAAAAAAGATAGTTCATTATTATCTTTATCAATATTTTTATTTTCATCTTTGCAATCTGATATCATACTCTTAAAAAAATGTTTCTTTAAATTATTCTTATCCATTTATCAAACTCCTACACTTATACTATCTTTATATTTATCTAATATTCCATTTTCTCTAAAACTATAATGAATGTTTCCAGCTATTATAATATGGTCTAAAACTTTAATATTCACCATAAAAAATGCTTTATATATTATTTCTGTTATTTCAATATCCGCTTTGGAAGGTTTTGCTATACCAGATGGGTGATTGTGAGATAATATAACATAACTAGAGCCTAATGATAATGCTTTTTCAACTAAATCTCTAGGGTAAATAGTAGCAGAATCTATAGTGCCTCTAAATATTTGTTCTATAGAAATTAATCTTTTATTAATATCTAAACATATTATAGAAAAAGCTTCAAATTTAAGTCTTCCAAACTTTATAATAAGATAATTTATCAAGTCCTTCTTTTTAAGGTCTAAACTATCACTTTTCAAGCTATTAATTAAAAAACATTCTAAAAGCATTGGTATATTTTTTAATATAAAAACTTTTTTTGAAGTGATGCCTTTGATTTTTAAAAGCTCTTTTTCATCAGAGTTTACTATGTTATACAAATTATGAAACTTATAATAAAGTTTATCTGTTATAATATTTGCAGTATTTAAAGATATACCATTAGAAAGTAAATATGATACTATTTCTTTTTCTTTTTTTAAACTAAGGCTTTCATAATTTGGATTCAAAATAAAATCATTGTCAATAAACATGTTATTATATCCTTCAAATTAAGTATTGCCTATAGTTAAACAAATATTTTTTTAAAATAAGCCAAAATTAAATAAATTAAAACAATATTTAATTCATAATTACCTCCTAAAATACATATTTATTTATTTTTTTTTACTAACAGCCATATAAAATATTGACTTTTTGTACAATAGCTATATCATTTTTTTATATAAAGTTTTGGAGCAAATTATGACCAAAAAACTAATTATTATAGCAACAATAATCAATTTATTTTTAATATCTTGTAAATCAGATTCAACATTTCCATTTGATATAGAATATTTTATACTTCTTTTTGGTGGAGGAAGCGTGATAGAAAAAGAAAAAGCTATTACTGACCCTACCCAAATATCTTCTTTTATAGAAGAACATAATGGAATATATTATTCAAAATATGAAGATGAAAGCCTTGATTTAAGATACATTATAGAAAATGATAAAATATATACAGGATACGGTAAAGAAGTAACTGGCACAAGAACATTATTTGGTACTAAATTGCAAATATACATACCAGGAAAAACCACAAGAGGAAGCGGTTATGATAAAAATGACGAAATGTTCACTTTTAATTTTGCAACCAATCAAAACATATACTTATTTGCAAATGCAATATTTCATAAAGAGACTTATGCTGCTAAACAAGGATATAATTATAAAATAGGAGAAGCTATTGAAGAATTAAAACAATATAGCGGAGATTACTATTATTATGATTATGATGATACTAAAAAATATTATATATTAATTGATACAAGCGGACAAATATATATAGATGATAATTTAAGTATAACATATTCAACTGCATCTATAAAAAATGAGGTACTTACTATTACATATACTAAAGTAGGAGGAACTAAAATAAAACAAGAATTACATTTTTATGATGATAAATTAATTTTTGGAAATTCTTGGATAAATGATCAGTTACAATATGAAGCTTTAACAAGATATGATTTATTTACTCCATATAATGGTACATACACAGGAAAAGACGGAACTACTACTATAACTTTAACTGTAGCTTCAGATAAAATAACATTAAGCACTCTTACTAGATATGACACATTTACTCCTGTTATGAAAGGCAATACTTTAATTCTTTATCAGTACTCATCTAAGTACCCTACAAAAGAACATAAATTCGTATTTGATAATAATAAAGTTACATATACAAAGCCGGATAATGGAGGCATTGTTATATTAAATAAATAAGACTAAAAAAATTCATAAAAAAACACTAAATATACTAAAAACAATATATAGTACGTTGATTTTTTGATAATTTTATATAGACTTATATATATAAAATTATCAAATTATATTAATAAAATAATATATAATGGAGTGTTTTATGAATAAAATTATATTAGTTTTCATAACATTATTTATTATTTCTTGTGCCAACTCTACTACAAGCCCAAATACAAATATTGATATAGGAGATGGAACTGTAATAGACGAAATAATTGTAGAAAAACCTCCTGTTGCTGATGATATAATAACTGATCCAGTAAAAATATCTGATTATTTAAAAAAATATAGCGGAAGATATTATTTAGAAACTATAGATAACAATAATATTACTAATAGAATAATAAAAGTAATAGTTGAAAACGGAATTGTATATGATGAAAAAGTATCACAAAAATTTGGAGTAAAAACATTATTTTTAAATAAATTACAAATAGAAATAATTGGAAATGAATTATCTGGTGATATTAATGAAAAAAACTCAAGAGTCGAAGTATTTGATTTCTACGACACTTACATGACAACTAGTAGTAAAAAATGTATATAACAAAGAAAGCTTTTCTACTTCTCTAACTGAATTAGTAGGAACCATAAATGAAATAAAAACATATTCTGGAAGTTATTATATATGGGTTAATGAACTAAGTAAACTATCAAAAAAATATTTGTTTTCTATAAATGAACAAGGACAAATATACGCTGATGCTAGTATAAAAAACTTAAATCCAGAGTTTAGTTTAAAAAATAATATACTAATAATGAAGTATACTGAAGGAGCAAAAAAAATAGAAAAAAATTATATACTAAAAGGTGATAGAATAGTAGAAGGAAGTGTATTAATAAATGATGTTATAAATAATGAACTAGAAACTTTAAAACGCTCAGATTTACTCACAGATTATGTAGGAGAATATTATGCTAATTCTGTAACATTATATATAGAAAATAATTATGTATATATAGGCACCAAACTTCCTAATGGAGGATATAGCTATATTAATGGAACAGCATTACTTCAAGGTAATGAATTAATAATGTATCAATACGAAAATAATAGTACTAGCAATAACAAAGAACATAAAATAGTATTTAGCAAAAATAAAAAAATAGCAGTTTATTATGATCCGCATACACTTAAAACTATAAATTTGATAAGAAAAGAGCGTTCAAAATAGTATTTTTGATATTTTAACAAATAAAGTTTTTTAATAAAATTATCAAATTATCATTGATAAAATAAAAAATATATGATATTATTTTGCTAGGTTATCTTGGAGAAATATTTAATGAAAAAAGCAAGCAAAAATCCTTTTCTTGTTGAAATAGAAAGAAAATTTGGAAAAGATAGTTTTGAATTATCTGCATTTATGCGTGGAAGTAAAAAATTTAAAATAACTAAAGACGAGATAGATGATAGATATGGTTTAACATTAAAAGAGTTTGCATATTATGCTCAAATATCTGGTTTTAAAGTATTATCTGATGAAGATAGCTTAATTATATTTAAAGAATAAAATTATAAACATTTTAATTAAAAGAAATAATAATGAAAGATTGCAACGTACTTCTTATTAACGATATATGTTCTTATGGAAAAGCTTCTTTAACAGTTAATATACCTGTTCTTTCTGCCTTTGGTATAAAAGTATCTCCCCTAATAACAGTATTACTTTCAAATCATACTGCTTTTGAATCTTTTTGTGCTTTTGATTTAACAGCACAATTAAAACAAATAGTAAATGAGTTAAAAAAGAGAGAAGCAAAGTTTGATGCTTTATATATAGGCTGGCTTGCATCTGATGAACAGGTAGATATAGTTATAGATATAATAGAATATTTCAAAATAAAAACTATATTATTAGACCCAATATTAGGAGATAATGGTAAGTTATATTCTTCTATGACTGAAAAGCATATAAAATCACTTAAAAGAATACTAAAATATGCTACAATAGTAACACCTAATACAACAGAGTTATGTTTGCTTTTAGATAAAGACCCTAGCAAAAAATACACAGAAGAAAATGTAATAGAAATGGTCAAAGAATTATCAAATGTAACATCAGAAAATATAATTGTAACAAGCGTAGAAAAAGATAATAAATTTGGTTCTTTAGCATACAATATAAAAAACAATAATATTATAACAAGCTACTTTGATAAAATAAATATAGCAATACCTGGCACAGGTGATGCTTTTGCATCAGCATTGTTAGGATATATACTAAATGACTATTCTATAGAAGATGCATTAAAAAAAGCAACGCAATTCATATATACAGCAATAGAGCTTTCTGTAAAAGAAAATGATAATAGAGTATACGGTATATCTATAGAAAAAAGACTTCATCTGCTAAAAGATTTATTCTAATTTTTAAATTTATTTTAATAGTTTATTTAATATATCTTCTATTTCTTTTTCAATATATTTTTTATCAACCATATCTTTACCCCAAACAGATTTATTTAATGCTGTTTTATATAGCTGTAAAGATTCTTTTAGAAGAGTATTTGTATTTCTATCTATATAGCTTTCAGCTCTCAATTTGTATATTCTAGCAAGTAAAGCGTATCCGCTTCCATCATCAGGAAGAAGTGAAATATAATTTAGAGCATATTTCTGAGCCTTAACAAAATCTCTAAAATAATTTAATGCTACAACAGAAGCCCTATAATTAGCAGCAGCCTGATTTTTATTAATGCTAATAATATTCTCATAACCATCTAATGCTTCACGATTATTTCCTGTTATCTCATTTATATAAGATATTTGATACAAATAGTCAAGATTATCACCATTAATTAAAACAGCCTTATTAGCATATCTCATAGCAGCAGCATTATTTCCAAGTTTAATATTTAATTTTGATAATGCATAAAAATCTCTATCAGATTCATATTCCTTATTTAAATTAAATAAAGATAAAGGATAAGAGCTAACATTAACAATACTGTCTACCTTCCAAAGCAAATCTACATCCATATATTTAGAAGCTCTGTCAAAAGCATTAATTGAATATCCATACAATCTGCTCTTGCTGTAGATTCTTCCTAAAATAGCATCTTTTGCCCCAGCAACATTAACATACTTAAAAATATTATAAGTCATATCATAAGCACTGCTGTCATACTCATATGCCAATGATTCTGCTAAGGCAATAACATTGTTCATATAAGCAGGAGCAATTTTTAAAACCTCTCTTCTAACATCAGAAAACTTAACATACCCATTAATATTATTATAATTGCCCATAGAAGCTAAATAAGAATCTATATATATTTTATTTTTTATAGCTATAGCATCATAATTCTCTCTATTAATTCTCATAGCTAAATTGGCAATATTTTTTGATTTATCATATTCTTTTGTATTATACAAATATGAAGCATAATATCCGTATATTATAGAGTTTATCTTTTTTATATAAGGGTCTTTAGTATTAATATTTCTAAGTCCATCTATATAATTAATAGCATCATCATATCTATCAAATTTTAAATATTCAAATACTTTATCAGTAATAAGAGAAGTGTTAAATTTTAAATCATCTTCCCAGAATAAAGTAGATTTTATATCTGTAAGGTATATCTCTTTTTGATAATCAGAAATATCATTTGATTTTACTCTTATGCCCAAAAGCTCTCTTAATAATATAACATTATTAATACTTATAACATTATCATCAAAAGCTCTTTTTAAAATTTTTATGCCTTCATCTGTAGAACCCAATTTAGAATAGCTGCTTGCAATATACCATAATCTTCTCTGCTCTTCATAGCCTTCAAATTTGCTGTTCATCATTAAATTAATAATATCAACATAAAGTCCATTATTATATAAATAATCAGCCCTATCAAGAGCAATATTATAATCAATAGATTTACTTAAATTAGCAACAGTATTTCTATAAGCTTCTATACTAACTAATATCTCTTTTGCTTTTTCGTATTTTCTTTTAAATATTAAATATTTAGCATATTCTATTTTATTTTCATCAGATATATCATAAAAACCAACAATTTGAGAAATTATTTCATTTGGATAATATAAATATCCATAATTATAAAGCATATTAGCAAGTGTTTCATATAGTCTAGGCTTGTTATAAGAATATTTTAATCCCTCTTCTAATATATTAATAGCCTCTCTCTCTTTACCCTCATATAAAAATATTTGAGCAAGTATAGCATAAGCCTCATCAAAGTTTTTATTATTTTTTATAAATCTATTTAACATATCTTTAGATTCATTATAATTTTTCATTTTAAAATAAGTCTTAGCTAAAGCAAGCTCTATTTCAGGATAATCTTTTGTATAATTAGAAAGAGAATCTAATTTACTAATAGCGTTACTATAATCATTAGAAATTATTAAACTATCCCAAGCATAAAGTTCTTTTTGTACTGCAGCATTTGATATTTTAGAGTTTATTCTAATTATATTATTATCATTAGAAACATTTGCTCTAACAGCAACATTATAATTATTTATAGCATCATCATATTGCTTTTTAAAAATACTAATATCTCCAAAGCCCTCATATCCATAATCACTTCCATTTTGAATACATAAGCTATAATATTTTTCAGCACTCTTTATATCAAAATTTCTAAAAGCAATATCACCAGCTAAATATAACCAATAATTATCATTATATATTTTATAAGCAGATATATAAGTTATTAAAGCATATTCATACTCATTAATCTTATAAAACAAATCTGCTATGTTCTTATGCACTTCTCTATCATTAATATACCAATTTATAATCTTACTAAAATCTAAAGAAGCATAATATAAATCTCCATGTTTATAATAAGCAAGCCCTCTAGTATAATAAATATCATAATAATCTTTATAACTTTCTTCTAATGAATTACAAATATTAATAGCTTCATTATATTTAGACTCTTCTATTAATAATTTAGCTTCATTTAATTTATTTACAATATTTATTTTAATATCTTCATTGGCATTATTAAAGAAATCATTTGTAATAATATTTACATTTTCTACATTAATATCTAAATTTCTATCAGATACAGTTTTTTGAGAATATTGTAAAATATCTTTGGAATATGCCGAAATATATAGCATAAAAATAGCAAGCAGTATCTTTATTAATTTCATAATATTTCCTTACAAATACTGCTATAAATATCGGAAATAATAATATTAATTTTTAATAAAGATATAAAATTAATTATGAAAGAAGTAATAATATTAACATCAAATATAACAATAAATAACAGAACAAATATATTTATATTAAATTTAATAGATTTATTATACAAAAAAGGCCTAAAAGTAACTCTATATTCAAATAAATTTCCAAAAACTTTTTATGGTTACATTACAAAGAAACATCTATCATTAAAACTTCCAAATATCAAAGAAATAGTAAATCAATCAAAAAATGCTCTGGCAATAATTGCTATAGATTATCCAATGAATATAATAGCATATAAAATAAAAAATATGTTTAATAAAATGAAAATAAAATCACCTCTAATAATATGGTATTCAATAAACTTTCAAAAACATATATATAAAAATAATAATAACAAAAGAAAATTAAAAGAAGATTATAAAAGTCTTTCAAATATAGATATAGTATTATGTGCTAATGAAAAAATAAAGAATATCCTGGAATATATTTATAATAATAATAAAACAATAGAAATAGTTCGTCCATATTATTCGCCATATATTTCAAAGCAGAATATTAAGAATAAAGAAAAAAATTATATACTCACTTTCTTCGATTCAAAAAACAGCATATATAAATGTACTTCTGCATACTGTGAATATATAAATAATTCAATAAAAAATAATAAAGAAGCATACAAACTAATAATAGCAGGATACAACAAATACTTAGAAGATAATATAAATAAATTAAAGATAAAAGACTATGTGGAGCTAGTAGATTATAACTCTAATATAGAAGATATAATATCGAGTGCCTATACAATTTTAATACATAATACAGAAGACCCTTTCTATATAGAATTAATATCTGCTTGGCATAATAAAATAGTACCAATAATAGATTCTAAAAGTCCGTCTGCAGAAATTACTACAGATAATAAAAACGCCATAATATATAACTCTCAAAATCCAATATCTCTATGCAATAAATTAATTACACTCATAGAAGATAAAGAATTATATAATAGTCTTTCATCTTCAATAGAAAATATCCCAAGTATAGAATATAGTGCAAATCAATTAATAGAAATCATAACAAAACAATTATAAATTATTTCTGCTAGGCTTTCTTAATTTTGGCTCTTCATTATTTGGAATAACTTTTTTAAGCTCATTAAATAATCTTTTCTCTTCAGAAGACAATTTATTATTAACATCAATATTTACTATAACAAATAAATCTCCTCTAGATGACCTATTAATATGATTAGCTCCATTTCCTTTTAGCTTAAAAATCTGTCCGCTATTAGTACCAGCAGGAATTTTTATTTTTACTTTTTTCTTATCTAATGTTTCTATAAATATATCATCACCTAAAGTAGCCTGTACTATATTAATACCCACTTCAGTAATTAAATCAATACCATCTCTAACAAAATACTGATGCGGTGCTACATGTATATAAAGGTATAAATCTCCATTTACACCTCCAGCAATAGCTTCACCCTCTCCAGATATTCTTAACTGTGTATTATCATCAATTCCCTTAGGTATATTAACAGATATAGTTTTAGGCTTTTTAATAGTACCAGTTCCATGACATTTTTTACAAGGTGTAGTAACAATAGAGCCAGTTCCATTACATCTGCTGCAAGTTCTTCTTACGCTAAAAAATCCTTGAGCCATTCTAACCTCACCTGTACCATTACAAGAAGGACAAGTTTGAGTTTTGGTACCAGGTTCAGCTCCGCTTCCATGACAAGCATCACAAATATCTTTTTTATCTAATTTAATCTCCATCTTTTTGCCGAACACAGCATCTTCAAGAGAAAGCGTAACATCATGTCTTAAATCATTACCGCGTCTTTGACCTCTTGAACTTCTAGAAGAAAAACCTCCTCCAAAAAAAGAACTAAATATATCGTCCAAATCGCCAAAACCGCCAGAGCCTCCAAACATCTGAGAAAAGTCAAATCCGCCTCTTCCATAAGCATCAGCAAAATCACTATGAACGCCTTGAAAACCAAATTGGTCATACTGAGCACGCTTCTTTTCATCAGATAATATCTCATAAGCTTCTGTAGCTTCTTTAAACTTCTCTTCTGCTTCTTTATTGCCTGGATTTCTATCAGGGTGATATTGCATAGCTAATTTTCTATACGCCTTTTTAATTTCATCAGCACTCGCTGTTTTACTTACTCCCAATACTTCGTAATAATCTCTTTTGTTTGCCATTTTAACATATCCTCATTTATAAAATACATAAAAAATAAAAGCTTATATATAAAATCAAAAAATAAATATTAACAAAATTATTTTCTTCTCTTGCTTCCAATTATTATACTAACTCCTAATCCTAAGGCAGCTAGTCCTGTTATAACATATTTATTATTAGCTAAATACTTAATATTATATTCCATTCTCTTTTTTTTATCAGATAAAACATCATAAGCTTCAGTAATTTCTTTAAACTTATCAGCAGCAACATCATCTCCAGCATTTCTATCAGGGTGATATAATTTTGCTAACTCTCTATAAGACTTTTTTATCTTCTCTTCACTTGCTAATATATTAACATTAAGTATTTTATAATAATCCATAAAAATATCCTTAAATTATATATATAAAAATCATTTTCATCAATACAAAAAATAGTAATTAATTATCAAAAAACATTAAACTCTCAACTATAAGCAATAATCCGCTTGCTATCCATATACTCCTGCTTCCTAAAATATTAGTAAACAAACTTCCCAAAAAAGCTCCGCACATAAAACATGATAAAATGCTTAAATATATAAGTCCATTTTTTAATCCAGTTTTATCTTTGTTAAATAAAAACTTAAAAAAATTTTCTGAAGCAGACCTTAAATTTCCTGTACACATATTAGTAACATAAGCAAGTCCCTCAACCCTATTAAAAGTTATCATCAAAATAGCAGACATAAAAGCTATAAAACTAATAACTACAGTATCAAACATTCCTCTAGGTAAAAGACCAACTACAAAAAGTATAATGGAATTTATAAGTATTACTAAATATTCTAATTCCATTAATTTTTTTCTATTTAATATTTTTTTTACATATAAAGCAAACCAAATACCTATTATAAATACAAAAATAGATATTAAATAATGCATAGCCTCAAAAAAATCTCTTCTAGCAATATTCATAGCAAAAAATATAATATTACCTGTCTGAGCATAAGCAAATACACCATCTCTTGTAATATAAGTATATGAATCAACAAACCCGCCTATAATACTAAATATTGATGCTATATAAATAGTTTCTGTTGTATGTATTGATTCATTCTTTCTTTTAATGAAAGAGATGAGATTGCTTTTCATAATAAAAAAATATTCCCATAAAATTTAATTGCAAATATTATAACATAAAACAGGATTTTTAGAAATATATAGAGAGATAGAATTAAAAGTTAATAAAGTCTTTTGAAAATGAGCTTTAAATCTTTATCTAAAGTATTTATAACTAATTCTTCACCGTTAAACTCTATAGATGAAGCATTATTCAAATATTTGATGTAATCTTCTTTCTTTTTTTAAAGTTTCTTCATCTTCAGATATTTTAGTAACTTCTATATTTTTTATAAGTAAAATATTCCCCCTTCTAACCTCATATTCTCCAAAATATGTATTAGCTCCGCCATAGCCGTAAAACTCAGTATTATAAAAAGATATTGTAATACCATCTTCTTCAAACATATTTGTAAGTTTATAAGTTTTACCTGTAAGTGTGCTAGATGACACGGCTAATGACTTCTTTGTAGAAGAACAAGAAAACATTATAAAGAATATAATAGATAATATTATAAGTATATTTTTTAAATTATTTCTTTTCATATCTCTTCAAAAATTAAATAGTTACTAGAAAGCACTGTATATAAAGTTAATTTTTTGCCTTCAATTTTATATGAGGTTACATCTTTTAAAAGATTTAAATACTCATATTCTGCTTTCATTTTGTCTTTAGGTCCAGACATTAATGTTGTTATTAAATTATAAACATTAAAAATATCTCCATCTATTTCATATAAAGATGAATATCTATTAACTGCTGAAAAACCGCTTATTTTATTATCATTAAACTCTATTGTAATATTCATATCTGGATATATACTAACCAATTTAAACTTTCTGCCGTCTAATACATTTTTTTTATCTGTTATATTATTTTCTGAAATTTTATCCATAGTAGAACATGAACATATTAAAAATAACATAAAAAATAAAATTGATAATCTTTTCATAAACTTCCAAAATATATTTAAATTTATTACTATAATTATCGGTATTAGTATATTTATTTTTTATAATAAGATTTATTTAAAAATAAAAAGTCCCTTACCAAAACAGATAAGGGACTTAATAAAATTTAATAATTTATTCTAAATAAGCATAATGGAATTGATATTCTTGTAATGGAGTTAGAACATAGTCTTTTAATCTCTTACTTATTAGAGTTGGATTTGAAGGATTGTATATAGGTATTAACAAGTTATCTTCTGCTACCAACAATTTTTCAGCATTATGCATAGCTTCCATTCTTATACTTTGATTAGCAGTAGACCTAGCAGTTTCTATGTATTTATCAAACATAATATTGCTGTATCCTGTAGTATTTTGGCTTCTATAACTTAAATAATTCTCTAAGAAAGTCATAGGATCGCTATAATCACCAATCCATAAAGTTCTTATAAGCTGATAATCTTTATCACTTCTCATCTGCTGATAAGCAGCCCATTCCATAGAAGTTATTTGTAAATCAATACCTAAATTTTCTTTCCACATCTGCTGCACTGCTTCAGCTACTTGCATATAAACCAAATCTGAAGTAGTCTTATATTCTAATACAGGGAAATTCTCACCATTAGGATATCCTGCTTCAGCCAATAATTGTTTAGCCATCTCAACATTATTAGAATAAGCCTCTTTAGACAAATCAATATATTCTCCGCCATTTTCTCTAAAATCTCCGCTAACATCATAAGCTCCCACAGGAACCCAAGCACTAGTAGGTGATTTTGCAGTAGGTACAACATTTTCAACTATATAGTTTCTGTCTATAGCCAAAGATAATGCCTTTCTTATTCTTACATCTTTTAAGACTTCATTAGTAGCATTTATACCAAAAGCAACTGTAGAAAAATATGGAGCTATATTAACTATACCCTCTTCTTTAAGTTTTTCTAAATCCTGTTCTATAATATTAACAGAAAAATCTAATGAACCATCTTTTATACCAGCAAGTGCTAAAGTAGCATCTTTCATCATCACAAAAGTAATTTTTTCAGGAACAATATTATCTTTATTCCAATAATTAGTATTTTTTACTACAACTATTTTTTCATCAGGATTTCTCTCTGTCATAACAAATGCACCATTACCAATATAGCTTTCTGGACTTAATGACCATTCATCACCATACTTTTCTATAATGTCTTTTCTAACAGGAGCAAATATTGGATAAGTAAGTATATCTAAAAAATATCCTGTAGGTGATTCTAAAGTTATTTCTAAAGTATAATCATCTATAGCTTTTACCCCAAGCTCTTCTACTGGAAGCTCACTAGAAAGTACCTTCACAGCATTTTTTATATATTCTACAAATGAAGTATACTCTGCAGCACTAGCTGGATTAGCAGCTCTTTGTAAAGCATAAACAAAATCATTTGCAGTTACATTTACTCCGTCAGACCACTTAGCATTCTCTCTCAAATGAAAAGTATATTTAAGTCCATCATCTGAAATATCCCAACTTTCACAAGCACCGCCTTGCAAATTGCCATTTTTATCCTTTATTATCAAAGTTTCAAATACATGTCTTGGATAAACAAAGTCGTTTCCAGATAATGTAGGGTCTATTGTCTTTGGTTCTTCACCAGCATTAATAAATAATTCCTTTGAAGAACGATTTACATTATTTGTACATGAAATAATTAAAATAAAAATATACAAAAACAATAATATTCTTTTTAACATAATTCTCCCCTTCTATAATAGTTAAGTAATAATACTATATTTAGAAATATAATGCAATTAATTACTAATATATTTACTTATATATATAATAAAATTCTAACACAATTTTCTATTTTTTCGATAATTATAACGATACACTATAAAAAATGGAGTTGAAAAGTGCCAAGATATGAGCAGTTAAAAGCTAAATCTAAAGGTATATCATATACAAGAAGAATAAGAAGCGAAGATAAAGAATTTAATTTTAAAAAACCTATAATTATATCTGTTTCATTTATATTACTTGTATCTATACTATTTACTATTATAAAAAAATATTCTCCTATGGTAGATATTGCTGTAAAAGACTTTTTTAGCATTAATCATAGAGAAGCATTAACATTAGAAACTACAGGAAGTGAAGAAGAAAATAAAATAAGTTTCTTAGATAATGTACCGCTATTTAATTTCTTCATAAAATCTAATACAAATGAAACTTTATCAATTATGGCTTATGAAACTAATTCTATGCTTGAAACTTCTGTAAATACACAAAATACAAATTCTATGCAAAACAACTCCACAATTACAAGAGAGTCATTATCCGTATTTTTTAATAATAATCAAAATAATCAACTTAACAATACAAAAGATATAGAAGAGCAAAAAGATAATAATATAGAAAATACAGAAGAACAAAACATAAACAATATAGTTAATGATTCATATAATTACATACAAGAAATGATACAGCAAAATAGAGGTGTTAATAATAATAATAATAATAATAATAATAATAATAATAATAATAATACAATAAATGAAAATAATAATTTAGAAAACAATAACTTAAATAATTTAACAGAAGAAAAAAATAACTATTTAGAAAAAGTAACTAACTCAATAAACAATAAAACATCTGATGAAGAAAATAGCAGCAAATAATAGCAACATCTCTTCAAGCATTTTTTATGATATC